>CACZCT010000033.1 GCA_902779745.1 uncultured Prevotellaceae bacterium
CGCCGATGGTACTGCAATGCAATGCGGGAGAGTAGGAGGCCGCCACTTTTTTCAGAAGGGAAGCCCTGATTCAGCAATGAGTCAGGGCTTCGTCGTTTTCTTCTTTCCTAATCCAGATGTCTTTAATTCCCCATTTTTTACGATGTAATACAGTCGTACAAACTTTTTATAACTTTTTTATATCGTTATTGGACAAAGTCAAAAAAAAACATTACCTTTACAGCCTCTATTAAAAATATTGAAAAACTATAATGACAAAATGATGCGAAAAGTAATTCTATTGGCTATGATGCTCATGCTGTTCATGAGAATGAATGCAGCTGTCGATCCCAATTTTTATGTGTATTTGTGTCTCGGACAGTCGAACATGGAAGGCAATGCCGCCATCGAGGCTGTTGACAGGGAATATGTGGACCCCCGTTTTAAGACCCTTGCCTGTGTCAACTTCGACAATACGACCCCCATGCGCACCATGGGACAGTGGTATACCGCTTATCCCCCCATCGTACGCCCTTGGACCAACCTTGGTATAGCAGACTGGTTCGGACGTACCATGGTGGCAGCCCTCCCTTCTAATGTGACGGTAGGTGTGGTTGATGTTGCCATCGGTGGTACCGCCATTGAGGGTTTTATGTCGGAGTTGGTTGTCGACTACCTGAAGAACCAGGAACAGTGGCTGAAAGACTATTTTGCTGCCTATGACAACGACCCCTACCAACGATTGGTCGACATGGCGAAGATTGCCCAGCAGTCGGGAGTCATCAAGGGCATCTTGCTCCATCAGGGAGAGTCGAACAATGGACAGCCTGACTGGTGCCAGAAGGTGAAGATCGTTTATGAGCGGCTGCTCAACGACCTTGGTCTTAACGCTGCCAATGTTCCCCTCCTTGTGGGAGAGACTGTCGGTGCAGAGTACAACGGAGCCTGCTCACTGCATAACACTGTCATCGCCAATATCCCGAATGTGATACCTACTGCTCATGTCATCCATTCCAACGGGTGTCCTCCGGGTGGTGACAGACTCCATTTCACAGCGGCAAGTTACCGTATCATGGGAAAACGTTATGCCTATGAGGCACTGCGCCTGATGGGTAAGGAGACGAAGGCACAATCCAACTATGCTTGGAATGCTAACCAGAAGAATATCTACACGTTGAAAACCCTCGACGATAATGGGGATGTCTATGTCAAAATTGGTGGTAGTAAGGCATTGCGCCTGTGGGGCACCTTTGCCGACGGTCATCAGGAAGACCTCACTGATGAGGCGACTTTCAGCAGTACCGACTTCACCGTCAGTAACGGTGTGGTGATGGGCACCGAGGAGAAAATGGGCACCGTTACCGCCTCCTACACCGATTTCCTCGGAATGGAACAATCGCTGACCATCAACATCCATGTCACGGACATAGGTCCCAACCATGTTCTTGTTGTCAATAATGGTACGGCGGGAACTTATCCATGGGACAAGCAGTGCAATACCACGCTGAAGACATCCATGACTGTCGGCAAGACCTATGTGGTGAAGGCGACTATCAAGGCGGACAATGGCGGCGGCTGTGCGTTGTGGCCCATCTGGACCACCAGTCCCAATAGGAACATCTACGGTGGCAGCGATGACGTGCAGTATCTGGATTCCTACAATCTGACACCCTCCTTCCAGGAGTTTACTTGGGAGTTTACGGCAGCCTTCCCGATTGACAAGTTACAGTTTGTCATCGGAAAAATCAGCGGCAAGATCAGTTTCGACAATGTCTCCTGTATGGAGAAAGACACTAATACCGAGATGATAGTCAATGGTGACTTCGAGAATGACGACCTGTCGAAATGGGAGGTTCTTGGCTATAACGGACAGTCCATGATCATCGGAGAGGATAATACCACCGGTATTCGCACTGTCTGTGTTGTCAGGGACGATGATGGGGTCTATACATTGCAGGGCATCAAGGTAGGAATCTCCGCCGAGTGGGACCAACTGCCCCACGGTATCTATGTCGTTAAAGGCAGACTGATTCTGAAATAAGGAACAAAAAAACAAGTCATTTTTTTGGATATTTAAAATAAATTGTTAACTTTGCATGATTTAATATAAATATACATAAATAACATAATAGAAAATGAAAATGAAAAATTCTATGAGATGGGCACTTGCACTCACTATGATGGTCGGCGGTCTGACCTCGTGTGTAGGAGACATGCCACAAGTGGAACAAACATCGTTTGAGACGGTGACAGTGAAGAAAGAGGACATTACGGTGCCTATTAAGTTCAGTGCAAAACTGAAGGGTGAGACCGATGTGACCATCACACCGCAGGTTTCTGGACAGTTGATGAAGATCTGCGTCACTGAGGGTGACCAGGTGAAGAAGGGACAGGTGCTCTTCATGATTGACTCGCGTAATGCACGTTTGGAGTTAGAGGCAGCACAGGCAAACCTTCAGTCTGCTATTGCTCAGGAGAACAGTGCAAGAATAGAATATGAGTCGAACAAAAACCTGTTTGAGAAGAAAATCATCAGTAAATATACGCTTGATACCTCTGAAAACTCATACAGTCAGGCTAAGGCATCGGTAGCTCAGGCTCGTGCTTCTGTGAATAGTGCGAAAGTGAACCTTGGCTACTGCACGATTACGGCACCCGTAACTGGCAGTATTGGTGAGATTCCCGTGCGTTCAGGCGATCAAGTCTCAACTTCTACTTACCTGACCACGGTGAGCGGCAACACGAATATGGATGCTGAATTCTCACTGCCGGAAACGATTCTGTCAATGATGCTCTCTGAAGGCTTCAGACCGGATCCCAATAAGCTTTCAAAGATTTCGCCTGAAATTGGTTTTATCATGAAGAACGGTACGGAGTATGAGTATAAGGGCAAGATTACCAGAGCCACGGGCGTGGTGAACGCATCTACAGGTACTATCTCGCTGAAAGCTACCTTCCCCAACCCAAAGGGTCAGCTTTACTCAGGTATGCAGGGTTCTATTGTGATTCCTATAAAAGAAGAGGCCGTCATGGTGATTCCGCAGGAGGCTGTCGTGAAGCTGCAGGACAAGCAGCAGGTGTATAAGGTACAGACCGACAGCACAGTAACCTCTGTTGAGGTGACGACACAGGACATCTTTGATGGTGAGCACTATATTGCGTTGACTGGTCTGAACGAGGGTGACAAGATTGTGACCGTAGGCGCCAACAACTTGCATGAAGGACAGAAGGTTCTTTTCCCGGCTGCGCCGAAAAAAGATTGATAATTGACAATTGATAATTCTTTGACCTGAAGGTACAAAGCGATTAAAATTGATGAGACAATTATGAAGAATAATATATTTATCAATAGATACGTGATGGCGTGTGCCGTCTCGATCGTGTTGGCGCTGGTGGGATTCATCTCAATGAACTCGCTGCCCATCGAACAATATCCGAACATCGCACCTCCGCAAGTGGAGGTTACGGCCTACTATATGGGTGCTGATCCCAAAACCATCATCCAGTCGGTGATCTCACCATTGGAGGAGAGTATCAACGGTGTGGATGGTATGGACTATATGGTCTCGAAGGCCACCTCAACGGGTACGTGCAGAACCGCGTGTCGAAGGCTCAGTCGCAGCTGCCCTCTGCCGTGGTCAATATGGGTATTGAGACGGAGAAGCGCCAGAGCAGCATTCTGCGCATCATTGGTATACAATGTACTAATGGCAAGTATGACGACGACTTTGTGTCAAACTACGTAGACATCAACATCAAGCCGCGTATGCAGCGTATCTTTGGTGTGGGCTCCGTGACGTCATTAGGCAACACCTACGCCCTGCGTGTCTGGATGAAGCCTGACGTATTGGCGCAGTATGGTCTGACGCCCGACGATATCAGCACAGCCATCAACAGCCAGAGTTTCGTGACCTCTTTGGGTAACTTCGGCGAGCAATCAGATAACAAATACCAGTACTCGATGGAGTACAAGGGTACACTGAAGGAGATTGATGAGTTCAATGATATCGTGATTAAGACTACCGACGGCGGCCACGTGCTACACTTGAAAGACGTGGCAGAAGTGGAGATTGGTGCCAAGACCTACAGCTTCGTCTCAAATATCAGCGGCCAGCCGGGTACCTTCATGCTGATTTTCCAGTCACCGGGCTCCAATGCCACGGAGGTGAACCAGCGCATTGACCAGATGTGCGAGGAGATGAAGGCCACGATGCCTGACGGACTGGAGTTCGTCACCTTGATGAACGCCGACGACTTCCTCTTTGCGGCCATCCATAACGTGGTAGAGACGCTGATTATCGCCATCATTTTGGTGATTCTGGTGGTGTTCTTCTTCCTGCAGAACCTCAAGGCTACCATCATCCCGTCAATCTCGGTGATTGTGTCACTGATGGGTACATTTATGATTGTCACCCTGGCAGGCTTCTCGCTGAATCTGCTGACGCTGTTTGCTCTGGTGCTCGCCATCGGTACGGTGGTGGATGATGCCATTGTGGTCGTCGAGGCCGTGATGGCGAAGATGGAGAGTGGCATCACAGATGCCAAGGAAGCAACGCGCCAGGCTGTCGGTGAAGTGTCGATGGCGGTATTCTCGTGTACGCTCGTCTTCATGGCGGTGTTCATCCCTGTGACCTTTATCTCAGGTACGTCGGGTACGTTCTTCACACAGTTCGGTATCACCATCGCCTCGGCAGTAGGTCTGTCGTGTCTACAGGCTCTGACAACGTGTCCTGCCCTTTGTGCCATCATGCTGAAGGTCACGGAAGACAAGAAGGATGGCGGCAAGTCGCTGCTCTACTACACCAAGAAAGCCTACGACGCCAGCTATAATGCCCTCTTCGACAAATACAGCAAAGGGGTGAAGAAGTTTATCAAGCGTCCTGGTGTAGCTTGGGTACTGGTGACCATTGCTGCTGTGCTGCTCGTCTTCTTCATGATGAAACTGCCGTCAGGCCTCGTGCCGCAGGAAGACCAGGGATGCTTCTTGGTAGAGGTGGATGCTCCGGAAGGCTACACACTGCAGCAGACCTACGACCTGCTGAAGCAGGTGGAAGAGAAGGTGAAGGATATTCCCGAAATGGAGAGTTATGCTATGGTGAGCGGCTACGGTCTGATCTCAGGTCAGGGCTCCAGCTATGGCTTCATGGTTATCCGCCTGAAGAACTGGGAAGAGCGTCCGGGTATAGAGCACTGCGTAGACATGGTTATGTATCGTTTCTATATGGCATGTGCGGACATCAAGAATGCCACGGTAATTCCGTTCCAGATGCCTCAGATTCCTGGTTATGGTACGAGCAGTAACGTGAACCTGGTCGTTGAGGACCCCACCGACGGCGACCTGTCGGAGTTCTCTAAGAAGACTGATAATTTCCTGGCCAAGCTCACGGAGCGTAAGGAAGTGAGTATGGCTATGTCAACCTACTCAGAAAAATACCCGAAATACCGTGTTGAAGTGGATCCCACCCAGTGTAGCCGTGCCGGCTTGTCAGCCAAGGAAGTATTGAGCACGCTCGGCAGCTACTGTAGTGGTTCGTATGTCGCCAACTACAATCAGTTCGGTAAGGTATACCAATTGTGGACTGCCGCAGCCCCTGAGTATCGTCTCGACCCCACGTCGCTCAACAATATCTTCGTGAAGACGAGTAGCGGAAAGATGGCACCCCTCTCAGAGTTTATATCTCTGAAAGAGATTGTCGGTCCGTCGAACAACCAGCACTTCAACCTGTTCTCGGCTATTGAGTGTCAGGTATCTGCTGCCAGCGGCTACAGCGAGGGTCAGGTTCAGGAGGTCATTAAAGAGGTGTTCCGTCAGGAGATGCCTAATACGGCTACTTATGAGTACAGCAGTATGTCGCGTGAGACTGCTGAGGCAGCTGGTTCCAACACTACTACGCTCATCTACTGCATCTGTATCGTCCTCATCTACCTGATTATGGGATCCTTGTATAACTCATGGTTTACGCCATGGGCCGTGCTGCTCAGTATTCCATTCGGTCTGATGGGTGCCTTCGCCGTCATCTGGCTTTGCGCTAACATCGGTTTCCCAGGTATGGAGAACAATGTCTATGTACAGACGGGTGTGGTTATGCTGATTGGATTGTTGGCAAAGACCGCCATCCTGATTACTGAGGTGGCCTCCGAGCACCGCAAGCATGGTATGGGCATCGTTGAAGCAGCCTTTGCCGCCTGCCAGGAACGTCTGCGCCCCATTCTGATGACTGTTATCTGTATGATTGTCGGTATGATTCCGCTCGCCATCGAGGGTGGTGCCGGTGCGAATGGTAACCGTGCCCTTGCCCTCTGCGTTATCGGCGGTATGAGCGTGGGTACCATCTCGCTGCTCTTCGTCGTTCCGGCGTTCTATATCATCTTCCAGAAGTTGCATGATAAGTTCCAGGGCAGCACAGTAGAAGTGAAGAGTGAAGAAGTGAAGAGTGAATAATTTGCTGCCGCCATCCCATGGTAGCTTAATAAAGCATTATGAACTATGAAATATAAAAATATAATCGTCGCTGCAGCCGTGAGTATGATGCTCACGGGCTGCGGCCTTTATAATAAGTACGAGAAGACTGTGGAAGATCCTGCCGACCCCTTCGGTACTGCAGTGGGTGTCAATACGACCGACGAGTCGATAGCCCAGATGTCATGGCGTGAGTTCTTCAGCGACCCCCTGTTGCAGCAACTTATCGATCAGGCCCTGGCCAACAACACCGACCTGAATACAGCCCGTATTAACATCGAGAAGAGCGAGATATCGCTGAAGGCCAAGAAATTGGCTTACCTGCCGTCGATCTACTTCTCACCGCAAGGCTCACTGAGCAAGTTCGGTAGTAGCGATTGGTCGAAGAGTTACACCCTGCCACTGGATGTGTCCTGGGATATCGACGTGTTCGGTTCCATTACCAACAAGAAGCGCGCTGCCAAGGCCGCCCTTTTACAGGCACAGATGACCGAGGAGTCCACCCGTTCCAATCTCATCAGTTCCATCGCCCAGGAGTATTTCTATCTCCAACTGCTTGACCGCGAACTGGATATTCTTATCGAGACGGACAGTCTCTGGTATGCTTCGTTAGAGACGGAGGAGGCACTCTATGAGAACGGCCAGGCCTACTCCACTGCCGTCAACCAACAGGAGGCATCATGGCTTGATGTGAAGACACAGATTGTAGACATCCGCCGCGCCATCCGCTCCACGGAGAACGAGATATGCAGCCTGCTCTGCATCACGCCTCAGCACATCGAGCGTACCCACTGGAACGCAGACCGCTACCATTCTTCAGCAGACAAGCGCATGTTTGAGGAGCGTTACACGAAAGTAGGTATACCTGCCCAGATGCTGGAGAGACGTCCTGACATTCGTTTGGCTAACTATTACATAGAAGAAGCCTTCTATAACGTTCAGGCCGCCCGTGCCGCCTTCTTCCCCAGTATCACACTGACGGGAGAGGCCGGATGGTCAAATAATGGCGGACTCGTCAATCCCGGCAAGTTACTGTGGCAGTTCATTGGCTCACTCACGCAGCCAATCTTCGCCCGCGGTCAGATCAGGGCAGACTACAAGACGGCACAGCTCACAGAGGAGAACCTGAAGAAGAAATATGTTCAGACCGTCATCGATGCCGGCAACGAAGTGAATGAGGCATTAGCCGAATGCCAGGCCGCCCGTGAGAAGCACGACTATTACCACCGCCAGGTGGAGGTGCTTTATGAGGCATATATCGGTACTCATGAGTTGATGGATAACGGTAAGGCAAGCTATCTGGAGGTACTTACCGCCCAGGAGTCGCTGCTCTCTGCTCAGCTTAATGAGGCGTCGAACATGTACACTGGTGCCCAGGCCATTATCGCCCTCTATATCGCATTAGGCGGAGGTACGAAGTGAGTGTGGAGAGAATCGTGAAGATATATAGTGTAAGTATTTAACGGATACAAAAAGGTAAGAGGGGGAAGCCTCTTACCTTTTTGTTTTTTGCTATCCTCGTCATCCGCATCTGAAGGCTTGAAAAGAGCAGTGAAGATGTAAAAAAAGTCCCATTATCTTCGCTAAATAGTTTTTTTCCACTATCTTTGCAGTATCATATTCTAGTTATGCAAGTAGTTTACGAAGATAACCATGTCATCATCGTCTATAAGGAGAGTGGTGAGATTGTGCAAGGCGACAAGACCGGTGACATCCCGTTGGCGGAGACCGTAAAGGCGTATATCAAGGAGAAATACGCCAAGCCTGGCATGGTGTTCCTGGGTATCGTACACCGTCTGGACCGTCCGGTGAGCGGTCTGGTGATGTTTGCCCGTACCACGAAGGCATTGCGGCGATTGAATGACATGTTCCGCAATGGAGATATTCATAAAACCTATTGGGCGGTTGTTCAGGAGAAACCGGAGGAGCCGGAGGGCTTGCTGGAGCACTGGCTGGTTCGTAACGAGAAGCAGAACAAGAGTTACGCCTACTACCATGAGGTACCGGGTTCGAAACTTGCCGCCTTGAAGTACCGCCTGATCGGTCAGTCGGACCGTTATTACCTGTTGGAGGTCAACCTGTTGACGGGTAGGCATCATCAGATCCGTTGTCAGCTTGCTGCTATGGATTGTATCATCAAGGGTGACCTGAAATACGGGGCAAAGCGTAGTAATCCTGATGGCAGTATATCGTTGTTAGCCAGACGATTGGAATTTGTCCATCCAGTAAAGAAAGAACCCATTGTCGTGGAATCTCCCCTGCCTAATGACCCGTTGTGGCAGGGTATTAAACTGTATCAGCCATGAAGAAAGCGTTGTGGTGGATACTGGGTATTCTGTTGAGTCCCGTCGTACTGTTTCTGATTCTGACGGCACTGCTTTATTTCCCTCCCTTCCAAAACTGGGCGGTGGATAAGGTGGCAGCCATCGCCTCGGAGAAGACGGGGATGCAGATCAGTGTCGACCACGTGGATCTTTCTTTCCCCTTGGACCTGGGCATAGATGGCTTCCATATCCTTCAGCAGCCCGACACCATCGCCGATGTGGAGCGTATGGTAGTCGATGTGCAGTTGTTGCCGCTGCTGAAGCACAAGGTAATCATCAATGAGTTGGAAGTCAACAATGCGAAATTCAATACCGCCCAGTTCGTGGATGCTGCCCGTGTGAAAGGACAGTTCAAACGCCTCGCCTTGTCGAGTAAAGGTATTGACCTTGACCAACAGACCGTGGAGGTAAATGGTGCCCGTTTGGAGGACGCTTTCGTGGATATCGCTCTGAACGACAGTGTACCAGAGGACACAACGACCTCTGATAATCGTTGGAAAATCTTTGCTGACAGTCTGAGAATTATCCGTTCGGACATCGCTTTCCACATGCCAGACGACACCATGAGTGTAAAGGCACGTCTCGGTTTGTTTGTTGTCCGGGAGGGCGATATAGACTTGGGTACGCAGACTTATCAGATTGCCTCTGTAGACTGGGAGAATGGCAGTCTGCAATACGATTGGAACTTCGAGCCCCGTATTGAGGGACTCGACTATAACCATATCGACCTGCAGCATGTGAACATAGGTGTCGATTCCGTCTATTATCACGATCCGACTGCACGTCTTGTGATGCGTACCATGCAGTTGAGGGAGAAGAGCGGTCTGCAGGTGATTGACCTTACTGGTGTCGTAGCGATGGAGAATGGGAATATTAAGTTGCCGAAGATGCGCTTGAAGACTCCCGATTCGGATATAGACATGGAATTGGATATGCCCTTTTCGCTATTGGACAACGTGGATCCGGGAAAGATGCGGATGCGGCTGAATGCGCAGGTCGGCAAACAAGACCTGATGTGCTTCATGGGCGGGATGCCCCAGTCGTTCCAGCAGCGCTGGCCTAACTATCCGTTGAGTGTCAAGGGTTCTTTCAATGGGAATACGGACTATATGGAGTTCGACGGTCTCGATGTCTCACTGCCTACCGCCTTCCATGCCACTGCCACAGGTTTTGCCGCCAACCTGACAGACCCCAAGCAGTTGCGCGCCAAGGTACAGTTCAAGGCAAGGACAGAAGACCTTGGCTTTGTCACCGGTATGCTGCCCAAGGACATACAACGTGACTACCGTATCCCATGCGGTATCACTGCCGAAGGAATCGTCAGGGCCGACGGTGCCCAGTATTTTGCCGATGTCGTCATGCGGGAAGGGAAAGGTATGGTGAAGGCGAAGGGAAGTTTCAATACCGCTGCGATGCGCTACGATGCCACCATGAATGTCCGTGATCTGAACGTCCATCACTTCATGCCCCATGACTCTATCTATACCGTCTCTGCCGACGTGACGGCGAAAGGGCAGGGGACGGACATTTTCTCTCCACGGACCACCCTACAGGCGGATGCGAGGATTCATCGGTTGAGTTACGGTTCCTACAACTTGAGTAATATGACGGCAATGGCAGATATCCGTAACGGACGTACCTATGCCACACTGACAGGTGACAACCCGCTGCTGAACGGGACGGTCAGTTTGGATGCGCTGATGGACAAGAAGACACTCAACGGCACCGTCACCGCAGACCTCGCCCAATTGGATCTCTATCATCTGCGCCTGTTCGACAATCCGATGACCATCGGACTCTGCGGACATATCGATGTCACCTCAGACCTCGACAAGATACATTATGTCAGTGGACTCATCAGTGACCTGACTATCCGTGACTCTGTCAAGACTTACCGTCCCCAGGATATCGGTGTGTTGGTGAATCTCCGTGCAGACACCACCTATGCCCGTATTCAGAGTGGTGACTTCATTGTGAAGGTCGATGCCAGTGGACATTACGAGCAACTGCTGGAGCAACTGACGGTGCTGGGTGACTCCGCTATGGCGCAGTATGACAAGAAGATTATCGACCAGCCGGCTTTGCGCCGACTCCTTCCCACGATGAAACTCCATGTGGAGAGCAGGAAGAACAACCCGATAGCCACCCTGTTGAAAAGTGGTGAGGATATCGACTTCAAGGAGATGTTCTTTGAGATGACGACCTCACGGGAGACCGGTGTCAACGGCAACGGCTATGTACACTCTCTGGTCTATGACGGTACTCGTCTGGATACCATTAACTTCCGCCTGACCCAGCGGAAGGAACATCTGAGTTTCGGAGGTCAGATACGTAATAACAAGCGTAACCCGCAGTTCGTCTTTAATGCCTTGTTTGACGGAGTCCTGCAAGAGCGTGGTGCCACGATGGGAGTCCGCTATTTTGACTCTGCCGACAAGATGGGTGCCCGTATCGGTGCCAAGGCGGAGATGGTCGACAGCGGCATCAGTCTGCACCTTGTTCCGGACCGTCCGACATTGGGCTATAAGGAGTTCGCCCTGAACAAGGATAACTTCATCTTCTTGGGTGCCAACCGCAAAGTCAAGGCTAAGATAGACCTGATAGCGGATGACGGTACCGGTGTGAAGATATATTCTGACGAGAGTGACCCGACAGCCTTGCAGGACATCACGGTCAGCCTGAATCGCTTTAACCTCGGCGAGGCCACTTCCGTCCTTCCCTATGTGCCTCGTATGACGGGAACCCTGAATGGTGACTATCATATCGTGCAGCATGAGACGGGACGTTTCTCCGTCGTGAGTGACATGGCAGTCCAGAATATGACCTATGAGAAGAGTCCGATTGGTAATGTCAGTACCGAACTGGTATATTTGCAGAAAGAGAATGATGCCCATGCCGTGGAGGCTCGACTGTTGAGAGACGATATTGAGATAGGACTCTTGAGTGGTACCTATTATCATGAAGGCAATGGTGCCCTTGATGCCACGTTGCAGTTGACCCGTTTCCCGCTATCCATGGTTAACGGCTTCGTTCCTGACCAGATTGTGGGTCTAGAAGGCTATGGAGAAGGGAATTTGACTATCAAGGGACCTTTGAGTACACCACAGGTTGACGGTGAGGTCTATCTGGACTCCTCCTATCTGGTCAGTATCCCCTATGGCATGCGTATGCGTTTTGACAATGACCCCGTACGTATCGTAGGCTCTAACCTATTGCTTGAGAATTTCTCCCTCTATGCCTATAATAACAATCCGTTGACATTGATGGGCAGTATCAATTTTGGTGACCTCGACCATATCATGGTCGACCTCCGTATGCGTGCCAAAGACTTCCAGATTATCGGTGAGAAAGAGAATCCCAACAGTATTGCTTATGGCAAGGCATTCGTGGATTACTACGGCAGGATGCAGGGCCCATTGGATCATATGAATATGCGGGGCAGACTGAATGTGCTGGGTTCTACAGATATGAGTTATGTGCTGCGTGACACGCCTTTGTCTACCGATAACCATCTGGAGGAACTGGTGAAGTTTACCGACTTCAGTGATACGGCACAGGTAGTCGTGGAGCGTCCTGCGCTGAACGGATTTAATATGGACCTGACAGTGGAGGTGTCGAAGGGTGCCCATATCATGGCATATCTGAATACCGACCACTCCAACTATATCGACCTGATGGGAGGCGGTACGCTGCGTATGCAGTATACACCAGCCGACAACCTGCAGTTGCGCGGTCGCTATACCTTGTCGAATGGTGAGATGAAATACTCAATGCACGTCATCCCGTTGAAGACTTTCACCATCCAGGACGGCTCATATATCGAGTTTACGGGTGATCCGATGAATCCCACGTTGAATATCACGGCAACAGAACGTGTCCGTTCCACTGTCTCCAGCAGTAATGGGGTAGGGCGCAGTGTGGAGTTCGATTGTGGCGTGGTGATTACCAAGACTCTCAAAGACATGGGATTGAAATTCACGTTGGATGCCCCTGAGGATATGCAATTGCATAGTGAGTTGCAGGCGATGGACGTGGAACAGCGTGGCAAGCTTGCTGTAACGATGCTGACGACGGGTATGTATCTTGCCGACGGTAACACGGGAGCCTTCTCCATGAATACGGCACTCAGTTCGTTCCTCAATTCCGAAATCAGTTCCATCACGGGTAATGCCCTGCGCACCCTCGACCTGTCGTTCGGCATGGATAATTCCACCGATGCGTCGGGTGCCACTCATACCGACTACTCGTTCAAATTTGCCAAGCGCTTCCTGAACAACCGTCTGAAGATTACCGTAGGCGGTAAGGTGTCAACAGGGGCAGAGTTGCAACAGCGTAATAACTCATTCTTTGATAATGTGTCGTTGGAGTACCGCCTTGACCAGACGGCGAATAAGTTTATCACCCTGTATTATCAGAATAACAGCTACGACTGGCTAGACGGTTATACCCAGAAATACGGTGGCGGCTTTACATGGCGTAGGTCCCTGCAGCATTTCTGGGATATCTTCCGCTTCAAGGATAAAACTCCTCAGAGAACTCCGAGACCTCAGAACTCTCCGAGTACTCCGAGTTCTCCGAGTACTCAGACTTCCACTGATTCCCTAAAGACAGAAAGCAATGAAAAAAAATAGTCTGATATATATTATAATCGGTGTACTGCTGTCATCCTGTTCGATGACGAAGAATATTCCCGAGGACGACCAGCTCTTTACGGGACTGACGAAGATCACCTATGAGAACTATGAGAAGGATGATAACTTCACCCAGGTCCAGGAAGAGGTGGAGGCAGCGCTTGCCACGGCTCCTAATGGCTCTATTTTCGGCAGCAGTTACCATCGGATGCCTTTCTCTTTCGGCTTGTCGGTTTGGAATACATACGCCCATAAGGACACCAAGTTTGCCAAGTGGATGACGAAAGCCTTTGGTAAACAGCCTGTGTTGATGTCATGGGTGAATCCTGAACTACGTTCTTCTGTGGCACGGTCGGTATTGCGCAACCACGGCTATTTCAATGGACAGGTGAGTTTTGAAACCGTTCAGCAGAAGAATCCCAAGACAGCAAAGATTGGATATACCGTGAATCTCGGGCGACTTTATACGCTTGATAGTGTCGGCTATTTCGGCTTCCCTGCTGGAGCAGACAGCTTGATCCATGAAACCCTCGATGAGGCGAATATCCATAAAGGGGATCCTTTTGTTGTCGCTAACTTGGATGCGGAGCGTAACAGGGTGAGTATGTTGTTGCGTAACAATGGTTATTATTATTACCAGTCGGACTATGCCTCCTATCTTGCCGATACCTTTGCAGTTGACGGCAAGGTACAGTTGCGCTTCCAACTGGCGAAGGATGTCCCTCTGCAGGCCCTTCATAAATGGTATATAGGACGGGTCAATATCAATATGCGGAAGACTTTCATGGAGCAGTTGAAAGACTCACTCCATCGCCGTTACTTCACGGTACGTTTTTCGGGAAAGAAACCGCCTATCCGTACCCGTGTGCTGATGGCAGATATGAAGATCCGTCCCCGTCAGTTGTACAGTTATGACAACTATCTGCAGTCTGTCAATAAACTTAATGCCATGGGGCTCTTCTCGTCGACCGATTTCGTGTTCACGCCCCGTGACACCACAGCGGCATGTGACACCTTGGACTTGACCCTTAATTGTGTGTTTGACAAGCCTTGGGATTTCTATATTGAGACGAATTTCAACGCCCGTACCAATGGACGTGTGGGACCGGAGTTGAAACTGGGTGTCACCCGTCGTAATTCCTTCCGTGGCGGTGAGAAGATAGATGTCAACCTGCACGGCTCCTATGAATGGGCGACACATGGCGGCTCATCGATGAACAACTACGAGTATGGTGCAGATGCCAGTATCGAGTTCCCCCGTATCATCGCTCCTTTCTTTGGCGGCAACCGTGTGCGCCGTGACAAGGACGGGCGTCGCATCCGCCGTCGCCGTTTTTACTCCACACCGCTTACTATTGCCAAGGTCTCTACGGATATCATCTATCGTCCGGACTATTATAAGATGCATGTGGTCAGTGGAGAGTGGACTTACCGTTGGCAGACCTCCGCACAGAGCCGTCACGAGTTTTCACCACTCACCGTCAAATACCAGTTCATGAACAGTCATACCAGTGAATATGACTCGTTAGTGAAGAAAAATCCGTATCTTGCCGCTACCATGCAAGACTATTTTGTTCCAGAGATGCGTTATACCTATATCTATACCAGTCCGGCGGACAAGTTGCATCCTATCCGTTGGGAGACTACTCTTTTAGAATCGGGTAATCTGGTATCGCTGGCATATATGATCGGTGGCAGAGGTTGGAACGAGAAAGACAAGGAGTTATTTAAGAACCCGTATTCCCAGTTTGTCAAACTTGAGACCGACTTCACCAAGACATGGACGCTGGGCAGTTCTTCGCAGTTGGTGGGACATCTGAATGCTGGATATACATGGATTTACGGTAATTCCGATTTCATTCCTAACGCGGAGATGTTTTATGTAGGTGGTGCCAATACTATCCGTGCCTTCCCTGTGCGCGGTGTCGGACCGGGTAGTATCAAGTCCTTGGGTGACAAGGCGTATGATTATCTCTTACGCAATGGTAGTATCAAGTTCGTGGCAAACCTGGAGTACCGCTGCCGCTTATTTGGCAATTTCCATGGTGCCATATTCCTGGATGCCGGTAATGTATGGACACCGACCGATGACGTTTATGATGACGAAAAATCCGAAAAATTATTATCTCCAGGAAGTTTCCAGTTCAAGAACTTCTTCCGTGAACTGGCACTTGGCACGGGTATCGGTATCCGCTACGACCTTGACTTCCTGATTATTCGTCTCGATTGGGGTATCGGTCTGCACATGCCTTACAACACAGGTAAGTCAGGCTATTTCAATATTAACAGTTTCAAGGATGCCAACACCCTTCACTTCGCCATCGGCTATCCGTTCTAATGTCTTTTGCGTACGCTGACCAGTTCTATCTTTCCGCATTTAGTACATTGTCTCATGATAATGGTCCATAGGATCCTCTCTGTATTATGAAGAATACTTGCATATGGCATTGCCTTCATAATGAAAGCGTTGGGAGTTGATGAGTGATTGCCATTGAGATAGACATTCTTCTCTTCTTCAGTAGGAAGCATAAATACTACCTGAATGTGAAGCGAATCGGAAACAAACTGATTCATGTGCTCAATGATTGCCTTGGTTTCTTCCTCGTCTTGAATGCAGAGCGGTTGTCCTTTGGCTATGGGAATCCCCATGTAGTATGTCCCACTCTTACTTGTCCGTCGGGTCAGATGGATGTCAAGTGTATCTGTCTTGAAACAGAGTGAGTCCTCATCGTAAGGCGCAATGGCCTTCTGTAGCATCCGGTGGTTAATTCTATATCGGTCATAGTAGTATGTCCATTTGGGATGTTGACATATCTCTTCCTCAGGAGGGAGTGAAGGGGGGAGTGGTTGACATATCTTCTTCGTAAATTGAGACCATATGTTCACATGATCGACAGCTCCACAGATTGTACAATGTGCTTCTTGGCGATACTTGTCGTAATATAGCCAACATGTCTGGCCGTTGATGATTTGTTTTTCAACCACATCGCCGATTTTTTCACGGTCTCCATATTCCCATGTGCATTCATGCTCTGGTGGTTCCGGTGGCTCTGGCGTACAGAGTTTCAACGTATCCATCTCTGTCGTAGTAAGTCTGAAGTCACAGGGTTGGTTCTGGCAGACACTGACTACGTCATAGATGTCGAATTCCGTTTGGCAATTACCATTGACGAACAGCGAGTGTTCACGAAGTGTACGGCTTGCCACTTTCATGTCATGGCGATGTGGGGGAACTGGTGTGTCATCGAACAGACTGCTGATATCCTCATCGCCTAAGTCGGTAATATGGGCATGGTGGTCAGGTACATACATGGTATAGGTAACCGACGGCGTGACCCCTCTTCTTGACGAGAAGTGTGTGTGTTCGAAGTCTGCCTCGTACTCGATGTAATATCTTATGGGCAGATTCTCCACATTGTCCGGGTTAGGCGGCAGCGGCATGTTCATGAACAGATAGTCGGGCAAGAAGACGGTAAGTTCTTGGTCTGACGACCATTCAAACTCTAATATGCACACTTTCAAATCTTTTTCATTGACAGAGGGGTCGTTGACGACATAGCCATAATGTTTCGGATTGACGGCATTGTCCCGGTCACCATTGAACCACATACGTTCTAATGCCGCCCAATTCAGGTTCTCATTGCCATTGTTACATGGATGGAAGATTTCTTTCTCACGCCATATACTGATATGGGCATGGGCTTTCACGCACACGGCAGGAGTGTTGAAGAACCATAAACGAAGCTTCCACCCACTATCGTCAGCTATGCCACCATCCATCCATTGGCTGCCGTCAAAGCGTGTCAAGTCGTGAGCAATGCGAATCTTTTTGTCACGGGGTATCGGTGTGGTGTTGGTACGCTGTGCCTGCACTCCCAATGTAAGGGTGCAGGCACAGATAATGAATGCCGATTTAAGTTTCCTCATATATTATCCTAATTGGTAATTAGCGTAGGCACCAGACAACAATTCTGAGTTCAGGTAGAAATAGCTGTCGCGCCAACTCCATTCTTCAATGGCTTTTTTGAACAGGTATTCAATGACTTTGTCGTTCAGTTTGCTGAAGTTGAGGGTCTTCGTGGTACCCATACCGCCCCATGTGACTTCTTGTACGAAGTTCTTGCCGATAGTAATCTCGTACATGGTCATACCGTCGCGGTCTTCGGTATGAAGGTTGATATAGTTGGGATTGCTATTTCCTTCGTCAATATTGAAGGAACAGAAGATACGGTATTTGAATACCAGTACGTTACCTTCCTGTTTACCGAGCCATAATGAATTAAGTCCGCTGTTTTCATAACAGACCACAAATCCGTGTGTGCTGGTCGTGCGACCGACAATCCATTCGCCTCCATCATCGTAACCTTCACACCATCCGAAGAAACGGTTGAACATATCGTCCGTCAATGGTTTTCCTACACTCAAGCGTGCCTGCTTTGCCATGCAGTAACCGCCGTCAATATTCCACCATCCTGCCGGAGCACTGCCCACAGCATACAGTTTATGCTTGGTAACCCATACATCCTCCCCGCCTTGTTCCGCTTTATAACGGGGTGCTTTGGCCCTGGGTGCTTCTTTAAGCCATACAACATTTGCTGTAGGACGACATAGCTTGTCAGGAGCTTCGAAGGTAAGCTCTCCCAGTAGATTCTGTGCGTAACTCTCGGTTGATATCGCGGTAAGCAAAGCAAACACTGTGAACAGGAATTTCATTGCGAAGTGTCTCATTGTCGTTATTTTTAAGGTTGTTGTAATTTTATTTATCATTCATGTTTTACTTCCCTTCGGCCATTTTCTTCCGAATATCGGCAATTCTGCCTTTGGCCATCGAAGTAGCGAAACTGTCGTTATGTGCAATGGCTTTTTCAAACCACTCGATGGCTTTCGCATAATCTTTTTTAACGCCCTGGCCCCGTGCGTACATCTCCCCCAAATAGTATTGTGCATTCAAACTGTTCTGAGCTGCAGCCTCGAGAAAAAGCTGGTGTGCCTTGTTATAGTCTAAAGTAACACCATAGCCTCTGTAATACATGTTCCCCAGATAGTACAGTCCTCCGGCATCACCCATATCAGCGGCTTTAGTGTAATACTCTATAGCCTTTGAATAGCTTTTCTCGCAACCTCGGCCATCCTTGTAGAAATTCCCGGCCTGGCATAGTCCTGGTGCATAGCCCTTATTGGCCGATTTCATATACCACGAGAAGGCTTTATTGACATCAAAATGTACCTTCTCATATAATTTGCCAAGATGATACATAGACCTTGCGTCACCCCTGTCAGCACCCTGCAGGAACCATTTCTCAGCCTCATCGTACTGATGTTTGTCATAACACTCGATACCTTTCTCACACATTTCGTATGCCGTCTGGGCAACCGTTGCCAATGGCAGCATCATCAAAAATAGAACTGTCAATTTCTTCATATTATGTATGTCTTTTGTTACGATTGCAAATATACAAAAAAAAATCAATATACGATACTTTTCCTTTTATCTTCCATACTTTTTCCTTTATTTTAGTGTCCTCATTCATTTGTTTTTCAATGGTTTTTCTTTGAAAGATTTGCGATTATCAATTTTATTCTTTATCTTTAAAACAAGTTTTTAAAATACTTTCGTTCAGAAAAACTCAAATAAATTTGTTTTTTTCATTCACTTATTCGTATCATTTGCAAATGACTTGAATAGCCCGCATGGTTATGGGGGGGTAAAGGAATGTCTCCCATGGGGGATAGGAGGCATTGGAATTAAGTGTGGGAGGCATTAGCACAAGTGATATAATGCATCCCCGTTTTTTCGCCAGGAAATTTTAAAGTTGACAGTTATGACAGATGACAATTAATTGAAATTGAAAATCCGATGAATCACGAAATTTTTTTGAATTTCGCAAAAACTACTCCCCTTCTCCCGTCATGTGGCTCAAAAACCGATAAACAAGGGGCGCAAGCCACGGGAGTAGTTTTGCAACTACTCCCGTACTAGTCCCGTGATTGTTGAAAAATAATTGAAGAAATCCATGGTGGTTTCAAACAAAGTTAATATCTTTACACCAAGAAAAGTAAGTCGTGAAAGGACAATGCATATGAGAAGTGCGAAGTCCCCACCCGCATAACATCACGTTTCGGCGTAAACCTCCTTCACGCATTGAGGGGCAAGAACTAAGGCATCCGCAACGGGATGCCTTTTCTTTTCCTATATTCTGATAGCCGTTATACAATACTGTACCTTCTCTTGAGCCCTTCTCCTGATATTGACTGTCATTTCTATACTTTGAAAAAATGAAATAACCCTGCTATCCCTGCTACAATTTTGTGTAATATGTTGATAATCAGGAAAATCTCGGTTCAGAATCGGTAGCAAAACGGGGGCTTAACCCTGTACCGATCCTGCACTTTTTGTTGTCTTCTATTTTGGCTATAGCCGTAAGACCTTTTGGCTATAGCCGCACACCCTTTTGCCTATAGGCGCACGGTTGTTAGGATGCCTGTTATTCCCTCTTAGGATGGCACTTCACCCCTGTCAGGCTGGCACTTACTCCCTGTGGAAATAGTCGGAACGGTCATGTTGATCCACCTCAAAAAACAAAGGGAAGCCTTCTATACTTTATGCCGATGCCTGTTATGGGGTAAATCAGAAAAACATAAGAAAATTTGTTTTTTCTTCTACTTCTTCGTACTTTTGCAAACAGAAAGAACTTTAATGGTTAATGATGAAAAAGCATATTGTCATAGTTGAGATCCTCTCCACGGGATTCAATTATGTAGAGGATGTAATACACGAGGCTATCAGCCTGTAGTGGTAGAGGCCATGTATCCTGGAACCGATGAAGATCGTATCCCGATTCTGGAGGCTCAGGAGATGGCTCGTCTGCGACTTCCCGAAGGAACACCCTGTATCAGAGCCAACAAGGATTATAACGTTATTCTGGAAGAGGTTCGGAAATACAATCCTGTGGTCGTTGTGGCAGGCAGTGAGTTTGGTGTCGAACTGGCCACCCGTCTGGGCTCTGACCTCGGACTCCCCAGTAACCCGTGGTCCATTATCGGTAAGATGACGCGAAAGAACGAGATGCAACAGGCTCTCGCCGACTACGGCATACGCTATATCCGTGGACGTATTGTCCGTAGTGAGGCTGAGGCGGAGGCTTTCTACAAGGAACTTGGCACCCAGCACACCGTTATCAAGCGTGTACGTGGTGCTGCTACGCAGGGCTTACATCTCTGCAACGGGCTTGACGAGTTGATGGCTGCCGTGCGTACGGAACTGGCTCTGTCTGCGAGTGACGAGAACGTGGGCGATATCCTCATGCAGGAGCGCATCATCGGAAAGGAGTATATTGTCAATACCGTGTCATGTGCCGGCAAGCACCGTCTGGTGTCGATGTGCTTCTATGACAAGCTGCAAATGAACGGCAGCAATATCTACAACTACGGTGAGGCGATGACCCATTTGGACGTGGGAGAATCTGCCCTCGTGCGCTATGCCTATGACGTGCTGGACGCTATTGGTATCCAATACGGTCCCGTACATGGTGAGTATATGGTTGACGAGAAGGGACCTGTACTCATTGAAGTTAACTGCCGACCTATGGGTGCCGGTCAGACACGCCAGTTTCTGGAGAAGATCTTTGGCCAGCATGAAACGGACTCTGCCCTCGACTCTTATCTTGATCCTGGCAAGTTCGAGCAGGAACGCTTGAAACCGTATCGTCCGCTGCGCAAGGGTGTCATCAAATTGTTTATCCTGCCAAACGATGTCACGCTGGAGTCGGCTCCCGTTCTACAACTGGTGCGCCAGTTGCCCAGTTATTGTTATAGTGTGTTCGAACGTTTGGGCGTGAACCATTCCTGACCCGTACACGTGACTTGGAGACGACGGGTGGTGTTGTCTATTTGGTTCATGACGACGAAAGCGTAGTGAAGGAGGACTGCGCTTTCCTGCATATGTTGGAGATGAAATATCCTGAGATGTTGTTCAACCAGATTAAGTCAGAGAAGTCTGCCCGAGTTTCAC
>CACZCT010000034.1 GCA_902779745.1 uncultured Prevotellaceae bacterium
CGGTCATCAGGGCAAGTACCTGTGGGAGGTTCTCAAGTACATGGGCATCCCCGTGGACGAGATCGACTACAACTTCCCGAAGGGCAACTTCTATCCCACAGAGAATCCTTTCGCATAAGGCGATTTTGATAGGCATTTTGCAACCTCAGGTTGCCAAAAATCAGGGAATTGGGTCTTAACCCGATTCCCTTTATTGATTTAAATCAATTTAAGTGCCAATTTTACACGAAAATATTTGCATTGTTTTTTTAAACTTTTTATCTTTGCAGCGTCTAAAAGGTAAAGCTTTTGATGTGATAATATTGGATTTAGCAAAATAAAGATATTTTTTTGATTTGTTTTAGTAGATTAGTTTTTAAGTAGTTTGTTTTAAAAAACCGGATGTCGTGAGACAATCGGTTTTTTTTTATGTCTAAAAAAAGAAACGAGTTTTTTTGTTTTGTGCTCGACTTTTCGTAACTTTGTCCCCCAGTATGCACCAATTGATCAAGTTATATAAGGAGTGGAGCGGGGTAGAGCCTGCGATGGCGGAACAGTTGCCAGTAGCAGGTAGCAACCGTGTGTATTACCGTATGACGGCACAGGATGGCAGTACGGTGGTGGGTGTCATTGGTACCAGTCGTGACGAGAATCATGCTTTTGTGTATCTCTGCAAACACTTTACCAAGCGTCAGTTGCCAGTGCCTCATCTGCTTGCTGTCAGTGACGATGAGCTCCGTTACCTGCAGACCGACCTCGGCTCGGTGTCTCTGTTTGAGGCCATTCGTGGTGGTCGTGAGGCAGGTGGTCGCTATACCTTGAAAGAGCAGGAACTGTTACGGCGTACTATCCGTGAACTGCCAAATATCCAGATACGTGGGGCGAGAGGATTGGATTTCTCCAATTGTTATCCGCAGGCTGAGTTCGATGTAGACTCGGTACTCTTCGACCTTAATTACTTCAAATATTGTTTCCTGAAGGCAACGGAGTTGGACTTCCATGAGTTGAAGTTGGAAGCAGACTTCCGTCTGTTGGCCAAAGACCTGACGGCAGAGAAGTGTGAGGCTTTCCTGTACCGTGACTTCCAGGCCCGTAATGTAATGCTGGTAGACGGTCAACAGCCTTTCTTCATCGATTTTCAGGGAGGACGCAAGGGACCTTACTATTACGACCTTGCCTCATTCCTCTGGCAAGCATCGGCGAAGTATCCCTATAAGCTGCGTCGTGAACTGGTGTATGAGTACTATCATGCCCTGAAACAGTTTACGGAGGTGCCCACACCTCATCATTTCGTGGCACGTCTCTCACTCTTCGTGCTGTTCCGCATCCTGCAGGTATTAGGTGCCTACGGCTTCCGAGGTTACTTCGAACGTAAACAACACTTCCTCACATCCATACCTCCTGCCATTCAGAACTTGTGGGAGTTACTGGAGGTCAGCAACTTCCCCTATCCCTATCTGACATCTCTGTTGCGTGAGTTGACGGAGTTGCCGCAGTTTCGACAGATAGAGACGACGGCAAGTCGTTCCGACGGCTATAAGACAACGGAAAATAATCCCTACAAACCCCATCCGCAAGACGGTCCTGCTACGTTCTCGAAGTATGACGCACAAGGACCTTTGGTGGTGAAGGTCTATAGTTTCTCCTATCGTAAAGGTATTCCTGAGGATGAGAGTGGTAATGGTGGCGGTTATGTGTTTGACTGTCGTTCGACGCACAACCCGGGACGTTATGAACCGTATAAGCAGCTGACGGGATTAGATGAGCCTGTTATTCGTTTCTTGGAGGACGATGGGGAGATACTGACCTTCCTCGACTCTATTTATAAACTTGCCGATGCCCATGTGCGCCGTTATATCCAACGAGGTTTTACGTCATTGATGTTTTCCTTCGGTTGTACAGGCGGTCAGCATCGTAGTGTCTATAGTGCTCAGCATCTTGCCGAGCATATTCATGAGAAGTTTGGTCTCGAGGTACGCATCTGTCACCGTGAGCAGAATATCACCCAGACATTGGAGGCACGATGAAGCAGGCAATGATCTTTGCAGCAGGGTTAGGGACGCGGTTGAAACCGTTGACGGACACGATACCGAAGGCATTGGTACCTGTGGCTGGTCAGCCGTTGCTGTGGCATGTCATCATGAAACTCAAGGGTGCCGGCTTCGAGCGTATCGTGGTGAATGTGCATCATTTTGCCGATCAGATCATCGACTATCTTCGTGCCAGTGATGACTTCGGACTCGATATCCGTATCAGTGATGAGCGTGAACAACTATTGGAGACGGGTGGGGGAATCAAGAAAGCGGCTTCGCTCTTCGATGCCGACAGCCCTATTCTGATACATAACGTGGATATCCTGAGTAATATCGACCTTGCCGCCTTGTATGACAAGGCACAAAGGGCTGAGGCATTGCTGTTAGTGAGTCAACGTCAGACCAAGCGTTACCTGCTCTTCGATGAGGCTGTACGCTTAGTTGGTTGGACAAATATCGAGACAGGAGAGGTGAAGTCGCCCTATCCTGATATAGAAATATCCAAGTATCACCGCCTTGCCTTCAGTGGCATTCATGTGTTCCATCCCTCATTGTTTGCACTGATGGAGACATATCCCGACCGTTTCCCCATTATGGACTTCTATCTCCAGCACTGTGACCGTGCGAAGATTATGGGCTACGAGGCTCATGACCTGCGCCTGATGGATGTGGGCAAGCTCGATACTCTCGATGAAGCAGAGACATTTATAAATAATATATAACATGCAACAGAAAATAATCATATTGGATTTCGGCTCCCAGACGACACAGTTGATTGGTCGTCGTGTACGTGAGTTGGATACCTTCTGTGAGATTCTGCCTTACAACAAGTTTCCGAAGGACGACCCTTCCGTGATTGGTGTCATTCTGAGCGGCTCACCCTACAGTGTCCATGACCCTGAGGCATTTAAGGTAGACCTCAATCAGTTTGTGGGCAGACTTCCTGTGTTAGGCATCTGCTATGGTGCGCAGTTTATCTCGCATACCCTTGGTGGTAAAGTAGAGAAGGCAGACAGTCGTGAGTACGGACGTGCCCACTTGGAAACCATCAATCTCTATAATCCTTTGTTTAAGGGTTTCGATAGAGGTTCACAGGTATGGATGAGTCATGGAGACACAATTACTGCCATTCCTGAAGGTTTTGAAGTGATTGGTAGTACAAAGGATGTCAAGAATGCTGCTTTTGCTTCTGTGGAACAACCCATCTGGGCAGTACAGTTCCATCCGGAAGTATATCATACTACGCAGGGTGCGCAGTTGTTGAAGAACTTCGTGGTGGACATCTGCGGCTCGAAACAAGATTGGAGTGCTGCTTCGTTTGTAGAGACCACTGTGAAGGAGTTGAAAGAACAGGTCGGCAATGATCGTGTCATCCTTGGCTTGTCAGGTGGTGTTGACTCTTCCGTTGCTGCTGTGTTGCTTAACAAGGCAATCGGTAAGAACCTCACTTGTATCTTCGTCGATCATGGCATGCTGCGTAAGAATGAGTTCCAGCAGGTGATGGAAGACTATAAGGTGCTTGGTCTGAATGTGATTGGTGTCGATGCCAGCGAGAAGTTCTTTGCTGACCTTGCTGGAGTGACAGAGCCTGAACAGAAGCGTAAGATTATCGGTCGCGATTTCGTGGAGGTGTTTAATGCAGAGGCAAGGAAGATTACTGATGCGCGTTGGTTGGCACAAGGTACTATCTATCCCGATCGTATTGAGTCACTGAATATTACAGGTAAGGTTATCAAGAGTCATCATAACGTGGGCGGACTGCCTAAGGAGATGAACCTGCAACTTTGTGAACCGCTGAAATGGTTGTTCAAGGATGAGGTCCGTCGTGTGGGTCGTCAGTTGGGAATGCCTGAACATCTCATTACTCGTCATCCGTTCCCAGGTCCTGGCTTGGCTGTCCGAATCTTAGGCGACATCACACCAGAGAAGGTTCGCGTTTTGCAAGATGCTGACGATATCTATATTCGTGGCTTGCGCGAGTATGTAGATACCGATGGTGAGACATTATATAATAAGGTGTGGCAGGCTGGTGCTATCCTGCTGAGTCCTGTTCGTAGCGTGGGTGTAATGGGTGATGAGCGTACATACGAGAATCCCGTTGCCCTTCGTGCCGTTACCTCGACGGATGCGATGACAGCCGACTGGGCGCACCTTCCTTACGACTTTTTGGCAAAGGTCAGCAACGAGATTATCAACAAGGTACGTGGTGTCAATCGCGTCTGCTATGATATCTCGTCAAAGCCGCCTGCAACGATAGAGTGGGAATAGATATCTGAAACATAAAAAGCCACCATTATTGGTGGCTTTTTTGTATTTTAATGCTTGCCTAAGTACTCACGGAAGTAGTCGATGATATGGTCAAGACCTTCGTCCAAAGGAACTTTAGGCTCCCAGTTCAACTCTTTCTTGGCGACACTGATGTCAGGACGGCGCATCTTGGGGTCGTCGCTGGGAAGTGGACGGAATACAATCTTACTCTTGCCACCAATCTTCTTAATAACCTTCTCTGCCAGTTCGAGCATCGTGAATTCACCCGGGTTACCTAGATTGACAGGTCCTGTGAAGTCGTCTGGGGTTTCCATCATGCGCATCATACCCTCAATGAGGTCGCTCACATACTGGAACGAACGGGTCTGCTGTCCGTCACCATAGATCGTCAGGTCTTCACCACGTAATGCCTGGACAACGAAATTGGAGACTACACGACCGTCGTTGACAGCCATACGGGGACCATAGGTGTTGAATATACGGATGACCTTGGTACGCACTTTGTGGAGACGGTGGTAGTCAAAGAAAAGGGTCTCAGCACAACGTTTTCCCTCATCATAGCAGGAACGTAGACCGATGGGGTTCACATTGCCCCAATAGGATTCTGGTTGCGGGTGTACGTTAGGGTCACCATAGACTTCACTGGTTGACGACTGTAAGATCTTCGCTTTGGTACGACGGGCAAGCCCCAGCATGTGATAAGCACCGAAAACGCTGGTTTTGGTCGTCTGAATTGGGTCATTTTGGTAATAGATGGGAGAGGCTGGACAGGCGAGGTTATAAATCTCATCTACCTCTGCCCAATAGGGATTGATGACATCATGACGCACCAATTCGAAATTAGGTCTGCCAATCAGGTGCCATACATTTTCCTTTGAGCCGCTATAGAAATTATCAAGGCAAATGACATCATGGCCTTCGTTGACTAGTCGCTCACAAAGGTGGGAGCCAATGAATCCAGCTCCGCCGGTTATTAAGATTTTCTTCATAGTTGTTTGTAGTAATTATAATGATATTGCAAAGATAATACAAAAATCTGATATACCAAGAAAAAATAGAAAAAATATAAGTGGGACGCATCCTCGCGGACACATCCCACCTTCGGTTGTTAGCAATCTAAATAGGTAGTAGTATGTCGGTATCAGAGATTAGAACTCCCTGTAGAAATCTAATGCCTCTTTGATTTCCTCCTCTGTGGCTATCTGGTTAATACAGATGTCGCCGATATTGCCTAACAGGGTAAAATTGACATCGTTGCCCTGATTCTTCTTGTCGTGATGCATCAGTTCCAGCAACTGAGGATAGTCGTCACAGGTGATAGTCATCCGACCATAATGTTCCTTGATAAACGAGACAGTCTGTCGCATTTTGTCCTGTGGGAATCCTGTCTTCACGCATGAAAGATAAAGTTCAACTACTAGTCCATATGCGACGGCATAGCCATGAAGGATGGGCTTCCTTGTTAATGCCAGCGATTCAAAGGCATGTCCTGCCGTATGTCCTAGGTTCAGTGCCTTGCGGAGCCCTTTTTCCGTCGGGTCCTCTGTGACGATGCGCTGCTTGACGGCAACACTTTTCTCAATGGCGGCAGCAAATTCTTTACCTATCACTTTGAACTCTAAGCTTCCACTGATTAGCTCCGCCCAAGTCTTATCATCCGAAATCAGTCCGTGCTTCAACATCTCCGCATAACCCGAAAGGATGTTCTCCTCATCTAGTGTATGCAGGAATACAGTATCAAGAATGACACAACGGGCATTATTGAACACACCAATCTCGTTCTTCAGTCCTCCGAAGTTAATACCTGTCTTGCCGCCCACACTGGCATCCACCATCGAGAGCAAGGTGGTGGGTATATTTACATAAGGTATACCGCGTTTGAAGGTAGAGGCTGCGAAACCGCCTAAGTCTGTCACCATACCGCCTCCAAGGTTAATCATCAGTGAATGGCGAGTGGCTCCCAGACGTTGCATCTCACTCCATACATGGGAGAGAGAATCCAGATTTTTGTGCGTATCCGTGGCTCCAATGTAGATGACTTGTGCCTGTTGCATACACTCAAAGTCGCTGATGACAGGCAGACAGCAGTCTTTGGTGGTCTCATCGACAAGTATCAACAAGTGGTCGTGAGTACATTCACCCACGGCTTGATGGAGCGTTTCACGCAAATTCTCAGAGATAATGACCTTTTGCTGTTCCATTTGCGGTTGCAAAATTACGATAAAATTTGTAAATGCGTGTATAAAATTCCGATTAATTGTAAAAAAGACAACTTTTTGTATGGAAGTCTTAAACTTTTGAGTCATCTATGCGTCAAAAAGGCATAATCAAAGTAAAAGATGAGAAGACTAATTCTATTTTTGCTCCTGTCAGTATCGGCAGTATCAGCAATGGCTCAACGGAATATCACAGGTAAGGTGATAGAGAGTGACTCTCAGGAGCCAGTGGCTCAGACGACAGTACGTCTGTTAAAGAAGGATAGTACGATGGTAACAGGTTCTTTGACCAACTTGGATGGATATTTCAAGGTTAAGGCTCCTGCTATCGGCAATTATATTATCCAGGTGACCTGTGTGGGTTTCAAACCCTATACCAAGAATGTGAAGGTGACGAACGAAAAGGATGTTGCACTGGGAACCGTCAGTCTGGAGCCGGATGCCATCATGCTGAAGGGTGCTACGGTGACGGGACAGGCTTCGAAGGTAACGCTGAAGGAGGATACCTTCGTCTATAATGCCTCTGCCTACCGTACGCCGGAAGGTTCTGTCATTGAGGATCTGGTACGTAAACTGCCTGGTGCTCAGGTAACCGAGGACGGAAAGGTGACTATCAATGGTAAGGAGGTCAAGAAAATCCTGATTGATGGTAAAGAATTCATGACTGGTGATACGAAGACGGCTATGAAGAATTTGCCCACCTCTATTGTAGAGCGTGTGAAGGCATACGACCAGAAGAGTGATCTAGCTCGCGTGTCGGGAATCGACGACGGTGAGGAGGAGACGGTGCTTGACTTTGGCATCAAGCGTGGTATGAACAAGGGCTTTATGGTGAATGCCGACCTTGCTGCTGGTACACGCCACCGTTACAGTGGTCGTATTTTTGCGGGGTTGCAGAGTTCTGACCTGAAGATTTTCGTCCCGATGAGTGCTAACAACGTCAATGACATGGGATTCTCTGGTGGCGGTGGTCGTTTCGGTGGTGGTCGGCAGGGGCTTACCGCCACGAAGATGGTTGGTCTTAATATTAACTACGAGAAGAAAGACAAGTTTATATTTGATGGCAGTATCCGTTGGAACCATAGTGACGGTGATGCGATCATACGTCGTTCTACCGAGAACTTCATGAGCGGTACTTCCTCATCGTTTGATAATAGTCTGAACAGTGATATGACGCGTTCCAACAGTTGGAATGCCCGTTTCCGTCTGGAATGGACACCAGACTCTATGACGAATATCATGATGCGTCCACAGTTCAACTATAATTCCAACGACGGAGTAAGTGAGGGACTCTCCCTGACTTTTGATGAAGATCCATATCAGTATGTTGACAATCCCTTGGACGGGGACGTTTTGCAGATGCTGCGAGACATGGGGATTGTGAAAAACCGTAATCGGAGTAACTCGATTTCCTATAGTGATTCCAAGAGTGCTGGTGGCTGGTTGCAATTTAATCGTAAACTGAACAACTCCGGCAGGAATATCACTTTACGCTTTATGACCAATGTGGGAGAAGGAATGAGTAATTCGTTCTCCAATAGCATGGTAGAATATTTCCAGTTGCTGAACAAGCAAGGAGAGGATTCTACCTATCAGGCCAACCGTTATGCGGTGACGCCTACCAAGAATTGGAACTATGGCATCCGTGCTACCTACAGTGAGCCGATTTTCCGTCAGACTTACCTGCAGTTCAGTTATCAGTATCAGTACAGCTATACGAAGAGTGACCGTGCTACTTATGACTTCAGTAATGTAGATGCCGACTTCTTTAGTATCATACCTTCCTATCGCGGATGGGATGACTATCTGAGCCTGTTGGGTACCACACCATTGGAGACTTTCAAGGACGATAAACTGAGTCGTTTCTCGGAATACCGTAACTATAACCATACGGCAGAGATTATGCTGCGTGTCGTTCGTAAGGCATATAACCTGAACGTTGGTCTGCAAGTGATGCCACAGCTCTCTCATTTCACACAGGACTATCAGGGAGTTCATACGGATACCACCCGTACGGTGACGAATATCGCTCCGACAGCTGATTTCCGTTGGAAGATCTCCAATGTGAGCCAGTTGCGTTTCAACTACCGTGCTAACAGCACTCAGCCGTCTATGAGTGACTTGTTGGACATCACTGATGACAGCGACCCTTTGAACATTCGGAAGGGTAACCCCGGTTTGAAACCGTCGTTTACCCAGAATTTCCGCCTGTTCTATAACAATTATATCCAGAATCATCAGCGGAGTATCATGGCTCATTTGAACTTCTCGACCACCAGCAACTCTATTTCTAATATGGTGACGTATGATGAGAAGTCAGGCGGGCGTATCACCAGACCGGAGAATATCAATGGTAACTGGAATGCCTTTGGTATGTTTATGTTCAACACGGCTCTCGATTCTGCCGCTTTCTTCAATGTCAATACGTTTACCACCTTGCGTTATGCTCATAATGTAGGTTATGTGAGTGTTGGCCGTAATACTGATTCCCAGAAGTCAACTACCCGTACGACGACCTTGGGAGAGCGTATCGCAGCTAGTTTCCGTAACGACTGGATAGAGTTTGAATTGAACGGTTCGTTGGAGTATATGCATGCCCGCAGTGAGTTGCAGAGTAACAACAACCTCGATACTTGGACGTTCACCTATGGAGGTAGTCTGTTACTGACAGCTCCATGGGGTACACAGTTTACGACAACAATGAATATGAATAGTCGTCGTGGCTATAACGATGCCTCGATGAATACCAACGAGTTAATCTGGACCGCACAAGTGTCACAGTCGTTCCTCAAGGGAAATGCACTGACCCTGTCTTTACAATTGTATGACATTCTGCATCAGCAGTCAACTTTCAGTCGTACAGTGGATGCCATGCGTCGTAGCGATACCGAGTATAATGCCATTACCAACTATGCGATGTTGCATGTGATCTATCGCATGAACATCTTTGGAGGCGGTGCTAATCGTGGTGGCTTCGGTGGACCACGGGAAGGTGGCGGTCGTCGGGGTGGTGGTTTCGGAGGGCCTGGCGGTGGTGGTCGCCCAGGTGGAGGCGGTTTCGGCAGACCAGGATTCTAATACATTAAAGAAGGCGCTCATCGTGAGCGCCTTCTTTACCCCTTACTTCTCTTTTCTATCATCTATATTACTACCTTCCGTTGGTGCCATATCCTCTTCGAAGTCAGTGATGCCTGCTTCGACTAGGATGTTATACCACTGGATGAGTTTCTTGATATGACTATTCTGTACACGCTCCTTGTCCCAGTCTGGAAGCACTTTGCTGAAATAGTCGTGCAGTTCTTGGGCAGAAACTTTCTTGTAGTCAAGGCTCGAAGCCTTGCCCTTCTCTAGGTCACGTATGGCAGCAAGTACTTTCATCAAGGGGACGTCTTCTGTCTCCGTGAACATAGCAATGTCGGCAAGAGAGGTGATACGATCCGTGCCAAAGGCAGGAATACGTTTTCCTGTTCCGTCGAGTGCCTCAACAATCAGGCTGTTCTTGGCACGTGATACGAGCTTGTAAAGTCCCGGTTTGCCTGAAATGGCTAAAATGGTTTGTTTCATAGTTTATTCTTTACTTGATTAAATATTTGTTCTATTTGTTTTTCAACATCCGCTTTTCCGTCATTGACAATCTCATAGTCAGCATGTCTTCTAACATCCTCTTGCGACCATTGTCGCTGCATCCATTGGAGCACCTTTTCACGGGTGATATGATCGCGGCTCATAACGCGTTGGATACGTACCTCTTTTGGTGCAGTAACCACGATGACCTTATCGACTAGGCGGTAGATGCCTGATTCAAACATAATGGCACTCTCCATCCATTGCAAGCCGCTCTCCTCAAAATCCTGAAAGACGGCAGGGTGTACAATATTGTCAATCGCCTTTGCATTTTTATCACTCTGCAACAGAAACTGGGCGACTGCCGCTTTGTTGAGTTTACCGTCAATATAGGTGTCCGGTCCGATCAGTGCCGTTAATTTCTTATATATAATAGGTGAGGTGCGGATGAGTCGTTTGGCAGCAGCATCACAGTCATAGACCTCGATGCCATGTCTCTTCAGTTGTTTGCAGACAAAACTCTTGCCAGAACCGATACCTCCCGTAATACCGATTTTCATTCCTCTTCTATTAGATAGTCCACTTGTTTGAAATCCAATGTCGCCCTACTGATGCCATGGGGAATCGTCTTCAGGTAGATATTACATTTCTCTGACGGGTTCTGGGTGATTTCTTTGTAATCGGCAATGACCGTGAAATCCTCAGCACGTAGTTTGCGGAGCAAACTGACACCCGTGACGAAATGTACTTTCACCTTGGGAGGAAAGGTACGCAAGACCTTTCCTGCCGGCATGTTGATGGCCTTGATGGGAATACCGTCCATGCTCTCTTCCGTCAGCACATCCGTAAAGAAGCCCATGCGGATTTGGTCGGGGATAACCTTCACGTCTTTCAGATGTGACAATCTGCAGTTGATGACCAGTGTGTCACGGAAGCCAACATAGTTCAACGGTTCTGTATATACTGCTCGGATGCTGTCCAGTTTCTCCCTGGAAGCATATATGTCAACACTGTCAGGCCAGTATTGGATATGTGAGATGAAATAGAGTTGCTCGGGGATTACCCGACCGGTCCATCTGACAGGGACGCGCTTGCGCTCTCCGTTATTATAAAAGAACTCCATTTTGTCAGGCTTGACGGAACTGATTGTAGTCGACATTTCCAGTTGCTGGATAATCAGTCGTTTGATGTCTGAAGAGGAGATATTGCCAACGCCATTTCCACGATCGTAGTTCTTGAACGGGATGTTGATGTTCCGGGGGTCCTCATAAAGGTATCGCAGAAGAATCCATCCCTTGTCACGGACCAATATACGCAGGGTATCTATCTCATTAGAGGTAAGCACCACATTCTTTGGAATTCCCTTGACATGCATTGTGACTTTGATTTCCCGCTCATAGGTCTCGTTGAGGGTCAGAATGATCCAAAAGACTCCTGACAGAATGAGGAAAAACAGAAAAATCAGGACTTCCTTGCTGGTTCGGTTGAAAAGGAAGCGCCTGACGAACTGTGCGAAGCGTTGCGTGTCCACTCCGATGACTGATTATTTGTTTTGCATGGGAGTACTTGCCGTGTCTTTAAAGACAGAACCTTTATCCACACGGATGACCACGCCGTCAGCAATCTTCACCTCGATAATCCCACTGGCAAGGTCAATTTTCTTGACAATACCATAGATACCACCGCCTGTTACTACAGAGGTGCCTTCCGTTAGGGAGTTCTGGAAATTTTGAATCTCTTTTTGGCGCTTCTGCTGGGGCTTGATCATAAAGAAATACATGATGGCAAAGATAGCTACCATCATAATAATAAAACTAGTCATGCTGCCACCGCCCTGTGCGGCTTGTGCAGCGAGAATCATTTGTGTCATTTTTATACTTAATTTTTGTAATGCTTAATTTTCAACTCTTAACTCCTCTCTTCCATCCGCTTCATCAGCCTCCCGCTCTGTATCAAGTGACGGGCAATGGTGTCAAGCATACCATTGATATATCCTCCGCTACGTGGAGTAGAGTAGAATTTGGCGATCTCCACAAACTCATTGATGGTCACAGTGATGGGAATACTGGGAAAGGTCATTATTTCAGCGATTGCTATCTGCATGATGACAATATCCATATAGGCAAGACGGGAGAAATCCCAGTTACGTGAAACCTCACTCATGAAATGCTGATATTCATCGGCATTCATAATGGTGGCACGGAACAATTTGCGGGCATAGTCCTTATCCTCGTCACTACCATATTCTGGCAACAACTCCTGTTTCGACTGGTTTTTCTCCTCAAAACGCTTGATGGTCTTGAGAACGAAGGTGTCTACCACCTCTTTGTCGTCATTCCAATAGAGACTCTGTTCCTCCAACAGTGCGTCGAGATCGGCATTGTCCTGGATAAGTGTCCGGTAAAGCTTACGCCACAATTCACGGTCTGCGTCGTAATTGTCTTCCGTCGACTCCATATAGTCTTTGTATATCTGACTCTCTGTAATCTGGGTATATATCTTCTTCAAGAACTCCGGTTCGTCGTCCCAGCTTAGTTTCTTACTCTCCATGAAGTCATTCAACATCTTATTCTCCTCCACTTGCATGGCGAAACGGTTGTAGGCGAATTTCTGTGAAGGCATTTCCGTGCCCTCGCGTCTTGCCTTTGATTGAGCCACTTCCAGATGTCGGCGTGATTCATGGGTGATTCCCACGATGAGTGCTAACAGGTAATTGTAAAGGTCATATGCCTTTGAAAGGCTGAAGAGTAATTCTTTCTCCGCCGTCTCAATGTTCTTGTTTCCATTCTGATAGTACGCATAGGTTAACTGGACTACCTTGATTCTTATGAGCTCACGATTTATCATATTTTTCTTGAATAGCTAGTTTGATACTCTTATCACGTGCAAAAATACGAATAATTCCCTGATTACGCAAAAAAAAAGAAAAAATATGTGGGTTTGGAAGTAAATTTTTCATTTTTCATTTTCCATTTTTCATTTTTATTCGTACCTTTGCAGCCGCTTTTCGCATCGTGTGATGGTGAATTAAGCATAAGTTTAACTTAATTTAGAGTAACACAATTTTATTATGAGAGAAATTAGTGTAAACGGTCAGAAGCGCACCGAGACAGGCAAGAAAGCCTCTAAGCTGCTTCGCAAAGAGGGTTTGGTCCCTTGTAATATGTATGGTGAGAAGAAAGATGAGAAGGGTCTTCCCGAGGCATTCTCTTTTGTTGTTCCTATGTCAGAACTCCGTAAGGTGATCTATTCTCCTCATGTGTATGTTGTCAATATCACTATTGACGGCAAAGAACACAAGGCCGTCATCAAGGAACTCCAGTTCCATCCCACAACAGATGCTGTGCTGCATGTAGACTTCTATGAGGTGAATGAGACCAAGAATATCACTGTTGGTATTCCTGTGAAGATTGTTGGTCATGCTCAGGGTGTACGTGATGGTGGTAAACTCCAGTTGCAGATCCGTAAGATCAATGTGACAGCTCCTTATAAGAATATTCCTGAAGTTCTTGAGATTGACGTTACCACATTGGAGCTCGGCAAGAGCATCAAGGTAGGTTCACTGAACTTCGAGGGTCTTGAGATTGCTACTCCGAAGGAGGTTATCGTATGTTCTGTTAGGACTACACGTGCTTCTCGTTCGGCAGCAACAGCAGAGGAGGCTGCCCAGTAATTGCTGGTTCATAGCTAACTGCTAACAGCCAATAGCATGGACAAATACTTAATTGTAGGTCTGGGTAACGTCGGCGACGAGTATGACATGACCCGCCACAATACGGGATTTATGGTATTGGACGCTTTTGCGAAGGCGTCCAATATTTCTTTTGAGGACAAGCGTTACGGCTTTATCGGCGAGACGACTCTCAAAGGTCGTAAGGTGCTTCTCCTCAAGCCGTCTACCTATATGAATCTGAGTGGTAATGCGGTACGTTATTGGCTGAACAAGGAGAATGTCGACCAGAGCCGTCTGTTGGTCATCAGCGATGATGTAGCGTTACCGTTGGGACAGTTCCGCCTGAAAGCAAGCGGTTCTAATGGTGGTCATAATGGCTTGGGACATATTCAGCAGCTTATTGGACAGGATTATGCCCGTCTCCGCATGGGTATCGGTAACGATTATCCTGTTGGTGCCCAGATTGACCATGTCCTCGGTCGCTTCTCGTCCGAAGAACTGGAACGGCTCCAGCCTGCTGTCAACATAGGTGTGGATATCATCAAGAGCTTCATTCTGGCAGGTATCGACTTCACAATGAATCAATATAATAAATTGGGCAAAAATGGAGGAAGCAAGAGTTGACAAATGGTTGTGGGCAGCGCGTATCTTCAAGACACGCAGTATTGCCGTCGATGCCATCAAGAACGGTCGTGTGACGATGAACGGTATGAACGTCAAACCCTCCCGGATGGTGAAGGTAGGCGAAGTGCTCAGTGTCCGCAAGCCCCCCGTGACCTATTCCTTCAAAATCCTGAAGACCATCGAGCAGAGGGTAGGGGCAAAGCTGATACCAGAGATTTACGAGAATGTTACGCCCGCCGACCAGTATGAGCTGCTGGAGATGAATCGTATCAGCGGTTTTGTCGACCGTGCCCGTGGTACAGGGCGTCCTACGAAGAAGGAACGTCGTGCCCTCGATGAATTCGTTGGTCCTGCCTTGGAAGGTTTTGATGACTTTGACTGGGAAGAAGAATAGTGTAAATCCTGATTTCAAATGATGTTCCTTGACATAATATTAATAATAATAGGTGTAGCAATGGTTTTGGGCGGTGCCGACCGTCTGACGGAAGGAGCCTCAGCCTTGGCACGTCGTATGAATATCCCCGAGATCATCATTGGTCTGACCATTGTAGCAGCAGGCACTTCTGCCCCGGAACTCTTCGTGAGTCTGGTGTCGGCACTGAAAGGGACTCCTGACATGGCGATGGGTAACGTCGTCGGCTCGAACACGATGAATGCCATGCTGATAGTCGGCTGTGCTGCCGTGGTGGCTCCCATGACCATCAGTAGGAATACGGTGAAAAAGGATATCCCCTTCTCCGTAGCCGCCTCTGTCCTCTTGATCCTCATAGCCTTCGACTCCTTCCTAAGCCGCCTTGATGGAATTCTCCTCCTCTTAGGCTTCGCAGCCTTCCTATACTATGGCATCAAGACCGCCAAATCTTCCCAACCCGCAACGGTGGTGGCAAACTCTCCACTTTCCACCCTCCGTTCTACGCTATATCTTCTACTGGGTCTCACCCTCCTTATCGTCGGTAGTAACGTCTTCGTCGACTCTGCCTCTCGTGTCGCCTATTCTATGGGCATCAGCGAGGGTGTGGTTGGCCTGACCATCGTGGCTGGCGGTACTTCCCTGCCGGAGCTTGCTACCAGTGTTGTAGCAGCCCGAAAAGGACAGTCAGCCATCGCCATCGGTAATGTCATCGGCTCCAATGTCTTCAATATCCTGTTGATATTAGGAACGACGGCAGTCATCAGTCCCATGCAGATACAGGGCATCACCATCGTGGATATGAGTATGATGCTGGGCTCGGTAGCCCTTGTGTGGCTCTTCTCCTATACCCGTTATACCGTGGAGCGTTGGGAGGGCGCCCTCTTGTTCGGTGCCTATCTTGTCTATCTCGGTTGGTTACTGAGTAACATTTAACAGATAACAAAAAAAGGAACTTTCTTTTATTCTCCGTAGATTTCCTTTAACTTATTGATGAGTCTCTCGCCACGAAGGTCCATGGCGATGATTTTGCCATTGGGGTCGACGAGGACGTTGGAGGGGATGCTGCTGATGCCGTATAGTCCGGCGGCAGTGCATTGCCATCCTTTCAAGTCGCTCATCTGCGGCCATCTCATGCCTAACTGTTGGATGGCAGCCACCCATGAACTCTTTTTCTGGTCGAAGGAGACACCTACTACGTCAAAACCCTTGGCATGGTATTGTTCGTAGGCGTCTATTACAAAGGGCATCTCACGACGACAGGGGCCGCACCAGGAAGCCCAGAAGTCGACAAGTACGTAGTTGCCTTTACCGACCCACTGGCTTAACTTTACTGTCTCATCATTAGGGGAATTCATCTCCAAGTCATGGAACTGAATGCCTGGCTTGCGCTTCTCGTAGCCGGCAAGCAGTTTCTTGGGTATCTCTAGGTCGGGATGATAATAGTAGGATGCCTTGGGGTCGAGGGCCGTTTTCAGGTCTTCGTAGCTTAACTGATACATTGCTTCCTTGATATATTTGACGGGCAGGTCGTTGTCGCGGTTGTCGCGGATAATCTCCCTGATGAGTTTCAACTGCTCTTCACCCAGCGAGTCCAGACGGTCGGACAGGATTTTTGCCATTGCCTTGCTCTCAGGGAGTTCACCATTGGGGTCTTTCTCCTGGATAGCCTTGAACTCCTTCATGATCTTTTCACCTTGTGCGTCGAAGGCTTCCATTAGAGGTTGGTAGGGATCGATATGGTTTTGTGCCTGTATGGTCATAGTGATGACCATGAATACGATAGTAAATAGTTTTTTCATATACCTTAAATATATTATTTTGTGCAAAGATACGAAATAATTGCGAAAAGCAAGTCTGGTGTTGAGATTTTTTCGTAACTTTGCGAAGTAATATATTTAAACTAAAGAAACTATGAACAGAGAACAGGACCATTTGAAGTTACTAGGCAAGAAGACCGAGTATAAGATGGACTATGCACCAGAGGTATTGGAAACCTTTGAGAACAAGCATAAGGACAACGACTATTGGGTGCAGTTCAATTGTCCTGAGTTCACGTCGCTCTGTCCTATCACGGGACAGCCAGACTTTGCGGAGATAAAGATCATGTATATTCCTGCCGAGCGCATGGTAGAGTCGAAGAGTCTGAAGCTCTATCTCTTCTCCTTCCGTAACCATGGCGACTTCCATGAGGATTGTGTTAATATCATCATGAAGGACTTGGTGAAGCTGATGCAGCCTAAATATATAGAGGTAGTGGGATTGTTTACCCCGCGTGGCGGCATCTCCATCTATCCCTACGCCAATTATGGAATGCCAGGTACTCCATACGAAAAAATGGCTGAACAACGAATGCTCAGCCATCAGTTCCTCTAATTATCGCTTAGGGGTTCTCCTCTACTTTGCGGTAGTATATCTGCTTGTGGTCTTTAAATTGGAGCACGAGGGTGTCTTTGCGGAGTTGCAGGATGTTTGCCGTATCCTGTTCCGGTTTTCCTTTCTTTCCATTAGGAATACGTAAGGAGTCGGTTACCAGAACAAGTCTACCGTTATAAAGTCTCCATCCTGTATATCTTTTCATCTTCGGATATTCTACGGGACTCATGTCATCGGATGTGTTGTTCCTTCTCTCTCCGATAGACTGGGCTGTGTTCCCCCGTTTCAGTTGGAAGCCGTATTCGCGGGGTGCCATCATTTTCTTTCTGACAGAGTCAGGGATTCGTTCTATCATTCTCCTACGCTGGATATCTGAGGTTGTGTCGCTGAGATGACGGAAGGTGGGCGTGACTTGATAGCACCATTTCCCTTTCAGTCGCTCTAGGTTGATGAGCATCAGTACTTCCTGCTTATCTTCTGGGTTGAGGATGACGGCAAGTTCATCCCCAATATGAGGACGGCCGAGAACTTGATGGTTCTGCCATGCCTGGAAGATGTAAAAGGTATCAGGGTCTCCTCCGGAAAAGGGAAGTAGTATCAGGACAGAGTCTGTACTCCCATCACAAGAAAGTCCGTAGATGGTAGAGTCGCCAGGTTCGTTATGATAAGTGACAATAGCTCCCTCCTGTCTGTCTTTTGGAGGCTGTTTCTGTCCGCATGCCATCAATAGCAGTACCATTGCCAATTTATTTTGTATCTTTGCAAAAGTATTAACAACAATCATCTATGAAAAAGAAAATAAAATTTAGTCTTGTCTATCGTGACATGTGGCAGTCAAGTGGTAAATTCCAGCCTCGTAAGGATCAGTTGGAGCGCATTGCTCCAGTGATTATCGACATGGGGTGTTTTGCCCGTGTGGAGACCAATGGTGGTGCTTTCGAGCAGGTCAACCTGTTGGCAGGTGAGAATCCCAACCCTGCCGTCCGTGCTTTCTGTAAGCCTTTCAACGAGGTAGGCATCCAGACGCACATGTTGGATCGTGGTCTCAACGCTATCCGTATGTATCCCGTTCCTGACGATGTTCGTGCTTTAATGTATAAAGTGAAGAAGGCACAGGGTGTGGATATACCCCGTATCTTCTGCGGACTGAACGACACTCGCAATATTATCCCTAGTATCAAATGGGCGAAGGAGGCTGGTATGATTCCGCAGGCTACCCTGTGTATCACCACTTCTCCAGTACATACCGTTGAGTATTATAGTGCCATTGCCGACGAGGTGATTGCCGCTGGTGCAGAGGAGATATGTCTTAAAGATATGGCAGGTATCGGACAGCCTGCCTTGTTGGGCGCCCTGACAAAGAGTATCAAAACGAAGCACCCAGATGTCATCATCCAGTATCATGGACACTCTGGTCCTGGCTTGTCGATGGCTTCCATTCTGGAAGTCTGCAATAATGGAGCGGACATTATTGATACTGCTATCGAGCCACTTAGCTGGGGTAAGGTACATCCGGATATTATTTCTGTTCAGTCGATGCTGAAGAACGAAGGCTTCGAAGTAGAGGATATCAATATGAATGCCTATATGCAGGCTCGTACACTGACACAGGAGTTCATTGACGACTGGCTCGGCTACTTCATCAATCCTGCCAACAAACACATGTCCAGCCTGCTGTTAGGTTGTGGACTGCCTGGCGGTATGATGGGTTCGATGATGGCTGACCTCGGTGGTATTCATAGTGTCATCAATAAGAGTCGTGCGAAGAAGGGAGAACCGGAGCTTTCGACAGACGATATGCTCGTGAAGCTCTTCAATGAGGTAGAGTATGTATGGCCTCGCGTGGGTTATCCCCCATTGGTGACCCCGTTCTCACAGTATACCAAGAACATCGCGTTGATGAATCTATTGACCATCGAGCAGGGCAAGGGACGTTATGCCATGATGGACGATGCTATGTGGGGTATGATTCTTGGCAAGAGCGGCAAGATTCCTGGCGAGATTGCTCCCGAGTTGAAGGAATTGGCAAAGAAGCAGGGCAAGGAGTTCACGGATGTCGATCCGCATACCCTGTTGGAGAATGCTCTGCCTGCTTTCCGTAAGGAGATGGATGAAAATGGCTGGGAGTACGGACAGGATGACGAGGAACTCTTTGAGCTCGCCATGCACCCTGAGCAGTATCGTAATTATAAGAGTGGTATGGCGAAGAAGAACTTCCTTGCCGACCTGCAGAAAGCGAAGGATGCCAAACTTGGTACAAAGCTTTCTCCTGCAGAACTGGCTGCCTTCAAACATGCCAAAGCGGATCCTCTTACGGCTCCTATTGCTGGACAGGTATATTATGAGTTCTCTGGCGACGGTGCCTGTGAGCCATGCCTTGATCCATTTATCGGACAGCAGTATAAGGAGGGTGACACCTTCTGTTATATTCAGGCTCCGTGGGGCGAGATTGTTCCAATACCTGCGGCACTCGGTGGCAAGCTCGTTGAGGTGAGCGCCAAGTCTGGAAGCAAGGTGCGTCGTGGTGACAACCTTGGTTGGATTGAGAGAAGTGAAAAGTGAAGAGTGAAATTGCTACCGCTCTAAATGGACTATCAAGCAATTCTTGACAAGTATTATCCGCAGGAAGAAAACGGTGAGTACCAATCTTCTGCTTTGCGTCGTTTACTGCTAAAGCACAGTCGGCAAGTTGCCGACCGTGTTTTGTATATTTGTGACCATCATAAGGAATTGCCTGTCGACCGTCAGTTCTTGGAGGAGGCCGCTATGCTCCATGATATTGGGGTGTTCCGTTGTGATGCTCCCTCTATCTATTGTCATGGCACGGAGCCTTATATCAAGCATGGACCCATAGGTGGTGAGATTCTTCGTAAGGAGGGCTTCCCCCGTCATGCTAGGGTTGCCGAGCGTCATACAGGGACAGGCCTGCCGGGGTATGAGCCGGAAACCTTGGAAGAGCAGATTATCTGCTATGCCGATAAGTTTTATTCCAAATCCAGCCCTGACCATGTCCGTACTGTTCTGGAGACTGCCCAGTCGCTGGAGAAGTTTGGGGCAGAGGGCGTTAAGACCTTTCTTGCTTGGGCGGAAAAGTTTGAGTAGATGAAAGAGGAGTTGCCTGATGAGGAGGTGGCATAGGTGTACTGAGAAAAGGTAAAAAGGTGAAAAAAGAAAGCAAAGTAATGACGGACGATATCATTATACAGGAGGCTATCCGACTTGTTGAAGAGGGAATGAGTGTTACTTTCCCCGTTAAGGGAAACAGTATGTTACCCTTTATCATCGGAGGGAGGGAGAGTGTGATCTTGCAAAAGTGTTCACAACCTAAGGTTGGTGATGTGGTACTCGCTAGGGTGGAGGGATGTCGTTATGTGGTACACCGTATCATTTGTGTTGACAGTGAACAGGTCGTCCTGATGGGTGATGGGAATTCCGCAGGGGTCGAACATTGCGGAATCAGTGATGTTAAGGCTTTGGCGACCCATGTGGTCGGTGCCGACGGACGACAGCATGATTTGTATACGAAAGAGCGTATGCTTGCTGCCAGAATATGGGGATGGCTGTGTCCGATAAGGAGATATATACTGGGTGTCTATAGGAGAGTGGCAAAATTTGATCATTGAGTTATTATGAGACAGAAAAAAGGATTTGTGCTACGCGATGTGTGTGGCGAACATGTGATAGTTGGCGAGGGACTTGGTGCTGTTAATTTTGGACGTTTGTTGGCGTTGAACGAGACTGCGGCATGGATATGGAAAAAAGCTGAGGCAATAGGTGACTTTACCATTGAGGCTCTTGTCGAAAAACTCTGTGAGGAATACGACGTGACAGCAGAGCAGGCTCGTAAAGACGTGACAGAGATCGTGAGAAAGTGGCAGCAAGAGGGTGTCGTTGAATGAGATAGTTGCAAATAAATTTGTATTTTCGTTCAATTTGCACTACCTTTGCAGCCGTGAGAAAAAAGACGCTCATCTTTGTATGGCTCTTCGTCTTTACTTTTGTGATGGCGGAGATTCCTCGTATGCGCTTTTCTGTGGAGGAAAAGGGCAGGGATTCCGTGGCTGTCGATTTGGCAGCGGTGGATACCACGAAGATGGACTCCCTGCAACTCGCTATCTTTAAGCATAACAAGGCGATAGATGACTCTTTACATGCCGACAGCCTTAACCGGGAACGTAAGAACGGTATTGACGCTCCAGTGGCGTACCAGGCGGAGGACTCGATGACGTATGAAGGAGGCTCTGGTATTGCTCGTCTGTTTGGCAACGCCAATGTGAAATATCAGGACATGGATTTGAAGAGTGATCAGATATTCATGCAGATGGATTCTAGTTTGGTACATGCTACTGGCTCCCGTGACTCTAGTGGAGTTAAGTTTGGTACTCCTGTCTTCAAGATGGGCAATGACACTTATGAGAGTGATACGATGGCCTTCAACTTCAAAACGAAGAAGGGACTGATACAGAATGTGTATACTCAGCAGGACGACGGTTTCATGGTGTCGGAAATTTCAAAACGTAATGAGAAAGGAGAATTGTTCCTGCAGCATGGACGCTATACAACCTGTGACGAGCCCCATCCGGATTTTTATATCGCCTTGTCACGAGCCAAGGTACGTCCAGGTAAGGATGTGGTCTTTGGTCCCGCTTATCTGGTAGTCGCCGATGTGCCGTTGCCTTTTGCCATTCCTTATGGCTTCTTCCCCTTTACCAAGAGTTATACCAGTGGTTTTATCATGCCGACCTATGGTGACGAAACCTCCCGTGGTTTCTATTTACGTGATGGTGGCTACTATTTCGCCATTAGTGACAAGTGGGACTTGAAACTCATCGGTGAGATATATACTAAGGGGTCATGGGGCGTCTCGGCAGCTTCCAACTACCGTAAGCGTTATAGATATAGCGGTTCGTTCTTTGCCAGTTATCAGAATACGGTGACAGGTGACAAGAATATGCCAGATTACTCAAAGCAGACGAGTTTCAAGATACAATGGAGTCACCGTCAGGATTCCAAGGCGAATCCATTCTCCTCATTGTCGGCAAGTGTCAACTTCGCTACCACAAGTTATGAACGTGACAACCTGAGTTCGATGTATAACCCGCAGGCGATGACCCAGTCGACCCGTACAAGTTCTGTTAGTTGGAGCACGACGTTCTCGAGTATTGGTATGTCACTGAGTTCGACGGTCAACCTCAATCAGAACATGCGTGACTCGACCATTGCGCTGACCCTGCCCGACTTGAATATCTCTGTCTCCCGTTTTTATCCCTTCAAGCGAAAACATGCCGCAGGTAAGGAACGCTGGTACGAGAAAATATCGATGAGTTATACCGGTCACCTGAGTAACTCCATTACGACGAAGGAGGACAAGCTGATGAAGTCGAGCCTGACCAAAGACTGGCGTAACGGAATGCAGCATACCATCCCTATCAGTGGTAATTTTACCTTGTTCGGATACTTGAACTTGACCCCGTCGCTCAATTTCACCGATCGTATGTATACGCAGAAATACAAACGCTCATGGGACGAGGATAACCAAAAGGAGGTGGTGGATACCCTACAGGGTTTCTATAATGTGTATAACTGGAACTTCGGATTGTCGGCATCGACCAAGCTATATGGCTTCTATATCCCCAGCAGGAAGATATTCGGTGATAAGATACAGGCTATACGTCATGTGTTTACACCTTCCGTTAGTTTCAGTTACGCTCCTGATTTCGGTGCCTCTCGCTATGGCTATTACGACACCTATCAAAAGACCGATGCCGACGGTAATGTGACGATGGTAGAGTATTCACCTTATCAGGGGTCACTTTTCGGGGTACCTGGCAAGGGCAAGACGGGAAGTATCAGCATGGATATCTCTAATAATATTGAGATGAAAATCCGTAGCGACGATGATTCGACAGGCTTCAAGAAGATCAGTATTATCGATGAGTTGGGTGCCACGATGTCGTATAACTTTGCTACCGACTATCATCCGTGGAGCGATCTGTCGACCCGTCTGCGATTGAAACTCTCAAAGAGCTATACCCTGAATCTGAGTGCTGTTTTTGCTACCTATGCCTATGATATTGATGAAAAAACAGGGCAGCCCTATATCGGTAACCATACGGAGTATAGTAGGGGACGCTTTGGACGTTTCCAGGGTTTGTCGCAGAATCTTTCGTATACGCTTGATAATAAAAAAGTAGGCGACTTCTTCAAATGGTTGAGAGGTGAGAAAGTCAAGAAAAACACAAGCAAGAAAAAGACGGATGATGACTATGACTCCGGTACGGAGACGAATATAGACGATAAGATGGAGGCAGGAAAACATGGCGCCAAGAAAGAAGATGCTAGTATGGCTGAGACCGACGAGGACGGTTATATGGCGTTCAATGTCCCTTGGTCACTGAGTATCGGTTATGGTATTACGGTACGTGAGAATACCGCAGGCTCTTTCAATTACGATACGATGCGTTATCCTTATAAGTTAACGCAGAACCTTAATTTTAGTGGTAATGTGCGTATCTCAGACGGTTGGAACATCTCGTTCTCCAGTGGTTATGATTTCGAGAACCATAAGATATCGATGACCACGGCATCCCTCTCTCGTGACCTTCATTGTTTCAATATGTCATGTCAGGTGGTACTGGCACCTTATACCAGTTATAACTTCTCCTTCCGATGCAATGCCGCTACGCTGACCGATGCCTTGAAGTATGATAAGCGTAGCAGTTATTCCAATTCTGTTCAGTGGTATTAATTATCGGTGAGCAAGGCCTGTAGGGCTTCTTCTTCTCCTACAATCCAAATGATGTCTCCTTCTTGGAATTTCCGGCGTGGACTAACAGGAGAGAGGTTTTCCTTTCCTTCCTCTAAACCGACGACCATACAACTGTACAGGTCGCGGATGCCGCTTTCTATCAGGCTCTTCCCAATCAGGGGACTCTCACTGCCGATAATCATCTGGCGCAGTTTCATCTCACGATCTTCCAGGTTGATATCCTCTTCTAAGATCTCTTTCTCTACGGCTTCCTTGAACTTGCTCAATTGCTCGTCACTGCCGATGACTTCCAGTTTGTCGCCAGGGTAGAGGACATATTCACCGTCAGGGACGTTTAGACGATGGTTAGCACGGAGGATGCTGGTAATATGGATACCATATTTCTGTCCGAAATTCAACTGCTTCAGGGAACTTCCCATCCACATGGTGTCCATGGGTACGTCGAAAACTGCGATATGAATATCACGGTCGAGTAGTTTGCCCTCATAGAGGGGACGTTTCTTGCCATGTACCTGCGCAGCGATGTCACGGGATCGGAGGTTTAGGATAAACAGACGTTCCAGTTTGATGCTGCGTTGCTTGATGGTTCGTGAGATGACCATCAGGGCAACGGCAATCACACCAATGGTAATCATAATGGCGTTGGAGAAACGGGTCAGGAAATTGCAGATATAGAAGATGAAAGTAACAGCGATAATCACACGTACCAAGATAGTAAATAGCAATGGCAGGTGGTTGACATTGCTCTCCGCCCATAATGCCTTCCATTCTTCACTGCGGTTCTTCTTCATGACCATGGCACGGAGGAAGGGTGAGATGAACAGGACGGTCAGGATACCAGTGATGGCATTCGCATACCAGTGGAGTTCCCAACCAGGGAGCATCTGACGGGTAATAGGCAGTACGAAGGTGAACATCACGGTAATCATGGCTGCAGTGAGGATGGAATAGACCAGTGTGTTCATTGCCATCTGTGTCAACAAGCTCTTCCACTTGCTCTGTTCGTTGGAGCTCGGATGACTCATCGACAGGTGGTTCAGCAACTTGATGAGTCTCTTGGGCAGACGATGCTCTATACTGTTATAGGCTGGAGTGGCAAGACGGATCATATATGGCGTTAGGAACGTCGTAATGACAGAGACGGCAACCACTACCGGATAAAGGAAGTCGCTAATCACTCCTAACGACAGTCCCAGCGAGGCGATGATGAAAGAGAACTCACCAATCTGTGCCATTGAGAAACCGCATCGCATGGCTGCCCTGAGGGACTCGCCGCCCAACATGAAGGCAAAGGAACCGAAGATACTTTGTCCGACCAGAATGGTCAGTACCAATGAGAGGATTGGCAGGGCATAATCTATCAGGATTTTAGGGTCTACTAACATACCGACAGACACAAAGAAAATGGCACCGAATAAATTTTTTACAGGTTCTACCAGTTTTTCGATGCGTTCCGCCTCAATGGTCTCGGCAAGGATACTGCCCATGATGAAGGCTCCGAAAGCAGAGGAGAAACCTACCTTGGTGGAGAATACCGCCATGGCACAGCATAGTCCAAGAGAGACTACAAGTAGTACTTCGGCATTGATGATGCTGCGTACCTTTCGTAGAAAAGCGGGGACGGCAAAGATACCGACAACCAGCCATAATACCAAGAAGAAGCCTATCTTGACGATAGAACCGATCATCTGTCCACCGTCAGGGTTGTTGCCACTGGCGATGGCACTCAGCATCACCATCATCACGATGGCAAGGATGTCCTCCAGGATCAGCACACTCATCACCAGTCCGGCAAACTGCTGCTGGCGTAGTCCTAAATCGTCGAATGCTTTATATATAATAGTGGTGGAACTCATGGCAAGCATACCACCGAGGAAGATGCAATCCATCTTTCCCCAGCCGAAGAGTTGACCGACGAGGAGTCCCAACAGCGACATACAGAAGATGATGGTAACGGTGGAGATGATGGGCGAAGCACCCATCTTTAGGATTTTCTTGAACGAGAAATCGAGTCCTAACGAGAACAACAGGAACATCACACCGATATCTGCCCATAGGTGGATACTGTCCATGTCGACGACGGAGGCGGTATAGGGCATGTGGGGACTCACTAAGAAACCTGCAACAATATAGCCTAATACCAACGGTTGCTTGAGTTTCTTAAAGATGATGGTCACAATACCTGCCGATACGAGGATCAGGGCAAGGTCGTTGATAAGGTCGGGGAGTTCTGCCATTCAAATTGAAAAATGAGAATTGAACATTATGCGTTGTAACTGCCGACAAGTTCGCAGATCTTGACGACGACCTCCATGGCCTTCTCCATCGACTGGATGGAGACGAACTCATAGGGTCCGTGGAAATTCACACCGCCGGCGAAGATATTGGGACAGGGAAGTCCCCTGAAAGAGAGCTGGGCACCGTCAGTACCGCCACGGATGGGTTTTACCTTCGGGGCGACACCCGTTTCTTGCATGGCTCGCAACACCAGGTCGATGACATGCATCTGGGGGTCTATTTTCTCCTTCATATTATAATATTGGTCCTTGATTTCTGCAGTGACGGTATCTTCTCCGTATTTCCCGTTCATTGTCTCCACGCAATTCTCAATGAATCGCTTACGGTCTTCAAAACGGTCGCGGTCATGGTCACGGATGATATAGGAGAGAGTTGCTTTCTCTACATTTCCCTGAAGACTAATCAGGTGATAGAAGCCCTGATAGCCCTCTGTCGTCTCAGGGGTCTCGTTTGGTGGCAACATGGAAGCAAACTCCATGGCAAGCAGGTTGGCATTCACCATCTTGTCCTTGGCATAGCCAGGATGCACACTGACACCCTTGAAATGAATCTTGGCGGAAGCAGCGTTGAAGTTCTCAAACTCCAGTTCTCCAATATCTCCGCCGTCCATGGTATAGGCCCATTCGCAGCCGAATTTCTCTACATCGAAGTGATGTGCACCCATACCAATTTCCTCATCGGGATTAAAGGCTATGCGGATGTTTCCGTGCTTGATTTCCTTGTGCTCCTGTAAATACACCATCGCCTGCACTATTTCGGCGATACCTGCCTTGTCGTCAGCACCTAACAGGGTCGTTCCATCGGTGACAATCAGGTCCTCACCTATATGCTGCAACAATTCTGGGAATTTATTCGGACTACTGACAATACCTTCTGACAACAGAATGTCCGATCCGCCATAGTTACGAATAATCTGTGGTTTGATATCAGCTCCTGAACAGTCGGGACTGGTGTCGTAATGAGAGATAAAGCCGATGGTGGGAATGTCTCCTTTTGTGTTTGCCTTTAGGGTGGCATAGAGATAGCCTTTCTCATCCAGTTCTACGTCATCCAAACCTTCATGTTCCAACTCTTTTTTTAAATATTCTGCGAAAATCAGTTGTTTTGAGGTACTGGGCACACTATCACTGTCCTCAGCCGATTGTGTGTCAAATTTGGTGTAGTTCAGAAACCTTTCTGTAATATCCATTTGTTTTATTTTTTAATATTGTGTGCAAAGATACGATTTTTTTTCTTATCTTTGCACACAATACGAACTAAAATGCTAAAACGATGAAGAAAAGAGTAATGTGTGTACATACGGCAATGGCTTTAGTGGAGCCGTTGACAGG
>CACZCT010000035.1 GCA_902779745.1 uncultured Prevotellaceae bacterium
GGTGCGCTTGTCAATTTCATAATCCATGGAATATAGCGGGAGAACTCAAAGTCCAGTTTCTTGATAGTCTTCAACTGTCCAAATGGTCTAATATCGTGGTGAATAAAAAGATCCTTGTTCTTTTTCAGTTTACTAACATATTCTGGATACTCATATTTATCCTCCTCCTTCTTTGGCTTCCTATAGCCCATCAGCAGTTTTTCCACATTCCAACGGTTATGCTCTACTACAGCCAACTGTTCCGCCTCATAATCAGATAAAGTGTCAAAATCATGGCTTTCATCATCAATGTCCAGCCCACGCATAGCTCGAAGTGTTCTCTGTTTTGTACGCATTGTATAAGAATTGTAGAGGTTCGACCACTTAAGGGCTACCGACAGCTTCTGCCAATAGGTATTAGCCTCTTCCCATATCTGATCCTCAGGAATAGCATCAAGGACAGGAATACCCTGAAACTTATACGTTTCATAGTTGGCGGTCTCATACAGATAGTTAATGAGTTTAGCACGTTTCAGAGAATAGTTATCGGCACTAAAGGCTGTCTCGTTCATACCAAATGGATAGATGTGTGCATAGCGGGCATCACAATCTTTAGATTCAACTCCTCCTTTCTCATTCACAACCGAATATGTTAGTTTCTTGTCTTTCTTCTTTGTGTCGGCATTACGGAGATTCGTCACAAAGTTGTCGGAACGGTTTTGGTGGATGAACACTGGCACCTCAAAAGAATAAACCTCATCAGGCATGTTCATACCCAAGACAAAGTTCTGGCGCTGGTCGGCCAGAGCGAGGAAGATGGAGAGGCACTGCTTGTCCTCCTTATGTTCCTCTGCCCAACTGCCTATCATATCCTGGACACGCTGGGAGAATACATCGCCCTTGATGAATTCAAACTCCACGTCGAGGAAGTTGGCATCATCACCTGTGAACTTCAGGTACTCACTCCCGATATATCCCGGTACCTCTTTGGGTTCCGGTGAGAGGTCTATGTAGCGGTATGCCTGTACCTCAAAGAAATGGCGGTTACGGGTGATGAACTCGTCTTTCTCCTTGTCGGCATTCACGTCAATAAAAGTGATGCGCGTCTTCGCTTTGTCGGCATTGGGGAAATGTAACACATTGGCGGCCTCCATGGCAAAGGCAACGGCGAAGTTGGTCGTGCCGACAAACACCAGGTGGACATATTTCTCATCACCGGGCTTAATGCCTTTTCCATAGACAAGGGGATACTTGTACACTGTGCCAGGATTGTCAAAATCCCGATATTGTCGCTTGACAAACACCTGCTTAGCCCATCCTGAATAGAAATTATAGGGAATGAACTCCATGCCGAGTTCCTTAACATTGCTGAATATCTCAGAGGTCTTGAAGGCAGCGTACGTGTCTAAATCCTTGAACACACAAGTAATGCGGGCAGGTCTCTGCTCTTGTCCCTTCAGATAGCGGCAGATGCTGTCCACGCACTCCACATTGAGGGCATCGTGAGCCGAATGTTGGTGATTTCCCACGACAAACACTTCCTCTGCTGCCTCCAAATAGATATCTTTAAAGGCCTCCGTTGAAATCCGATGCCCATAGTTGATGATGATGCGTTCCATCTGCTTCTCAGTGAACGACTTCAACAGCAGTTCCTTGACGCTGACCGTCTCTTTAGCGGTAAGAATCAGTACATAAGCCTCCTTGTCCTTGTCGAAGATATGCGTAATGAATGACGGGACCCTCTCGTCATAACCCATAATGATATAGTGGCCTGACTTCAGGTAGTGGATGTGCCCCTCATTGTAGTCACTCACCCTTCGTTCGATGGAGTTGGTAATGATACCGATAATGATGCCGTTAAACACAAAAGCACCAAACAGGAAGATGAGACTGCTGGCTATCAGCATCCAGCCATGGACATGGGTGTCGTCGCTACCCATATAGAGGTTGTTCAACGCATTGGAGTCTGTTAGCAGATACAGGGGCAGCAAATACTTGTTGAGATGTTCTGCATTACAAAACCTTTCCCATTCTGCACCCGACCATGACAGCATCAAATAGGAAAGACCCAGTGCAATGATGAGTACGACACCGAGAATGGCAAACTGCCTAATCAGGCTTTTTGACAGCAACCTGTCAAAACGTAGCCAAAGACTCCTGTTTCTTTTCGTTTTCATTTTTCAAATCTTCTAATATCTTCTATCACTTTAAAAAGCATCCAATAAGATGAAAGAGGCCCAGTATTTGGGATCGACATATCCCTTGTTGCGGATGTCCTGCTGGGCCTTGACCAAGGCTTCCCGTTTGGACGAGCCATTCATCAGGTAATTGTAGAAGGCAATCATCAGGTCGGCCGTCGAGTCATCATATACATTCTTCAGACTCATCAACAGGGTATGTACTCCGGCATTCTTGAAACCACGTTGCAGTCCGAACACACCGTCACCCCCCAGTTTTCCGAGACCTGTCTCACAAGCTGACAGTACGGCAAGGTCGCACTGGCGCAGGTTCATCGTGGCAATATCCGCAGCGGTGACGAGGGCATTGTCGTCGAGGTTGGCACCAGCAAAGGCAAGCAGACTGTTCTTCATGGACTCCGCATCAGTGGACTGCTTCTCGTTCTTATACATTCCGTGGGTGGCGATGTGAAGCAGGTTCACATTCGAGTCTGTCAGGTCCATAAAGGCCGACTTACTGGCCTCTGTGTTACTAAAGCGTGCCGCATCACGGATGCCTTTGCTCTTCAGGACAGACAGGATTCCGTCCACCTCACGCTGCGTGTTGCCAAGATCGGCGAAGCCTCCGGCATCCCCGGAGCCGCGCATCGATGCCAAGGACCGTTGTGTGGCCTGGGATTTCGTGGCCTCGTCATTATAGTTGATGTCCCCGAAGAGGGCTGCCTTTGTCGGTCTCACCTCCTCTCGTTTATAACACAGTTCCTTGGTCGATGACAGGCGATATACTTCATACTGCTCGGACAGCGGTTTCCCCATGTATTGCAGGTATTCAACAGCAATACGGTTCAGTGCGCCGTCAGCAGAGAAGAAAATACGTTGCTTGCCGTCCAGATACTGCTGGAGTGCACCCCAGATGGTCATGCCTATCTCGTCTTTTGTGTAGAGGTCTGCATCCTCCTCTATCTGGGTCAGTCGATAGAGGTCACACACCTTTACCGTCAACGGCTGTGTAAGGTCCTTGGTAAGTATCAGGGCAACGAGCAGGTTCTCCCTTAACAGGTAACGACTGCCCACCACTGCAAACTCTATCGCCACATCCGAAGACTGGAGGGTCTTCTGCACATCCTTCCAGGCATATGAGATATAGTTGGTATAGTCAGCATATTCAGCACAACCTCGGAAGAGTTCCAGTTGCAGTGCCTGATTCTGTTGTGTCAACTTCAGTATCTTGTCAAGGTCATCATCCGTAGAGGCGTTCTTACGCAACCGCTCTATTTCCGCCTCGTTAGCCCTTGACTGTTCATAAATATTTTTTAGTCTGGCATCCCCTTTGGCAGCAAGTACTTTCTCAAACTCAATGGACGAATTGAGCAGGATGCCCTTTGCCAACAGTTCCGCATCATATGCGATTCCAGACAGTTGCCACTCCAAATCGATATTGTCTTTTGGCATTTCAATCAACAGCTCGAGCATCTGCGAGATGGTGTTCTTCTCATCATCCCATATCAACATACGCTCTGATTCACTCTGTAAGCGGAACTCATCACGGATGGCATCACGAACGGCATCCACATACAGGCGGTAACACTTGATACTGTTGTCCCAGTCTTCCTTCATCGTATAACAGCCGCCCAGGGTCTTCAAGGATCTGGCGTATTGCAGTTTCCCAAGGTAATTCCTCGTCAGTTCCAGTCCTTCCAGTTCCTGTTTGATAATACCGTCAATCCTCGCCAACCTCGCTTCATGCGACTCTTCGTATTTCCCGTCCACCGTCTCATTGATCCCGGCATAGCGATAGCATAACTGGAGCGACGATGCAGCATCCGCATAGTCGTCGACCATGCCCCTTTGCTCAAACAATGCCATTGCCTGCTTGTGGTGCTCGATGGATTTGGGATATTCGTTGTTGAACTTCTCCGCCTTGGCCAACCGCAGGATGGCCTTCGGATATTCCTCGTCAGCCTGGTCATATTGTTCATAATAGGCGACTAATTGCTGGAAGCACTCCACGGCCTTGCCATAGTCTTTCATGCCATTGTACGCATTGCCCATCCCTTTCATGCATTGGGCGATCTTCTTACGTACTGCCTCCGTGTCGGATTTTCTATAGAAGTCGAGCGTTACCTGATAGGCACTCACTGCCTGTTCATATTTCTTACCGATGAATGAATATATGCCGGCATTGTACATGAGACTGGCATACGCTTCTGTCTCACCGCTGACAGTCTTTCTGATGCTGGCTGCAGAGAGGTAGTAGTCTGCAGCAGAGGCAAAATCCCTTGCCGAACCTCCGAGAAATGATGCGAACGCTTCACTGACCTTCACCTTCATCTCATCATCCATCTGCATGTCCAGGGCTTTAAGGAAACACTCCTTGGCCTTGCCTTGATTACCCGTCGCTCCGTAATATTGCGCTCTTTCCAGCATACATTTCGGCTCGTCACAGGGTTTTGTCAACTCATGTTGGTTGTGTTCCTCAATCAGTGCCATGATACGGTTGAATTTCTGCTGGTCGCCACTATCACTATATATGGTGCCCAAGCTGTTCAACAAATACTCATAGACCTCTCCATGCTTTTCTACCAGGGGAAGGGCCTGTTCCCACATCTTGGCGGCTTTCTCTTTATCGCCTGCCAGAAAATAGAAACGCCCCATATTGGTGGTATAGATACCGATGTTCTTATGTGGTTTTCTGAGCTTGCCGCACAGTTGCATCACCTGTTCCTGCAGTTCCACCGCTTTCTGGTAATTTTTCTCCATACTGAACGTCAAAGCATAGTTGTTCAGTGACGTGATGTAGTCCTCACTCACCTCTCCCAGCAGTTTCTTCCGGATATCCATTGCCTGACGGGTATACTCCCGCCCCTCGGTGATATTCCCTGCATTCAACGATTCCCGTCCTCGCTGATGCAAACTGTCAGCTTGCTGTATGGTCTGTGCGAATCCCGCAATACATAGCGGAATCATCACTGTCATCAACAATAATCTCTTCATGGTTATTTCTTAGTCTAACCCGTCCAACAATATGAATGCCGCCCAGTATTTCGGGTCGTCCCATCCGTTCTCCTTATGTGAGCGTACGCTCTGCTTGGCCAGTTCAAGTGCCTCATACTTTGATTTCTTCTGGCCAATCCAGTTCTTATAGAACTCTGTCATTAGTAGGCAGGTGGCATCATCGTCCACTTTCCAGAGTGACATGAGGATACTGTTGGCACCTGCTTTCTTAAAACCACGCTGAAGACCGAAAACACCCTCGCCGCTGACATCACCGAGACCCGTTTCACAGGCTGACAAGGCTATCAGATCGGCACTGGTGAGATTAAGACGGGAAATCTCACGGGCACTCAACACACCGTCATCCACATTCTCAGGAAGCGGTTCACCGTTAAGGAAAGACAGAGCCCCTGCAAGCAGGAGACCACTACGACTCATCATCGTATCCTCGCCAGGATTGCTGCCTGCCGACTGTCCGTCGGATACTGGCGTATAGAAACCGTGGGTGGCAATATGGATGATGGTATGTCCTGCCTCGGCACTGTTCTTGAACTCATCCTCCGTCGCCTTCATTCCCATGACGCACTTCACGGTTTGGTGTGCAGCCTGCATCTGGTTATTGATGGCCTTTACCTCCTGTTCTGTGCCAGACAGGAAGGTGAGGGCACCGCGGTCTCTTATTTCCTTTAGCGATCCGCTGTTGCGTGAAAAATCCATGTCTTCACTAAAACCTTTTGCGATGTCTCGGGTCGCATCGTTCCATTCGTCTTCTGTCATCTCGTATTCCACGCCACCGACGAGGTAGGCACTGCCCTGGTGCTTAGGACGGGTTAACGGAATCAGTTCACGAGTGTTGGACAATCGGTAGACATGGTATCTGTCAGAGAACCTGTCGTCCTGACTGGATTTGGCATCTTCAACGGCAATGAGATGCAACTGTCCTGTCGGAGAGAAATAGATGGTCTCTATACCCTCTAATGCAGACTCCAGAGGCTGCCATATGATGGCATAGAGGCTGTCTGTCGTATAGTAGTCCTTGATAGCGGCTAATTGAGAGTCGGTACACAATAGGACTTTTTCCGGATGACGACTGTCGTGCTTGAGTACCAACGCGCAGTAGTGAACGGTATCGCCATCGTGATACTGAGAGAACTCAATGGCGGCATCTGTGACTTTCAACCTCTTCTGCACGTCACGCCAACTGGCCGTCATCGTCGAGGTGTAGTCGCCAAACATATTAGAGATGTCGCGTAACTTATGGTCTAACTGCCGGCGTCTCTCTGCAAGGGAATCAACACTGAGGTGGTTGATCTCCACATTGTCCTGGAGCAGTACGGTCTGTTTCAGTTCTTCCAGCAATTGACGGGCCGTCTTGTTACCATGCTCGACGATATGGCTCTCCATGAGCTTGTCGGAGCGCAACAGAGCACCCTTACAATAGATGGAGGCATCATAGGCATAACCGGCAAGACTGTCGATGGCTGTTGCAAAGGCTAAGTGTGTTGCCGTGTTGACAAGTCCGTCGAGGTCAGACTGAATACTGTTTCGATAGAATGGTGAGGACAGGTGTTCTCGGACCCTCGCATATTGTTTGCCAATCACGTATGTTCCCAACTTCGCCTGAAACTCCCGGTCTTTGATATGAAGGGCTGCCTCTCCCAGCACTTCTTCTTTCTCTTCCAGGGACATCAGTTCGCGTGTACATCTGGATGACGCTCCACTGATACGTGCTATCTCGCCATCTGTGAAGAAACCCTTGTGCGGACTTCTGACCGTTTCCCACAGGCGACTGGCCAGTGAAGCAACCTTTTCGTCATCACCACGCAACAAGGCGATTCTCAGTTGAATGGCAAGGACATCACCATAGTCGCTGGAAATCTTGTAATCAGGGTACGCCTGTAATATCTGCTCCATCTTATCAGCCCTCTGCTCCATGTCAAGGATGTCTGACGGGGAATAGGTATAATGATAGTGATGAAGCGTATAGTATTCCAGTTTCTGTTTGTTGAGCAACAGTTCGTCGTACAGGCGTTGGTTGACTGGCATGGCCATTGTCAGGGCACGGTCGTAGAGTTGTGATGCCTTGTCCGTCTTGTCACTGCCGACATAACCGTCATGGTAACGTGCCGTTAACAGACAGGCATATTGTTCCGGATGGTTCTGTAACTGTACGAATGCATCGTTGAGTGCCATGAGGCATTGTTCGTAGGTGTCGTCGTCAGCACCCAGTAAGCCATAGCTCGCCAAACTGAAAGCAACTGCGTTCCATAATGCAGGACGGCGTTCTTCGACCTGTCTCATCATGCTTACACACTCTTTTGGCAAGATATCCGTCTTTCCCTGTTTCAAGAGACATGAAAGGATCCCATTGACGGGAACGGTCAATGAGTAGATGTCGTTCTTGTTCTTCAGTGCATAATCAAAAACCTCCTGGTAGTACTTCAGTTCCGACTTGTAGTCATCATTGGATTTCTGTGACGAGAGGAACACCATGCTGGAAACATCGTCCCCATAGCTGATGTAACCAAGTTTGGCCATTTGTCTTGTAACAGCCATCAGGGCCTCGTTGTCACCCATGGCCTTGTAATATTTCCTCTTGGTCGTGAGCGTGAATTGGTGCCGCTTGCCATACAGTTTCTGTTCCAGGGCGATCTGCTGTTCATAAACTGTCTTCAACATAGGGTCGTCATCTTCATAACAGGGAATCAGTGCATCCAGACAACGGTCGTATTCCCAACTCTTCTCTCCGAAGAGGTTCCTGATCTTTTCCGTGTATGCCGTCACGACACTGCGTGTGTGCAGATAGTCTTTTGTCCAGAATGACGTGTGTCCGTATTTGACCAGTGTGTTGAAGAAATTACTTGTGTCAAACGAGTCGAGACGCTCTTCTTGCTGCATCTTCAAGTACAGCAGTTCACGATGCAGCAGTCCGTATGTGTAGCGTACACTGTCGGGTTTGCTGAATAGTACGTTTTGACGGGCATTGTCGAAAAGTAAGATGATGCTTGACAAGTGTGACATCGCCCCACGGGAACGTCCTCCCATGGACGGGGACGACAGGACCTTACGCAGACTTTCTATCGTTTCCAGTCCCAGATTCTTCCCCTTCGAGTAATCTCCGTTCATGGTGTAGAAATAGGAAAGGAACAATTTGTTCTGTAACAGTGACACACTATCCTTTACAATTGGTGCTATGACATCGATAGACGGTGCCATTAATGCTACTGCCTGGCCGTAGTCGTCGTGGATACCGGCTATCAATCCGCTGAAGAAACGTCCCATGTGGTAGTAGGGACCGTCGGTAATCCCACACGACCGTAGCCCCTCCATTCCCTTCTCTACATAAATCGCCGCGCTGTCTGCATCCTCTTTTAAATAGCACATCGCCAGTACCATGGAAAACAGAGGGGCACTCTCCGGGTGGTCAGGTTCCATCTTTGGTGTCAATACCATCAACTGATGGAGGTAGTCTTTCATAATGTCCGCACGTAGCATCTTCCCGGCCCATTCCACCATCAGTCCACAAGCCCTTAAATATGGAAGACTTTCCATTCCGTTTTGGTTACGGACAATCGTGCAGAATGCCTGTCCGACATCCATACAGGTAGAGTCGCCCATGATGGAAAGCATATTCGCGACAGTCCCCATCTGATTGATATACCGTTCGGAAGTTGCTCCGCACTGTTTTCCTGTCTCCTCAAGTAATATGCTGCCGCCTTCGCGTACAGCCTCAGCATCGCCCATTTGGAAAGCCAGTTGTACACCCTGTTCTAATGTCCATAGATAGTCGCTTGACCCCTCCTGTCCTGTATTGCGCAGATGTTCCATCAAATCACCCAATGTCTCACCAGCCTCGTCCAGTTGCCCTGTGCCCCACAACATCTGTGCCTTCATCTTCAAGGTCTCATTGATCAGGGGATTGTCTGCGCTCAAGGATTGCTGACAGACCTTATACAGCAGGTCTAAAGTCTCTATCGCCTCCGTAGTCCTGTTCAGATTACTGAGTGCAATCGTATTGTATAGTATCATAAAGATTTTGTGGGAGCAGACAAATGGAACAATCTGCTTGTCGAGTTCTATGCATTGCTCAAACAACTTGTTGGCAGTGACATTGTCATCACGATTGAGAGCAGCCAATGCCTGGTCCATCAGGGAGTCCTCTTCTATGGTCAGACGACGATCTATGGGTTGAGAGTCATAGTCCGTATTGCTCCATTTCTTTGCTTTCTGCACATCTCCGACTTTGTACCAGCAACTGCTCAGCCAACAGGAGGTGTAAGAGATTCGAACACTCGTCGTGTCCATCTCCAGGACATCCAAACTGTCACATTCCTCGAAGAACGGTATCGCCTCTGCATACCGTTCCTGATAATACAACTCCACTCCCTTGGCAAACAACTCATCACTCTTGGCACTTTGTGCCCAAGTACTGCCTGCCAGCATCAGATATACACAGAAAAATAATATTCTTTTCATAATATAAATCTCCAAATCTAATGCGTCCAACTATAGAAAAAACACATCACCAATAGAGAATAGTGCGCGTTTCTTCGGAACTTTGTCCGTTTAACGTACCGGTGCGCTTAATCCAGCTACCGTGACTATCATAATCCTGATAAGAATAAGTCACTGTCATTGACTGTGACACGCCCTGATAGCTCATCGTGGTTGTCTCCGTTTTTACTGTGCCATTGCTGTTGTAGGTAAATTCTTGTGAAATTGTACCTCCTTCAATGCTAAGCACTTGCTTGGTAACCTGATTCTTAACATTGTAATCGAATGTCATTTTTCCTGTATACCCCATCATCGTATAGTTGCAACTGGTCATATAACCGTTAGCGTTATAAGACGGGGAGGAGATGTCGGGTGACTGTATCTTCCCGTCTTGTGTATAAGTGACAGTCTGCGACTGTCCATTGGTACTAATTGTTAACGACTTTGCGTGTCCTAAAATCTGGTCGCCTTCAGCATCATGGTACTTTTGAGCCGACACTGCAAGTGACAGCATCATGCCCGTCATTGCCAATAAAAACTTTACCTTTTTCATAACCTTTTATTTTTTTATTTGATTAGTCGACGACACAGAATCCAGCCCAATAGTAGGGTTGCGGAAAAATCTTCTTAACTTCCTCTTTTGCTTCTTCGAGCGCAGGCTGCGGACTTTCTCCTTTTGCAATATTGCTATAGAAGTGTTGCATCAGCAGCATGGTAGCATCGTCAGACACCTCCCAAAGGCTGACAACAATGGTACGAACCCCTGCCAGTTTGAGGGCACGTTTCAGTCCGATATCCCCCATAGCATTATTGACAAATCCCAATCCTGTCTCGCAAGCTGACAGAACTGCAAGCTGGCAATTACCGAGATCTATCTGTGATATTTCGTAAGAGGTCAGAATACCATCATCAATACCCTGTGGTACATCAATGTTGTTCCATACATTATAAGCCCCTGCCATGAGGAGGCCAGTCTGAAGCATGAGTGATTGCTGTTGGTTGCCAGTAGCACTTATCTGTTCAAACAGGTTGCCATGACTGGCCTGATCTTGGTTAGTTGAGAGCATGAATCCGTGAGTTCCTATATGCAATAAGTGAGGCGCATTTCCATGAAGAGCCTTTACAGACTCTTCGTTTGCCTCATTGCCAGTCAGTAAACTAACACGACAGCCTGTTCCTTCCAGCACATCCTTGATATAATAAGCTTCCTCTCTCGTTCCTTCCAGTTCGACAATAGCTCCACGAGTGGCAGACAATGAACGTTGAGCCATCAGTGGGAAATGATTATCATCATGTTTGTATGGTTTGGAAGCAGACAGCATCTCGTCCACACTGGCACTATAATAGATCCCGCCATAGACCGTGGCGTTTTGCGGCTTTTGCCATTGTCTGCGTTTCATGGTGATGATGTTAGCGGTAGAAGAAACCTGATGGATATAGTAGCGTTTTCCAATAAGCTGCCGATGGGCATCACGGATTGCGGACATGCTGACCTGTCCCAAACTACCTACAGGTGAATAGTAGACAATATCACCATCATGTAAAAAGGCTTCCAGCGGTTTCCATATTGCATCATATAGAAACGTATTGTCATCATCATACAACTGGTTTATCATAGCTGTATCGGTATGGATGACATCCTGGAAAATACTTACCAAGTTTTCGGCATTGCATAGGTCAACATACTGTGGACTTTGTCCATTACGCAGTATAAGTGCCCCATATCGCATACCTTTGTCATCAAAGAAACTGGTATTAGCGGCAATAAACTCAATAGCCACCTCACCTTCCACCAGCACTTCTTGTACATCTTTCCACGTATATGTCTCATGTAGGAACTTGTCCTGCATGCTTTTGTTGTAGAGTGCTACATTATAGCACTCATCGACTACACTCTGATTGTTTGACATCATACGAAGCAAGGGATAGTTTCCACTGGCTAACATGTAAGTTTGCCGTTCCCAAAATATCTGTTGTTCTAACTGACTGAAAGATGACATAACTGCTTTTACATGCTGGCGGGTATAATCGTTGTATTGCTTTTGGCGGATAGCAGCATTAGACCGTTGCTGAGCAGCAGCACACATAAGAAGGCACCCTTGCCGTCGATGAGCCATATCCTCACTCAAATCATCATACATATTTTGGAGTACTTGTTCTGCTTGTAGCCAATTCTGCTTTTTCATTAAAAACAGAGAGAGAATCATGCTGGAATAATTCCAAAGATAGGGGGATACAGATGCTTTGTCATTGGACAGCAGTTCTTCCAAATGTTTTATGGACGCATCATCATATCCGATTAAACCATACAACGCAGAAAATGACATTTTTGACAACAGCATTTCTGGTGTTAATGTAACTCCTTGAAAACTACTGTCCAAAAAACGTGCAAATTCATCCATAAATAGCTTTCCGTATGCAAAATCGCCACTCTCTGTATAGGTTATGGCTAAGTTCCATATACAATTCATGTAATATTGTGTACTATTGTCCCCTGCCTGTTCATACATCAGCTTAGCATTGTTAAGCCGCTTCAATGCTTCTTTGTAATCGCCAATACTATACAAAAGTTTTCCTCCAACGGCTTCAATACTCCTAATAGCATAGGGGTCAGAGGGGCTAAGTGCTTCAACGATCATTTTTGCCTTTTCCAACTCATTGAGTGCTTCTGTATAGCTTCTGTTAGAAGAAAGAAGGAAACACAGTTGCTGGACATAATAGGAATATAATTGACTGTCGAAAAACTGCTGTGTCTCAACTTTTGTCAATATCTGCCGTAAAATATTAATGGCTTCCTGGTGTTGTCCGCTATTGGCTTTTTGTGCAGCCTGTTGCTCAAGCATAGCCATCTCGTCCTGTTGAACATCTACTGTGTTTGACTGAGCCTGTTGCAGTTGTCCAGTTGTATGCTGTCTGAACTTGGCTATGCCAGACTGAATCTGTGCCAGTTGCTGTGGAGGTAGGTTTGGTACAATACGGCTGATGGAGTCAACTTTATCTAAAAGTGCCGACAACTCCTGGAATCGTGCTAATCTAAAAAGGACATCCGACTTCATGGTTAGGGTCGTCAGATACTGTAGGCTGGCCTCATGGTAGTAGTCTAGTGAACGCAGCTCCATCTCGTTCATTACTTCTAAGGATTTCTGATAGTTACCACGCATATAATAACCTTGGGCAAGATTCCCCAACATTTCAATATATAGTGGATAAACCTTAGAGTCTTTCTCCTGATCGGCCACTTTCACCCCCACTTTATGAGCATCTTCAAGCCAAGTGAAAGCAGACTGAGTATATCCTTTGGCAGACTCAGCCCATGCTTTCATGTATTTACATGCAGAAAGGTAAAGCGTTGTCACTCCTCTGGAAATCACTTCGTCATGCAACTGATCTGCAATAATCTGCATAGAGTCAGCCTTTCGCGTCTGCATATATCGCATATAGTCTGCCGCCTTATTTTCATAGAATTTTTCAAATTCGTCAGCACCAGTTTTGTTTTGAGCCGTAGCTGTCATGCTGCAGACTAGCAAGAAGACAAATACAATCAAGTGTTTCATAGATGTTCTTTACATTGTTTAATCAATTGAGGTATCATCTTCCGATATTCCTGCTGATTGACATTCCATAGCTTGCGAGTACGTTCAAAATAGCTTATGGCTTCGGGATATTGTTCGGAATCCATGAGGCCTAAGCCTATCTGATAGAGCAAGACCGCCTCGTTGACTTGTTTTTGGGGAAACCTGCTAAAGTATTCTACAGCTGGCAATAATGCACGTTCCGCCTCGTGCAATTGTTTATTAGAGGCATAACTGTACAACAGATAAAAATAGGCATCGCAAGCACCATCTAAATAGTCCATATGCATATTCGTGGCCAGGGTGATGGTTTTCTCTGCCAGATAAATCGTTTCGTGAAGATTTCCCGCTTGGGCAATCATGTCACAGTATTCGTTGAGCATCAGCAGATAGTTGGGCATTTTTTTGCTGAATCGAGCCTTGGCCGCATTCATTGTTTGCTTGAATCTGTCTAAGCGATCATTGTATATGGCAATAGAATCAGCCTTGGTTGTTAGAATATGGTATCTAATGGCCAACTCCTGTGCTTTGTCGTGGAAATGCATAGGCATGATGGTGTCTCCTCTCTGCTCATAGCATTTTGCCAATACAGAAAACAATGCAGATGAATACAAGCAGCTGTCGGCAAGCGATGATCCACGAACAAGATATCTTGCTGCTTGTTTTTCTGCCTGTTCGTAACACTCATCATCTATAAGCCCCCAACAAAGGTTAGCGGCATTTGACAAAAATTCTTGAGTTAATGGAATGCTTAAAGGATAGGCATCCAGGGCCTGCTGATAATATTGATTAAACCGTCTAACGTCCTTGTCATAAGCATAGCAGATATCCCCATTCAGCAGATAGTATTTGTAGCGTATCTCCCAATCTGCAGAACGTTCACACTGTGTAGAAATCTTTTCCAACATCTTCCTTGCCCCAGCGTAGTCTCCATTCTGTATGCTCATTGTGGCCATAGAAAATGCCAATTGTAAATTTACATCTTCAGCATGAAGCTTGTAAACGAACAAAAAGAAAAGGACGAGAAATGGGTATTTGACTTTTTCCATATTTTGAAACAAGAAAGACGCTACTTAGTTACTGATCACCACAAAACTGCAGTCTTTCTTGCCGCAGTTGATGATTTCCAGTTCCACCGTATTGCGGCGGTCGGTAGGGAGTTCGAAGGAGGTCTTGCGCTGGGGCATTCCCTTCTTGACGTTCTTGGTATCATCAAAACGCTTGTCAAGACCAGCATTGTTCGTGACGTGAATCTTCATGGTGACAAGGCCGCCTGCCTCAGCAACCACTGCGAGTTCTTGATGACCTTTGGAGGCAAAGGAGTATTTGGTGCTCTTGCCTGCCTTTACGAAACAGGTTTTGGTGAGGATGGAGCCATCTGAAGTCTGACCACGGTGGGCAGTAGAGCGATTCATGTCATCAGCCTTACCATATACATCCTTACCTTCAGCGATGCTGTCGGCAAATGCCTCATCAAAGACAAGATGACCATTGAGTGAGGCGATGCTGTCATCCTTGCACCTGAGGGAAGAAAAATTAGTAGTGCCAGCGGCCTTCAAATCATTGACCGACTGCTTGATGGCAACGGAATCTTTGTTAGCCACAGCATCGCGCATAGCAATACATGCGTTGAATGCTGCATCAATACTCATACTGTCAGTACACGTTTCCTGTGCATATGCAGTTAATATACCAAATGCGGATAGTAGAACAATAACAATTTTTCTCATACCTTATTATTTTTATAGTCACTCTTTTCTGATAATAATTCTGAAGCCTACATGTTTATCTTTAGTATTGGTATCAATACCTTTACGAGAAGAGGCTGTTACTTCTGATGCCGGCGAATCATAATCACCACCACAAATAGTATATAATCCGCTCTCATCAAAAGGAGTATTACATATTTCACTAACATTACCGCTCATGTCGTAGAGGTCGAGCATATTGGGATCCTTTCCTTGCTGACCGTCGCTGGGATGCGGGTGTCCTTCCGAATTATCCCTATACCATGCTACTTTGTTGACATCATCATCACCAACATACAAGGTTGTCTCCTTGTTCTCACCCCCATGGGCCGCATATTCCCACTCCTCGACAGAAGGCAACGCCACCTGGAGGTTGGTCATGTCGCCCAACTCACCGAGGAACAGATAGATATCACCATACGACACATTGGTCATCGGCATGTCCTTCTGTGCTTCGTCATAGGGTTCTCCCTTGATGCCATACCACTGTCCGACCGTGAATTCATACTGGCTCATCCATAGTGTGTCGGGGCGTACAGGAGACATCTTCTGAAGCAGGGTGTCGATGGTGTTCATCTGCTCCCTTGTGAGATCAGGAGAGAACTGCAGACCGAAAGTCTTGTGACGATCCTGTATCTCCATGCACATCTTTCGAAGGGCAGCCATTTCAGCATCAGCCTGGTTCTTTGACTGCTGGTTATGCCAGAACCAGAGGCATGTGCCAAGCACGATCAAGACAATCACCAAAGCACCGATGATGCCCACCCGTTTCATAAAACGGTTATGGGCATCCTGTTTCCGCAGTGTCTCCTGTGCTGTCTCAAAATCCGTATCCTTATGCTCATTCGACACCCTTTCACCAAGTGTCGGCACCAAGCGGTTCTTGATCATCAGGTCGATGGTGGCTCCGAGTGCCTGACCGAAGCTGATCTCGGAATGCTGGTGAGAACCGATAAAATCCTTCAATTTTTCTGGCATCCCCTCGGGGAATCCGTCAAACCCGTTGTCAGGGTTGACGGGTACGATATGTTTTCCCTGTTCAACGGCCAGCGTGATCTCCTTCCGTACCCAGTCACCATCGTTGGCACACCGTGTCATGGAGCCTTTCGACAAAACAAGCATAAAGACAGGTGCCTCTTTGATGGCCGCTACGATCTTGTCGCTGAAGACTCCGTCAGTCAGTTCATCGTAATCGAGGAACACCTTGTATCCTCGCTGGATAAGCATCAATTGCAGAATACGAGCATACTGTGCACCGCCATCTCTACGATAACTGATGAAAATATCATATTTGTTTGTCATTACATTCGTTTTAGGTTAGTAACAAGTATGTTGCAAAGATAACAAATTTATTGTTTATAAACAACAAAAGTCACTTTTTTCTTATTTTTATTGTCAAAAACGAAAAACTACTCCCCTACTCCCGTTTTTGGCTGAAATGCCGATGTACAGGGCATTTCGGGACGGGAGTAGTTTGCCCAACTACTCCCGTACTACTCCCTTTTTGCACTTTCACACACATTTTGTGCAAAAACGGGAGTGATATTTTTGGTATTTCATTTGATTTGCACTACCTTTGCAAACCAAACATCAACCACATTACTCTAAACAATCATATCAACAATGGAAACAAAAGAACAAAACATCATGCTGGATTTCAAAAAGGTGCCAAAAGGCTATCAACTGTGCTTTAACCACGAGTGTCCTAAAAAAGACGACTGTCTCAGATTCATGGCTGGGGAAGACTTGCCCGACAATCGTGATTGGGGCCCTGCCATCTATCCGAATATCAAGATGGACTCGGAGGGCTGTCGCTTATTCGACAAAGGGAAACCTCAAATGATGGCATGGGGATTCAACACCCTTTTCTCGGAAGTGAAGCACAGACACGTGAATACGTTGCGGACCACTCTGAAACAATATCTGGGAGGACACAGCAACTACTACCGTTACCACAATGGAGAACGACTGTTGAATGACAAACAGCAGGAATGGATCATCAACCTCTTCCGAAGGATGGGTTATACTGATAATCTCCAGTTTGACCACCAAGTCACGACGTTTGTGTTTGACTAAGACAATGAAACAAGGGCATTAAGGCTTTTTTGACATATTTAACGATAGTCCCAAAGAGTTGTCCAGATTCTTGGTACTCTTTGTCCGGATGCTTCGTACACCCTGTACGTATAGGACGAACATCCTGTTCGTAGGTATCGTACATTAAATACGAGGCATCGGAACAAGGTATGCCCTATACTGCCTCTTGCAAAACGGTTTGAAATATTGTATCTTTGCAGCACAAAACCCAGGGAAACACCCTTGGTTATCAACTTAAATAACTAATTTAAAACTATGAATGAAAATCTGAATTTTCAGGGCGAAGTCCTTGCGGCTTCGCAGGAGGCAACTTTGGATACAGAGTTATTCCTCCAAGACAATTACCTTTTCCGTCGTAACGTGTTGAGCGGAAAGGTAGAGTTTGCAACATTGCCTGCCGAGGAGCCTGTTTACAGGACTCTCACCCAACAGGCGCTGAACAGTATCATCATCCGCGCCAAACGCGAGGATGTCTGTGAGAAAGGAAATCCCAAAACGGAGATTATGGAGATTATCAACTCCGAGGAAGTGCCTCTGCACAATCCTATCCAGGATTTTCTAAACAGCCTGCCTGAATGGGACGGACAAAACCATGTGGCGCAGTTGTTTAGTAGATTGCCTGGTATCAGTAC
>CACZCT010000036.1 GCA_902779745.1 uncultured Prevotellaceae bacterium
CTCGTAGAGCGGGAGAGGCCGGTTTCCGACAATCGACATGTCGCCTTTGAGGATGTTGAAAAGCTGAGGCAGCTCGTCAATGCTGTATTTGCGGATGAAGCGTCCCACTTTAGTTATGCGAGGGTCGTTCTCAATCTTGACAAAGGCATTGTTGATCTCCTCGTCTTTCTGTTTGTTGAAATCACTTTCTGCCACCACAAAGTCGTCACCGATCAGCATGACTTCCTCGTCGCTGATCATCATCTCTGACTCCATGCCCATATCAAGCATATCCTGTTCTGCCTGGTCGCCGAGCGGAGCAGTGATGGTCTTATGTTCGTCTTCCTCGTCTTTGTCGGCATATTGGTTGCGATCCTTGCTCAGGTCCTTCAAGCGCTCCTCCGCATCGATATACATACTGCGGAATTTCAGGAAGTCGAAAATAGTGTAGTTCGTGCCTACACGCTTTGACTTGAACAGGATAGGTCCCTTGCTCTCCAGTCGGATGGCAATAGCCGTCAGGATAAATATCGGGGAGAGGATGATAATGGCAAGCCCGGAGAAGATGATGTCAAAGAGACGTTTCCATACGGGAATCTTAAACTTCAGGATTCTGTATTTGGGAGCCTCGTCGTCAAACAGGATGTTCTCACGGTCAGAGATAAACAGTATTTTCTTGTTTAGTGCCGTTACAGAGGCATCTCTATTGATGGTGTCGTTGACGCCGCATTTGATGTAGATGTTACGCTCTTCCACCGACATATCGTCTGTCAGGAGGATGATATAGACGTTACGGCATTTCTTCCGGAGATAGGTGATGGCTTAAAATGCTCATTAGATACGTGAGGTGTACATACCTGAGCCGCATCCTTATAGGCATTCGTCATACGGACCAATTGCCCTGGGATATATTTGAGCCTTTCTTGTGTCTTTGGATTGTTACCTAAGTAAACAACACCTATCATAATATATAATGTAAATTAATTCGGGAGAATCTTTTTGACACGGATTTTCAATTCCATGGGATTGAACGGTTTGACGATATAGTCGACCGCTCCAATCTCCAACAAGCGGATACGCTCACTCGTGGAGTCTTCGCTGGAGAGCATGATTACAGGGATATGGCGGAACAGTTCGTTCTGCTTGATCCACTCTAAAAAATCGTCTCCACGCATGCCTGGCATACGGATGTCTGAAATAATCAAATCCGGTGTGTTTCCTGCCTGAAGCCATTTGACTCCCTGCAAACCGTCTGGCAGCCATTGAACGTCATATTCGCTCATTAAGTAGATAGAGAGCACCTTGGCGATGGTCTCTTTGTCATCAAGTATTAGTATTTTTCTCTTCATATATGAATAAATCTTAGTTCTCGGTTATATTGTTCTAATGTGCAAAGGTAAAAAATTATTTTTAATTGTAGTCAAATAAAGATAAAAAAATGTCGAAAAATTGCAAAAAAGTTGTTTTTTAGAAAAAAAAGAGGGAATTTTGTAGAGTGAAACGTAATATCTAATATTAAAGGATTAATAACATTATTGTATTATGGCGAATAGATATCTATTAGGCTTTGATGTCGGCAGTTCTTCTGTCAAGGCGTCACTTGTTAATGCGGACACCGGTAAGTGTGCCGCTACTGCATTCTTCCCCGAAAAAGAAGCCCCTATTATGGCAGTGAAAGCCGGTTGGGCAGAGCAAGACCCGCAGATGTGGTGGGACAATGCGAAACTGAGTTTGAAGAAAATTATGACTGAGGCTGGTGCTACGGCTGAGGAGATTAAGGCAATCGGTATTTCTTACCAGATGCATGGCTTAGTATGTGTGGATAAGAACTTGAAGGCTTTGCGTCCTGCGATTATCTGGTGTGACTCACGTGCGGTTCCCTATGGTGAGAAAGCTTTTAAGGATTTGGGTTCCGACCAGTGTTTGACTCATCTGCTAAACTCTCCTGGTAACTTTACCGCGGCAAAACTTGCCTGGGTCAAGGAGAACGAGCCGGAGCTTTACGGGAAAATCTATAAGATCATGTTACCGGGTGATTATATCGCCATGCGTCTTTCCGGTACAGCCAATACGACTGTCAGCGGATTGAGCGAGGGTATGTTCTGGGATTTCAAGAACAATCAGGTGGCTGATTTCCTGATGAAGTACTATGGTTTCGACGGATCTTTAATCAGCGACATCGTTCCTACCTTCAGCGTACAGAGTGAGGTCTGTGCCGAGGCTGCTGCAGAACTGGGACTGAAAGCAGGTACGCCGATTACCTATAGAGGCGGTGACCAGCCCAATAATGCACTCTCGCTGAATGTATTGAATCCTGGTGAGATTGCCGCTACGGCAGGAACCTCCGGTGTGGTATATGGTGTGCTGGGTGACGTGAACTATGACAAGAAAAGTCGTGTGAATACCTTTGCTCATGTGAACCATACTGGCGAACAGACACGTTTGGGTGTGCTGTTGTGTATCAACGGCACGGGTATCCTGAACGCATGGACACATCGTAACATCACCCCAGATGTCGGTTATGCGGAGATGAACGATCTTGCAGCAACAGTGCCCATCGGCAGTGAGGGCGTGACGATTATACCATTTGGTAACGGTGCAGAGCGTGTGCTGGAGAATAAGGAAATCGGTTGCTCCATCAATGGATTGAACTTCAACAAGCATAACAAGGCACATCTGGTACGTGCCGCTCAGGAAGGTATTGTTTTCTCCTTCTGCTATGGTATGGAGATTATGCAACAGATGGGTATGAATATCCGTAACATCCATGCAGGTAAGGCGAATATGTTCCTCAGTCCGCTGTTCCGTGATACCCTGGCAGGGGTCAGCGGTGCAACGATTGAACTATACGATACCGACGGATCGGTAGGTGCCGCCAAGGGTGCTGGTATCGGTGCCGGTATCTACAAGGACAATAACGAGGCGTTTGCGACATTGGATAAATTGCAGGTCATCGAGCCAGATGAGGCCCGCCGTGCGGAATATCTCGCCGCTTATACGCAGTGGAAAGAGACATTAAACAAGAACATATAATGAATCGATAGAAATGTGCTGCCTGCAGGCGGCACATTTTTATTGGTACTCCTTGGCTTCCCGCCTGCCTTGTAATACCGCAAGGGCGTTAAGGGCGAGTGCCTCCATCTCATCCTCACCAGGGAAGACGTAAACAGGGGCGAGGAAACCGATGCGACGGCGCAGTTCACTGACAATATAGTCGCTATGTGCCATACCGCCAGTCAGTAGGATGGCATCAATCTGTCCACAGAGGACGGCTGCCTCACTGGCTATCTGTTTGGCAGTATGGTAGAGCATGGCATCTACCAATAGTTGGGCATGCTCATCGCCTTGTTTGATACGCTTCAGGATCTCACGCATGTCATTGGTTCCTAAGTGGGCTGTCAGTCCTGCTTTCCCGGCAATACGTTTCAACAATTGCTTCTCGGTATATTTTCCGCTGAAACAGAGGCGGATGAGGTCAGCGGCAGGTAGGGAACCGGCACGTTCGGGAGAGAGGGGACCCTCACCGTCCAACGCATTATTGGCATCAATGGCACGTCCGTGTTCATGGGCGGCCACACTGATGCCACCGCCGAGATGACAGATAATCAGGTTGAGGTCCTCATATTCCTTGCCAATGCCGCGGGCATAGCGACGGGCAATGGCACGCTGGTTGAGGGCATGCCAGATACAGATACGTGGCATAATGGGTGAACCGCTGATACGGGCAAGAGGAGTCAGTTCGTCAACGACCCCGGGATCGGCGATGAAAGAGCGGCAACGAGAGAGTTGAGAATTAATTGTTGCTGCAATTTCATAGGCGATGAGGCAGCCGAGGTTGCAGGCATGATTATGCATCACACAACCATGCAAGGTGTCATCTATCATCTTCTGGTTGATCTCATAGACACCACCGGCAATCGGCTTAACCAGTCCTCCACGTCCGATGACCGCGTCAAATTCTAAAGGGATATTAGCCTGTCGTAGTTCGTCGAGAACCAACTGACGACGGAAATCCTGTTGTTCGGTAATATCTCCGAATGGTGCCAGCTCTTCAGCGGTATGGGTAATATTACGGAGCAGGATGGGTTTCTCGTTTTCATAGACCGCCATCTTGGTGGAGGTGGAGCCTGGGTTGATGACTAATATCTTCATAGGGCGGCTAATGCAAGGGAGTAATACTTGGAGTCGGGACTGTCAGCGCGTGAAGACACCACGCAGGGACACAGGGTTCCCTGTAGTACACCAGCAGTCTTGGCATAGGCAAAGAGCGTCAGCGTCTTGTAGAAGACATTACCTGCTACGATGTCGGGGAAGATAAGGGCGTCCGCCTGTCCGTCAATGATACTGTGAATGCCTTTCTCATGCAGGCTGACAGCGTCGAGTGATGTCTTCAGGTCGAGGGGGCCGTCAATGATACAACGTCCGAAACACCCCGTCTGTGCCTCGGCTATGATGTCGAGATAATCGGCAGTGTAGGGGAAAGCCTTGGCACTTACTTTCTCGGCGCAGTGGATGAGCGAGATACGTGGTTCCTCAATGCCCATGGCATGACACACATAGTTCATATAGTGAATCTGCTGGCGCCGTTGGGAAGGGGTAGGGACGGGAATGACGGCGGCATCAGTGAAGAAGAGTAGTTTCTCATATTTGGGAATCTCAGCCATTGCCACATGCGTCAGTACATGTCCTGGGCGTATGATACCTTTTTCTTTGTCCAAAATGGCACGTAGAAGCACGTCCGTGTTGATTAGTCCCTTCATCAGGATGTCAGCCTCACCATTCTTACATAAGGCAACGGCTTGTCGGGCACACTCTTCCTTGTCGACTCCGTCAATATAGATGGGTTCAATAAACCCCATCTCCTTGCCTTTCTCTACAGCATAACGGGTACTGGCATCACTTGCCGACACCACTGCGACACGTTTACGGTCACCTCGCTCCTGCAGGAAGATGATCATGTCGTTTAGGGTTTTGATAGGTTGCATAGGCTTTGATTTTTAGAGGTGAGAGGTTATCTTTCCGCTCGCATGGGATTATTTAAGAAATCCTCGTATGCGAGTCTGATACCGTCTTCGAGTTCTGTCTTGTAGGTCCACCCCAACTTAGTGGCTTTGCTGACATCAAGCAGTTTGCGGGGTGTTCCATTAGGACGGGTAGGATCCCACTCAATGCGTCCCTTGTAGCCTACCACCTTGGCGACCAATTCTGTCAGTGCCTTGATAGTCAGTTCCTTGCCAGTACCTGCGTTTACAGTTTCGTTACCAGAATAGTTGTTCATCAGGAACACACAGAGGTTAGCGAGGTCGTCGACATACAGGAATTCTCTTAATGGCGAACCGTCGCCCCAGCATGTAACAGATGCTAATCCAGCTACCGTCGCCTCATGGAACCTGCGAATAAGGGCTGGCAGTACATGACTATGTTCAGGATGGTAGTTGTCGTTAGGACCGTATAGGTTTGTGGGCATCACGGAGATATAATCGGTGCCGTATTGTCGATTCAGAAACTCGCAGTACTTCAGACCGCTGATCTTTGCCAGTGCATATGCCTCATTGGTCTTTTCCAACTCGCTGGTAAGTAGGCAACTCTCAGGCATGGGCTGTGGAGCCATGCGTGGATAGATGCAACTGGAACCTAAGAATTCCAGTTTCTTACAACCGTTCTTCCATGCTGCATGAATCACGTTCATCTCGAGTATCATGTTATCGTACATAAAGTCTGCAAGTGCACTTTGGTTAGCAACGATGCCGCCAACTTTGGCAGCGGCAAGGAATACATATTCCGGCTTTTCTTCGGTAAAGAACTGTTCGACCGCATCCTGACGGGTGAGATCGAGTTCCTGATGCGTCCGTGTAATGATATTGGTATATCCCTGACGCTGCAGTTCACGGACAATGGCAGAACCTACCATACCCCGATGTCCTGCCACATATATCTTTGAATCTAACTCCATCTTACTTCTTACATTCTACATCTTACATCTTCTCTTTGTCCATTTGTGCTTTAAGAAATAGTTTCTTTACGAACTTCATGTCGTGTTTCACCATAATCTTGACGAGTTCCGGGAAACTGGTCTTCTGCGGATTCCAACCCAGCTTAGCCTTCGCCTTGGCAGGATTACCCAGCAGTTGGTCAACCTCAGCAGGACGGAAATACTTAGGATCGACCTCAACGAGTACTTGACCGGTTGAGAGTTGAGGGTTGAGAGTTGAGAGCTCGGGACTGACGCTCTTGACAATTCCGCATTCATTTACCCCATCTCCTCTCCATTCGAGTTCGATACCCACCTCCTTGAAGGCGAGGGTTGTAAATTCACGAACGGTATGGTATTCGCCTGTTGCAATCACGAAATCATCAGGTTCCGGCTGCTGCAGGATGAGCCACATACACTCGATATAGTCTTTGGCATATCCCCAGTCACGCAGGGAGTTCAGGTTACCTAAATACAGTTTGTCCTGATAGCCCTGTGCGATACGGGCTGCGGCAAGGGTGATCTTTCGGGTGACGAAATTCTCTCCACGGCGCTCACTCTCATGGTTGAAAAGGATACCGTTGCAACAGAACATGCCGTATGACTCCCGGTAGTTCTTCATAATCCAGAATCCATAGAGTTTTGCTACTGCGTATGGAGAACGGGGATAGAAGGGAGTGGTCTCCGACTGTGGAACTTCCTGTACCTTACCATAGAGCTCAGAGGTAGAGGCCTGATAGATACGACAGGTTTTCTCCAGTCCACAGATACGTACGGCTTCCAACAGGCGTAATACACCGTCGGCATCTACATCAGCAGTATATTCTGGTACGTCGAACGATACCTTGACGTGACTCTGTGCAGCTAGATTATATATTTCTGTAGGCTTTACCTCGCCAATGACGCGAATCAGAGACGAGGAGTCTGTCATATCCGCCCAGTGCAGATTCACCAGACGGGCTTTCTTCATATCGCGCACCCACTCGTCAAGATAGAGGTGCTCAATACGACCAGTGTTAAAAGAAGAGCTACGGCGCAACAGTCCATGCACCTCATAACCTTTTTCGATTAAGAATTCAGCCAGATATGAACCGTCCTGCCCTGTAATACCAGTAATTAGAGCAACTTTTTTCATTTTATCATTATTTTGTTTTTATTTCTCACTTCCACTGAACTGCTTGATACGCTGTTCCTCAGATAGTTTACAGATGAGTAATGTGTCATTGTTCTCTGCGACGATATAGCCATCGAGCCCTTGGATAACGACTTTCTTCTCCTGTGTCGTATGAACCATACAGTTATGGGACTCTATCATGGTGATGTCCGGACCGATACAGGCATTCCCATAGAGATCCTGTTTGGTATTCTGCTGAAGGGATCCCCATGTTCCCAGATCACTCCATCCAAAGTCGGCAGGACAGACGAAAATCTCTTCTGCTTTTTCCATGATGGCATAGTCGACGGAAATGTTCTCACACTCAGGGAACAGCCGGTCAATCTCTGCCTGTTCTTTGTCTGTACCATAAATAGGTAGTAAAGACTCGAAAATTTTGGCCATTGCTGGTTGGTAGATACGGAAGGCGTTGACAATGGTCGACACGTTCCAAATGAAGATACCGGCATTCCAGAAATAGTTGTTTTTGCTGATATATTGTTTGGCTGTCTCCAAGTCGGGCTTCTCACGGAAAGAGTCCACCCGGAAGATACCCTTGTTACGGAGGGAGTTGCTGGAGAGGGCAGCCTGGATATAGCCATAGCCAGTCTCCGGTCGGGAGGGTTTCATGCCTAAGGTGACAATAGCATCACTGTCGCTAGTGAATGCCATGCATTCCGAGATAACACGACGGAACTCGTTGGTATTCAGAACGATATGGTCGCTTGGGGATACGACGATGTTGGCTTTCGGGTCTGTCGACTTAATGCGCCAACAGACATAGGCAATACAGGGTGCTGTATTACGACGACAGGGTTCACAGAGGATGTGGTTACGGGGCATTTCCGGTAATTGCTCGCAGACGATGTCGGCATATTTTTGATTCGTCACGACCCATACATTTTCCCGTGGAATAATCGTGTCAAAACGATCGACAGTCAGTTGCAGCAAGGTCTTGCCAATGCCTAGCACGTCAATGAACTGCTTGGGATTCTCTGCCGTACTCATGGGCCAGAAGCGGCTCCCGACACCTCCTGCCATGATAACTAGATGGTTGTTAATTCTTGCCATAATGAACGTTGTATTTAAATATTCGGCAAATATACGAATAATATTCGATACAAACGAATATTATTCGGTTTTTCTTTTCAGAAGATGTCGCACGGCGAAGTAAACGATGGCTGCGATAACAAGGGCGATGATGATGAGCTTGATATACTCGGCATACTCACTGATCTTGTCGTTGAGTTGTTCCTCTGGTACGATGGCATGTAGATACCATCCCAGGGCAGCGAGGATACTGTGCCAGACACCAGCACCGATTGTCGTGTAGAACAGGAACTTCCAGTAGTTCATCTTTGCCAGTCCGGCAGGGATGGATATCAGGTGGCGGATGCCGGGAATGAGTCGTCCCGTCAGGGTTGCCACCACGCCATGGTCGTCGAAGTATTTCTCACTCTTCTCCACTTTCTCCTGATTCAGCAGACACATTTTGCCCCATTTGCTGTTGGCAAAGCGGTAGATGACGGGTCTGCCGACGTAATAGGCGACGACATAGTTGATGGATGCTCCCAGGTCGGCACCAATGGTCGCGAAGAGAATCACCAAGAAGACATTAAGGTTACCGCCTGCCGCATGGTAGGCGGCGGGGGTGACGACAAACTCGGAGGGAACGGGGACTACCGTACTCTCCAGAAGCATCAGGAACAGGATGGTTCCGTAGTTGAGATTGGAAAGGAGTGATGATATGAGATTCATTTCTTCAGCTTTTGGTACATATAATTGTAATAGTCTTTGGCAGGCATGTCCTCTGGAAACAGGTGAGCCAGGACAAGGCGCGCCTCCCGGGGATTGCGGTCAATGGCAAGACGCAGGTACATCAGGAACTCTTCGGTGTATCCGAGGTCGAAACAGCACAGTGCCATATAGGCATACCCGTCCTTATAATCGTCATTAACCACCATAGAGAAGAATTTCTTGAACATGGTATAACTTGCCTTCAAGTATTTGTTGTCATAGAGCGACACGATAATGCGCAGCAAGACTGACGGGTCGTTATTTGAACGGATGATAGCATTCTTGAAGACTTCTTCCGCTTCGTGGATGCGGTCGTTCTCCAATAGGATATGTCCTTTCAACACCAACATGTCGGTATGGTCGCAGTCCAGTTTTCGGGTATGGTCAAGAAAATGCAATGCCTTGTCCAGTTGGTGAAGGGCGCTGTAAGAAAAGGCCAGTTCCTGGTATATCTGGGGCAGGAAGTTGGAATCTGTTGGACAAACCTCCAAGGCTTGACGGAGGACCATAGCGGCATTCTCCTGTTGTCCCATGTTAACATAGCATGAGCCTTTGTGCAGGAGACTGAACTCGTCAGGGGTAGCAACCTCTCCATAGCGGTCGTAATAACGGATAGCCTCTTCGTAGTTCCCCAGACGGTACAGTCCGTTCGCCTTGTTGAGGATGCCCTCGGGGTCTTCCGGGTCGATGGCAATGGCATACTCGCTGCTGCTGACAGCTCCGCTGAAGTCCTCGTTCATGAACTGAGCATTGGCGAGGGCGTTCCAATAACGCTTGGAGTAGGGGTTTTTGTCTAAGAGTTCGTTGAAGATACGCTCACTGTCCTTATATTTCCCGAGACCAAAGAGGGTACGTGCCATCAGTTCCTTGAAGTCGTTACTCCCGTCTCCTTTGGAACGCATCATCCACTCATAGGCTTTCTCGTTCAGTCCGTAGTCAAAATAAATGTTGGCGACATCCATTACGAAGTCCTGATACTCGTTTGGGGGAACAGTCTTGAAATACTGGCGCAGATAGGTGTCGGCTTCCTCCACCTTGTCCTGAGCCATCAACAGTTCCGCCTGCATGTAGTGATATTCCGGATCGTCCGTATTTTCTATGCGTTGTACACATTCCCGTGCCGTATCAATATCTCCGGACGTCAGAGCCTCCCGTGCCTTGAAAACATTTGGCAGGGTGGCGTTAGGATAAAGAGACAACGCATATTCTATTGTCTCACCGGCTTGCTGGTCCATCCCGGTGAAATGGTAGTAATCAGCAATATCGGCAAGGTCATCGGCATCCATGAAACGGGGATGTCCTGACTTGACAGATTCCTCGTAGCTGTCCAGAAGGTCTCTGAACTCCTCATTGTCGAAATATTCGTCGCCAGTCTTCTTCATCTATTTGTTGATCTTCGCCCAGGTGTCCTTCAGACCGACCGTCTTGTTGAAAACGAGTTGTCCGTCCTTGGATGTCTCGTCAAGGGTGAAGTAGCCGATACGCTGGAACTGCAGGAAGTCGCCTGGTTGCTTTTCTGTCAAGTATTGTTCTACGTAACAGTTTTTCAGGACAGTCAGAGACTCCGGGTTCAACAGTTCACGGAAGTCACGCTCGTCGGCACTTGGATTCTCTACCGTAAACAGTCGGTCGTACAGACGTACCTCTGCTGGCAGACAATGCTTGGCACTCAACCAGTGGAGTGTCTTACCCTTGATCTTACGGTCGGCACCGGGCAGTCCGCTGCGTGTCTCTGGATCGTATGTGGCATATATCGTCATCACGTTTCCTTCGGCATCCTTGTCACAGGGATGCTCCTCGTCGCATTTGATGATGTAGGCGTTCTTCAGTCGCACCTCCTTGCCAGGAGCTAGGCGCTGGAACTTCTTCTCTGCGACCTCCATGAAGTCGTCACGTTCAATCCATAGTTCACGACTGAAGGTAATGGTATGGGTACCGTCAGTCTCATTCTCAGGATTGTTGACGGCTGTCAGTTCCTCGGTCTTGTCCTCTGGATAGTTGGTGATAACTAGTTTGACAGGGTTCAGGACAGCAGACACACGACATGCCTTCTTGTTTAAGTCGTCACGGACAGCAGCCTCCAACAGGGCATAGTCATTCAGGGCATCGAACTTTGTATAACCGATGGAGTTGATGAAGTTACGGATGCTCTGGGCGGAATAGCCGCGGCGACGCATGCCACAGACAGTCGGCATACGGGGATCGTTCCATCCGTCTACCAGTCCCTCGTCCACCAGTGCCTTCAGCTTGCGCTTTGACATCACGGTATAGGTGAGGTTCAGTCGATTGAACTCTATCTGACGGGGGCGATAGTCGGTCTGTTCCTCTTTTTCCTGCAGGAAGTCCACGAACTTGTCGTACAGCGGACGGTGGGGTACGAACTCCAATGTACAGATGGAGTGGGTGACGCCCTCGAAGTAGTCACTCTGTCCGTGGGCGAAGTCATACATCGGATAACAATGCCATTTTGTTCCTGTACGGTGGTGTGGTATTTGGATGATACGGTAGATAATCGGGTCACGGAAGTGCATGTTCGGATTCGCCATGTCGAGTTTGGCACGTAGCACCATCGAGCCTTCCACCGCCTCAGGAGTATTCATCTGCTTAAACAGACGCAGGTTTTCCTCGATGGGACGGTTACGGAACGGACTGGGGCGTCCTGCCTGTGTCGGTGTCCCCTTCTGCTCGGCAATCTGCTCAGAGGTCTGCTCGTCGACATAGGCAAGCCCTTTCTCGATGAGCCAGATGGCGAAGTCCCAGAGTTTGTCGAAATAGTCGGAGGCATAAAAGACATTTTCCCAGTGAAAACCGAGCCACTTGATATCATTCATGATGTTCTCCACATATTCGGTATTCTCCTTGGTAGGATTGGTATCGTCAAAGCGAAGGTTGCAGATTCCTCCGAACTTCTCGGCAACACCGAAGTCCATGCAGATAGCCTTGGCATGCCCAATGTGTATATATCCATTGGGCTCTGGTGGAAAACGGGTCTGTATTCTTCCTCCGTTCTTACCTGCGGCAAGGTCGCCTTCCACCATTTGCTCTACAAAACTGAGACTCTTTTTCTCTTCGTTATCAGTCACATTTTTCTCTTCAATCATGGTCTACTAAGTATTTATTTGCTTGCAAAGGTACGAAAAAGTTTAGAGTTTATAGTTGAAAGTTTAGAGTTTTTTCGTTGTTTGCTGAAAATATGTTATTTAACATGAAAAAATATTTGCACAATCGTTAAAAAGGCAGTACCTTTGCATACGTTATCCTGAATACAATCTTTTTACCTTAAAAGGACTAATACCGATTAAAAATGCCCCTCGCTGTGAAGCAAGGGGCATTTTCTATTTGATGCCTTTCTCGTTGAGAGCCTTTGTGTACTTTGCTGCGTTCTGCAGGTGTTCCTGATAGGTTTTGGCAAAGTTATGGGTTCCCGAGAAATCTTCCTTGGCACACATGTAGAGGTAGTCGTGATTGACGGCATTCAGTACTGCATCGATGCCCTTGATGGAGGCGACCTTGATGGGCCCAGGGGGCAGCCCCTCGTGGATATAGGTGTTGTAGGGACTGTCTGTCTTGAGCAGCTTGTTGTAGATGCGCTTAAGTCCGAAGTCCTTCAGGGCGAATTTGATGGTGGGGTCGGCTTGCAAAGGCATCCCTTCCCTCAGACGGTTGAGATACATGCCTGCTATCATCGGTTTCTCGGTATTGTTTGCTGTCTCCTCGTCAATAATGCTGGCGAGGGTTGCCACCTCGTTGGGCTTCAGTCCGTGGAAACTTGCCTTTGTCGTGCGTTCAGCATTCCAGAAACGGTCGTGTTCCTTCTGCATGCGCTCTAGGAGTCCGTTGAGGCTGACGTTCCAATAGATATCATAGGTGTTGGGTACGAACATCGCTGCGATGGTACAGGTGTCGTAACCGTATTTTCTGCAGACCTCCTGTGAATAGAGGGCATCAGCTATCGTCGCAGAGTCAAGCATCAGTTTCTTACCCAGTACGGCAGCGAGCCGATCCATCGTCCTTGCCTCGGGAATCGTCAGGTTAAGACTTTCCTGTTGTCCGTTCTTCAGGTGACGGTAGACAGTGACAGCTCCCTCTCCTTTTTTAATGGCATATCGTCCGGTTTTGATATGGTCACTATAGTCGGCATGTCGCAACAGGGTCTGCAACCCCGCCATGGAGGTGGGGTGGGCGATGGGCTTGATCTTTGCAATCACACTGTCCTGGGTATCGTCCTCATCTATATATATATAATAGGTGTCTTCTTGTGTCGATACCGACTTGAAAAGGAAATAGAAGGGCAGTGCCAATACCAGTACTAGTCCTACGATGGCAGGGATGAGATATCTTTTATAACCTGAAATCTTCATGTCATTTTCTATTTTATGCTGCAAAGATACAAAAAACTCTAAACTATCAACTCTAAACTCTAAACTTTTTATTATCTTTGCAACAAACTTAAGCAATCATGAAACTAAAGTTCAGTATCAGATACCGTACAGCATGGGGGGAGAGCCTGCATATCCTTGTCGCCTACCATAGCCACGACGGTGTGGTGAAACGGCACAATCTGATGATGCAGACAGAGGATGGAGAACTCTGGACGCTGGAGACGGCTGCCTTGGAGTCACGTCAGCATCCACTGTCGCATATTGTCTATATTTATCAATTAGAAAATGGAGAGGGGGAGGTGCTGCGTCGTGAATGGGATATGGTGCCCCGTATCTATCATTTTGATACCTCCAAGGATTATGTGTTTCCTGACCAGTGGCGTGACATGCCATTGCCTTGTCATCTTTATACCAATGCTTATCTAGCGATGGTTCATCGCCCTGTCAACGAACAGGTGGGGCTGTTGCGCCTGCCGTTGTTCCGTCGTACCCTGACCTTCCGTGTGTCTGCCCCGCAGTTACAGAAAGGACAGTCCGTGGCTATCTGTGGCAGTCATCCTGCCATCGGCAACTGGAATCCCTCCCGTTATCTGCGGATGGAGTATGCCGGACAACACGAATGGATGTTGACGGTCAATGCCTTAGGCATGATTTTCCCCTTGGAATACAAATATGTGGTGGTGGATGACGAAACACATGCCTTAGTCTGCTGGGAAGATGGTGACAACCGTGTCGTAGCCGTTAGCGATTGGCAATTAGCGATTAGCCAACAGCCAACAGCCAATAGCCAACAGCTAAATGAACTTCCCGACGGACAGGTTTTGGTCCTCTATGGAGAACAGTTGCGTATTCGTGAACAGCTTTGGCGTGCCGCAGGTGTCGCTGTCCCTGTGTTCTCCCTGCGTAGTGAGCATTCCTATGGGGTGGGTGACTTTGGTGACTTGAAACGATTCGTCGACTGGGCAGTACTGACGGGTATGAAGGTGATTCAGATTCTGCCTATCAACGACACAACCACTGGTCGTGGCTGGCAGGACTCCTATCCCTATAATATCATCAGTGCCTTCGCCCTTCATCCGCATTATATCGACTTAGAGACAGCAGGTACACTCCGCTCTAAACAGAAGATGACGGTATTTCACCGTCGTCAACAGGAACTGAACGCCCTGTCGTACAGTGATTATGAGGCGGTTGACCGCGTGAAACAAGAGTATATGCAACAACTCTTTGAGGAGAAGGGAAAAATGATTACGGACTCGAAGGAGTTCAAGGACTTCGTCCATGATAACGAGGAATGGCTGAAACCGTATGCGGAATGGTTAAAAGCTGGTAGCCAACAGCTAGTGTCCTTTACTTACTATCTCCAATACCTCCTCCACCAGCAACTCAAGGCTGCTGCCGACTATGCCCGCTCCAAGGGGGTGATTCTCAAGGGCGACCTGCCCATCGGGGTAAATCGGGAGAGTGTAGAGACAAAGGAACATCCAGAGCTCTTTCACCTCGACTCTCAGACAGGTGCACCTCCTGATGCTTTCACCACTCGGGGACAGAACTGGGGATTCCCTACGTATAGCTGGGAGGTAAATCAGGAGGAAAGGTCGCTTGGTTCTGTCCAGAATCATGGACCTGTCCCCCTGATCTCCTGGTTCCGAAAGAGACTACATTGGATGTCGCAGTATTTCGACGCTCTTCGTATCGACCATATCCTGGGCTTCTTTCGTATCTGGGAGATTCCAGAGAATGCCGTTGACGGAGTGTTAGGACATTTCTCACCAGCACTGCCATTGACCATTGGGGAGATAGAATATTTCGGACTTCCGTTCCGCAAGGAATTGTTTACCCGTCCGTTTATCAACGACCGCCTTGTCGACCGCCTCTTCGGTATCCATGCGCAGTATGTGCGTGATAACTTCCTGGTGCGGAAGGCGTATAACCTCTATGACTTGAAGGAGGAGGTCGCCACCCAGCGGAAGGTGATGACAGTCTTTGCCGACCGTCGTGACGAGAGTAGCCTGTGGATTCGTGATGGACTGATGCGCCTGATCTGTAATGTGCTCTTTGTGGAGGATCCCCGTCAGTCGGAGATGTATCATCCCCGTATCGGGATTATTAACGAGTCGATCTTCGAGGCGTTGAGCAATGAAGACAAGGATGCGTTTCTTCGTCTTTATAATAATTATTACTACCAGCGGCATTCCATATTCTGGGGACAACAGGCACTCAAGCGGTTGCCTGCCATCCTTAAGAACTCACGCCTGCTTATCTGTGGAGAGGATCTTGGTATGCTGCCCGATTGTGTGGAGCCAGTCCTCGACCAGTTGCGTATTCTCACATTGGAGATTCAACAGATGCCGAAGCAGCAGGGCTTTGAGTTTGCCCATCTGGAAGCGAATCCTTATCGCTCCGTATGCACGATCTCTACACATGACATGCCACCTTTGCGTCTCTGGTGGCAGGAGAATCCCGAACGTCGCCAGCGTTTTTATGTCACGATGTTGCAGAAAGAAGGTAGGGCACCTGAGCAGTTGCCTGCCTATCTGGCTGAGGAGATTATCGCCCGACATCTCTACTGCCCGTCGATGCTCTGCATCCTTTCCCTGCAAGACTGGCTGGCAATGGATGTTGAACTGCGTTCCAAACATCCTCAGGACGAGCGTATCAACGTACCCAGCGACCCCTATAACCGCTGGAAATGGCGTATGCATGTCACTATCGAACAACTCATCGCAGCCGAACGCTATAATAACAAACTTAAGACGATGATTACCAGAAGCAAACGTTGCTGATTCGTTATCCCGTTATTCCGACAATGTACAACACCTTCATCTTTGACCTTGACGGCACACTGCTGAATACACTTGACGACTTGGCAGCCTCCGTGAACTATGCCCTGCGTTCACATGGTATGCCTGAACGTACGCTAGACGAGGTGCGCAGCTTCGTGGGCAACGGGGTACGTCTGTTGATGGAGCGTGCCGTCCCCGATGGTGACGCCCATCCTTGTTTCGAGGAGGTTTTTGCTACCTTCCGGCAGTATTATATGGAACATTCCCTGGATACGACGCGTCCCTATGAGGGCATCCCAGAGGTCATCCACGCCTTGAACCAACGGGGTTGCCGCCTTGCAGTGGTAAGTAATAAGTTCTATGCTGCCACGCAGGAACTCATCCGCCATTTCTTTCCTGAGATTACCGTTGCTATTGGTGAGCACGAGGCAGAGGGTATCCGCAAAAAACCAGCACCCGATACCGTCATGGAAGCCTTGAGACAATTAGCCAACAGCCAACAGCCAATACCTAACAGCCAAAGAACAGATGCCGTCTATATCGGTGATAGTGATGTCGACTTGCTGACGGCACGTAACAGCGGACTTCCCTGCATCAGCGTCCTCTGGGGCTTCCGCAACCGTGACTTTCTCCTCGCCCATGGAGCCACCACCTTTGTATCCCGTCCTGAGCAACTCTTGGATTTCTTGGAAGAATCTTAGTAAAGTGCCTCAAATTATTTGTTTATTCATCCTTTTCTTTGTACATTTGCAGGCAGAAATAACGATTAAAAAGTAAATGATGAAGAAGCATATTGTCATAGTAGAGATCGTCTCTACTGGTTTCAATTACGTGGAGGATGCCTTGATGCGCGGTTACCAGCCTGTGGTCGTTGAATGCACTTACCCCGGTACTGAAGAAGACCGTGCCCCATTCCTTGTATCTCGTGAAATTGCCCGAGGCAAATTGCCGAAAGGTATTCCATATATTGAAGAAACAAGTGATTATGCAGCCCTGCTGGAACAGGTGCGTGCTTATGACCCTGTCCTAGTCGTCCCCGGACAGGACTTTGCAGTAGAGTTGGCAACTCATCTTGCCTATGATTTGGGGTTGCCCGGCAATCCCTGGTCCATTATTGGTAAGATGACGCGTAAGAATGAGATGCACCAGGCACTCGCCGACCACGGTGTGCGTTATATCCGTGGACAGCTGATTCATAACGAAGAGGAAGCGATAGCCTTTTATAAGGAACTGGATACCACTCATGTGGTTGTTAAACGTGCCCGTGGTGCCTGTACACAAGGTATGCATTTCTGCGAGGGCTATGACGAGATGATGGCAGCCGTGCGTACGGAACTTGCGTTGTCCGCCAGTGACGAACATGTAGGTGACATCCTCATGCAGGAGCGCATCATCGGAAAGGAGTATATTGTCAATACCGTGTCATGCGTCGGCAAGCACCGTCTGGTGTCGATGTGCTTCTATGACAAGCTGCAGATGAATGGCAGCAATATCTACAACTATATGGAAACGGTGACTCGTCTGGACGTGGGCGAATCTGCCCTTGTGCGCTATGCCTATGATGTGTTGGACGCTATCGGTATCCAGTACGGTCCCGTACATGGTGAGTATATGGTTGACGAGAAGGGTCCTGTACTCATTGAGATCAACTGTCGTCCCATGGGTGCCGGTCAGACACGCCAGTTTCTGGAGAAGATCTATGGTCAGCATGAAACGGACTCAGCCCTCGACTCTTACCTCGATCCCGTCAAGTTCGAGCAGGAACGCTTGAAACCGTATCGTCCGATGCGCAAGGGAATCATCAAATGGTTTATCCTGCCAAACGACGTCACATTGGAGTCGGCTCCCGTCCTGCAACTGGTGCGCCAGTTGCCCAGTTATTGTTATAGTGTGTTCGAACGTTTGGGGCGTGAACCGTTCCTGACCCGTACACGTGACTTGGAGACGACGGGCGGTGCTGTCTATTTGGTTCATGACGATGAAAGCATAGTGAAGGAGGACTGCGCTTTCCTGCATATGTTGGAGATGAAATATCCTGAGATGTTGTTCAACCAGATTAAGTCAGAGAAGTCTGCCCGAGTTTCAC
>CACZCT010000037.1 GCA_902779745.1 uncultured Prevotellaceae bacterium
GAAAGAGACGATATTGATATCTATGGACGACTGAGACCTGCCAAGGAAGTGGGAGGCGATTTGTTCGACTTCTATATCCGTGACGAGAAACTGTTCTTCTGCATCGGTGACGTGAGTGGAAAGGGAGTACCTGCCTCCTTAGTGATGGCTGTCACACGTTCTTTGTTCCGTACTGTCTCCACCCATGAGAACCGTCCTGCGAAAATTGTCAATGCCATCAACGACGCGATGGCAAAAGACAACGACTCTAATATGTTCGTCACCTTCTTTATGGGTGTCCTTGACATGCCTACAGGTCGGTTGAGATACTGTAACGCCGGACATAATGCGCCCATCGCCATTATGCAGGACAACGTCCACTTCCTTGACATTATTCCTAATCTGCCGTTAGGTATCATGCCCGACTTCCGTTTTGAGGAACAAGAATGTATCATTCCTTATGGTGCAACCATTTTTCTTTACACTGACGGACTCAACGAGGCGGAGAACAAAGTACACGAACAATTAGGAGACGACCAAGTCCTTGCTATAGCACAAAACATGTACGCCCTCTCGTCACATGATCAGATCAACACCATGACCGATATTGTCACCAAACATGCCGATGATGCGGAGCAGAGCGACGACCTGACCATGCTGAGTATCAAATATCTGCATCAACAAGACGAACAGTCAAACTCCAGGCACCTGACCCTCAAGAATGAGGTGGAGGAACTCAACAAACTGCCTGAGTTCGTCGACTCTGTCTGTGAAGAGGCTGGTGTTGACATGGCACTCGTCGCCAGTCTGAACCTCGCTCTGGAGGAGGCTGTCACGAATGTGGTCCTCTATGCCTATCAGAATGGAGAGGGGCTTGTGGACATCGATGCGGTCTATAATGACAAGCGTCTCAAATTCGTTATCACAGACTCTGGTATAGCCTTTGACCCGACGAAGAAAGAAGCCGCTGACACGACACTGAGCGTGGAAGAACGCTCCATCGGAGGACTGGGTATACATCTAGTCAGACAAATCATGGACTCCGTCAATTACGAACGAGTAGACGGCAAGAACGTACTGACACTGCGAAAAAATCTGACATAATGCGCTACCCGGAAAGTTTGGAAGTAAAACTCTTTAGTATTTTTTAACTGGTACGATAAGAGGCTAAAGTATTTTTTTTAATAAATTTGCAAATCTAAATAAGGAAATGACTGACGTCATACTATCCAGTTTTATTAGTCTGTTTGCTCTGTTCGGCAAGGAAGAGCAAGTAGATGAAGCATGGGCAAAAGACATGCTTGTTAGTTATTTGCGCCATCATTTTGGCATCAGGAACATCGATCTCTACCTCGACTTGTACAGTGACATGCGAGGGGCTTATGAGATGACGGAAGACCTGAACACCCAAGAAACGGTGGCAGCAATCTGCTCCAGTCTGCATGGGAAAATACGTCCAGAGGAAGAATCGTTGCTGTTGTTGCGTCTCATGGAATTCTGTAGTGATGATGGTCTGAAGGCTGTCAGCATGTTTACCACGATGGCGGAGAAATTTAATATTCCCCAGACGCAGTATGACGACTTCTATGCCTATGCCACTGACCAGCCCACAGCACACGTAATGATCCACCATCCCGAGGGATTCGACGGAGCATTGAAGACGCTCATGGACAGTGTGACAGGACTGCTTATCTTCACGTATATGGGTAGCGACACCGTCCTGCTGAACGATGTCCCCGTTCTCTCCGGTGCCTATCAAGTATGGTTGCAAAGCAGTGTACTGAAAAGCAGCAGTGGTAAACCCTTATATTATTCAACGATAGCCAGTGCCTATAGCAACGAGGATGACAAAACGGAAGACGTAGCGTTCTGCGGACGCAATATCAATTTCCGTTTCCCCAATAGCGACAATGGCATGCATGACCTGAGCTTCAACCTACATAACGGAGAACTTCTCGCTATCATGGGAGGATCCGGCACGGGCAAAACAACGTTACTCTCCCTGCTGAACGGCAGTCTGAAACCCCAGGAAGGAAGCATCACCATCAACGGACACGACATCTCGGAGCCGGCCGCTAAGGACTTGATTGGCTTTGTACCTCAGGACGATCTGCTCATTGAGGAACTCACTGTCTATCAAAACCTGTGGTACACCGCGAAACTCTGTTTTGAGGGTATGTCTGCCGAAGATATCGACAATCGTGTGATGAAGACCCTCAAGGACTTGGGGCTGGATGCCGTAAAGGATTTGAAGGCAGGCTCTGCCATCAACAAATACATCTCCGGCGGACAGCGCAAGCGTCTGAATATCGCCTTGGAACTGATTCGTGAACCGGCCGTGCTCTTCCTGGACGAGCCGACATCAGGACTGTCATCGGCAGATACGGAGAAAGTCATCAACCTGTTGAAGGAGTTGACCTTCAAGGGCAAGCTCATCATCGTCAATATCCACCAGCCGTCGAGTGATGTCTATAAACTATTCGACCGCCTGTGGCTGCTTGACAAGGGAGGCTATCCTGTCTTCGACGGTAATCCTATCGATGCCATCACCTATTTCAAGGAGGCTGCCAACTATGCCGATGCGGAGACAAGTGCCTGTCCGACCTGTGGCAATGTCAACCCAGAGATTGTACTGAACATCATCGACGAAAAGGCACTCAGCAATACTGGCGAGCCTTCTGACGAGCGGAAGACAACACCACAGGAGTGGCATGAGATGTACTTGAAGAACAGGGAAGAGATGGAAGTACCGTCCGTCAGTGACGTGCCGCCATCGGATCAAAGGAAGCCGGGTAAACTGAAGCAGTTTGCCATCTTCCTACGCCGCAACATCAAGACGAAGATTACCAACGTCCAATACCTGTGTATCACGCTATTGGAAGCCCCTGTCCTGGCACTCATCTGTGCCTTCCTCACGCGCTATGCGCCGCCAGAAGGCTATACCGTCATGAACAATAAGAACCTGGTGAGTTATTTCTTTATGGCTGTCATCGTTGCCACCTTCATCGGCATGAGTGGCAGCGCGGAGGAAATCATCAAGGACCGTGCCCTGCTGAAACGAGAGAGTTTCCTAAATTTGTCATATGGCAGCTATATATGGTCGAAAATTGTATATATGGCAGGCGTCTCATTGATACAAACCTTCCTGTTCATCATTATCGGCAATGCCATCATGGGACTCCACGGACTGTTTGAGACATGGTGGCTCATTCTATTCATTACTGCTTTCCTGGCAGGCCTGACAGGACTGCTTCTCTCCCAGTGCATGAATTCAGTAGTAGCTATCTACATTAGCATCCCCATGCTACTCATTCCGCAAATCCTGCTCTGTGGTCTAGTGGTCAGTTTCGCTGACCTGACACCAAAGAGCAAGACGGGCAATGTCCCCCTCATCGGCGACCTCATTCCTTCGCGCTGGTCGTTTGAGGCACTTGCCGTCACATCATTCACTGACAACAAATATGAACGGTTGTTCTTCAACTTGGACAAGGAGAAATACGAGACGCAGTTCTATAACGTCGGTTTTCTCTATGAGATACAGTCACAGCTGGAGACCCTGAAAGATGAGCAGAAGAAAGGCAAGGACGTAAACCCCAATCACATGGAGGTGATACGCACCAACCTGCCCGTCGTGACGGAGTTCTGCGGCATGAAACCCTATCAGGGCGATGAGTCCTACACCTCGCTTTATGACTATATGAAAGAAGCCGAGAAAATTCTCTCCAAGCGCAGCAACAAGGCGACTCTCAAGGTGGATGCCCTCACGGCAGACTTCATCAGGAAGTACGGCAAGGAGACGTTACTTGACCTGAAGCGAGACAACTTCAACCTCAAACTGGAAGACTTTGTCGTCAGCGGCGGTCATCGCAGGCTCCTCGACGTGATTGACGATGTCATCGTCCCACGTACCGGTCCCGTCTATCTCACCCCTCGCAACCAGATAGGACGCGCTCCTTTCTATAGCAGCGAGAAAATCATCGGACCCTATCATATCAAAACATTACGATACAACATGGCGGTACTCCTCCTGATGAGTATCATCGTCACCATCCTCCTGCTGACAGACTGTCCAGGACGGTATATCCGAAAACAACAACAATGAATAATAAATAAAACATTTAATAACTTAAAATTTTTACAAAATGAAGAAATTATCAGTATTAGCAATCGCTGCCATCTTATTTGCAGCATGTGGAGGACAGAAAAATGCCCAGAACACAGAAGGAACGGATTCTCTGAAGAGTTTTGAACAGCAACAGATTGAGGCAAGCATCAAGATGCACATCGACAGCATCGCTGCTGACCTCGGCAAACTCAAGCAGCTTCCTTTCGTACAGGAGGGTAACGGTGGTATCACACTGACCAAGGAAGAGAAGCAGGTAAAACCTGACTATCTGTTGCCCGCCAGTGCTGCCGATGAGGCTACTACTCTGGCTGAGAAATACCGTATCCTGAGTGCACTCAACGTCGACAGGAAGATTGCCGCTCTCTATGAGATGCCGACAGAGGACTACGACAAGGCTATCACCAAACTGATTGCCGACATCAACGATCCTTCCTTCAAAGCCATCGACGATACCAACACGGTATTCGAAACATCCACTACGCTGTATGACGCTATGGAGGAGAACGGACGTATCAACTTCTTCTGGCAGTTGGCTGCAGCCGCTTTGGTAGAAGAACTTTATGTAATGAACCAAAACACCGACAAATTCCTCAGCACATTCACTGACGAGGCTGTCTCTGACGTCACTTTCCGTATCATTGTCATCCTCGATGCCATCAACCGTCTGACTGAGTATGACGAAGATATCAAGCCCGTTGCTGAGGCTGTTGCTCCGTTAGAGGTGCTTAACGCTACCAGCGTTGCAGAAATGAAAGCTCAGCTTGCTGAGTCAAAAGACAAAATCATCGCAGCCCGCAAGGCTCTCGTAAAATAAGTATTAGACTATGACAATTGAAATTAAAGAACAAAATGGCGGTTTTACCGCATTGATGAACGGTCGCCTTGACACTCCCGCTGCTGTTCAGGCTGGCAAGGACATGCAACCCCTGATGGACAATGCAGACAAAGAGATAACACTCGACTGTACCAAATTGGACTATATCAGCAGTTCAGGTCTCCGTCTTTTCCTGAGTCTCCGTAAGGAGGCTGCAGCAAAGGGAGGAAAAGTCATCATCGAGAACATCAACGATGAGATCAAGAAAGTTTTCATGATGACTGGATTCTTCAATCTCTTTGAGATTAAGTAAGACATGACAGACTACGGACTGGACATGCACAGCACTATGCTGTTGGAAGACTATCGGGAGCAACTGCCCCTGTATAGTCTTCTGCGGCAGGTGGTGTCTGACGTCATGCCCAAGAAAATCAAGGAGGCAGACATTGAGGTTGCCTCAATGGAGACGCGTATTAAAACCGAGGAATCTCTGGCTGGCAAGTTAGAGCGCAAAGGTTCCAAATACCAGTCCCTCCGGGATATCACCGATATCTTCGGTATCCGTATCATTGCCTACTATAATGAGGATGTCGACCGCATCGCATCGTTGGCAGAGAACCTGCTCGAAATTGACTGGGAAAACTCTATTGACAAACGTAAGATGCACCAGTTCGACAGTTTCGGCTATAATTCCCTGCATTATATCTGTCGTATTCCAAAAGATAAGTACTTCGACCCTGAGCATCCTGAGTTGAACGAGATCAGGTTCGAACTCCAGATGCGCACGGCATTGCAGCACGTATGGTCTGCTGTCCAGCATGACATCGGCTACAAAACGGAGATTGAGACACCAATGGAATACCATCGTGCGTTGAGCCGACTGGCAGGTATGCTTGAACTCGCCGACAATGAGTTCAGCCGCATTCGTAACGAAATCAGTGACTATCGTCGTCGCATGCAGGCGCTCATGAAAGACGGAAAACTGGAAGATGTGCCCCTTGATGGCGATACCTTCCGTACATTCACGGAGATGGGCTTCTTCGACAAACTCAACAAACAGATTGCCTCCATCACACAGGCTGAGTTGCAGACTACGTCATCCCTACCCTTCCTTAAATTCCTGCGCACCATAGGTCTGAACACGCTGAGCGACCTCAAGCGCATGATTAATGAGAACTACGACGATGCCTATCAACTCGCTCTTTCTCAGTTAGGCTCCACCGACATTGACATCCTCTCATCCAACATCGGACTCCAAAACCTCTGCATCGTCCATGTCCTCAAAGGTGGCGGAGGAAAGAAAGGACTGGAATGGATGTTTGACCTGATCAACGGGAAATCGGAGCATAACAGCGACATGGCACAAATGGTGTATGAGCAAGCCAAGAAACTTGCTTTCATGGACCAATAAATAAAACTATGGAGCATTGCACGAAAGGAAGACCGAAGATTGCTATTGTCGATGCCAACACTTTGGCAACACTGGGTCTCAAGCAAATCTTACAGAATGTCATGCCCATCATGACAGTTGATACTTATGGTTCCTTCGCAGAACTGACAGCAAACAACCCTGACAGTTATTTTCACTATTTTGTCTCGATAAATATCGTCCTTCAAGAACGGCAATTCTTCTTGGAACGACAACGCAAGACCATCGTACTGACCCTACAATTGGAAGATACTGCACAACTATCGAAATTCCATAGTCTTTGTATTAACCAACCAGAAGCTCAACTGATTCGCCAGATTCTGATGCTTGCCCAGCATGCACACGGAAAAGGGCAACACCTCCCACCAACTCCTAAAGTCCTACAACAAAAGATTCTTACTGACCGTGAGATAGAGGTCATGTCTCTCATCGTCCAAGGATTGATCAACAAAGAGATTGCCGACCGCCTGAATATCGGTCTTGCTACAGTCATCACCCACCGTAAGAATATCATGGAGAAACTGGGCATGAAAAGTGTATCCGCACTCACCATCTATGCTGTCATGCATGGATACGTGGATATCAATAATCTTTAATTTTTCACAACTTCACAGAAGATATATCGACCAACCCATTGACGATGGCATAAATAGTGAGTCCTGCAGGAGAATGAATCTGTAATTTGCGGGCAATATTTCGACGATGGGTGATGACGGTATTGACGGAGATGCAGAGGTGGTCGGCAATCTCTTTGTTGGACATACCCTGTACCAAGGCAATAATGACATCACGCTCACGATCGGAGAGTGTCTCATTGGCATCTTGTCCGTTCTTGAACACCATCGTTGAGATATTCTTCGTCACATCGTTCTGTTTCGTCTCCTGTTCCAAGCGGCGGATGGCTGGCACGAAGATATGATCCTCCACCTCAGCATGTTGTGTCAGCCACTCCTCATTATTATAGATATCATAGAGTGTCGCCGTTAGCTTGTTGTTGCTTTGCGGGTCAGAGGGCAGGTACTTGATAATCATGAGTTTCAATTCACGCAAAGCCTTATCCGTCGCCTCATGATGTTTGGAGAAGGTTTCCACATTATAGTTACTCATGGGACGCCCGTCTAACAAGGCGGTGACATAGGGGAAGAGTGTCTTCTCCTCATACTTCATGTGGCGTTGTATCTCACGGGCATAGCCGTCGTAGAACTTCATAATCAGATGTCCCAGAGAGTCCTGTTCATCGAAACTCTCAGCCAGTTGTCTGCGGATGGACGGCAACTGATGGTCGAGGAAATAGGTATGGCTTGCCTCCAGATAGCGAAGTAAGGTACGGATATCTATCTGCTTGTCCTCATCATAATCGGTATATCCGTTCATGGTGTAGTTAACCACTGCCAAAAAGGTATAGGTATCCACATGATTCAGTTCACACGTCTCACGGACGGTCTTGTCACCAAAGCCCAGTTTGATGCCGAAACTGCCTAATGCCTGCAACAGGTTATAGTTATCCTTGATAAGTGTTATCATCTTATCACTGGCTTCATACATCTTCAGATTCTTCATATCCTTATACCTTATTAATATATTATGACGATGCAAAATTACTGCTTTTGCACGACTTATACAATACTTTCAGACAAATTCATCATTTTTAGGTATTGTAGACATTGTCTAAACAACGTACCTTTGCAGCGAAATAATTAAATAGAAATTGAGATGAACAGATTGATTTTTCTGATGGTGGCTATGTGCTGCTTGACAATAGCCAACGCACAGGATAAAGACAGTGTACAACAACGTGGTTTCTTCGACCGCCTGACAGTGGGCGGCTATGGTGAGATAGCTTTCTCGCGTAACTTCTATAGCGACCATGTCAGCCGTTACAGTCAGCCAGAGAAGCATAAGGACGATCCCAGTCACGGACGTTTTGACATCCCCCATTTTGTCATCTTCCTGGGATATGACTTCGGTAAGGGCTGGACTTTTGGTACAGAGATAGAGTTCGAGCATGGCGGTAATGGTATCGCCTACGAGAAGGAAGACGAAGAAGGCGGTGAATGGGAACAGGAGACAGAGAAAGGCGGTGAAGTGGAACTGGAACAGTTCTGGATTCAGAAGTCGTTTGCTCCTTGGGCAAATATCCGTGCCGGACATATCGTCGTACCAGTAGGACTGAACAATGCCCATCATGAACCCCTGAACTTCTTCACAGTCTATCGTCCTGAAGGAGAAAACACCATCATGCCCTCCACTTGGCATCAGACAGGTATATCCTTCTGGGGACGCTATAAGGACTTCCGTTATGAGGCACAGTTCCTGGCTGGCCTGAATGCGGATAACTTCACGAATACGGGCTGGATACATAAAGGACATAAGTCACCGTTAGAGTTTGACATTGCCAACAAATACGGCGCTGCATTGCGTGTAGACAACTATACTGTCCCCGGTCTGCGTATCGGACTCAGCGGCTACTATGGGCATAGCATCGGCAACAGTTATCCGCGTAATGCCAACGGGGTGGATGCAGAATACAAAGGTGTGGTGGCCGTCGGTTCCATTGACTTCACCTACAATGCCCATAACTGGATAGTTCGTGGACAGGCAGACTATGGTTATCTGAGTGATGCCGAGCAACTGAAATATGTGTATAACCGACTGAACTCCAAATCCCCCTACAAGCACACAGCCTTTGTCAGCAAGAATGCTTATGCCATCGGTATTGAGGCTGGCTATGACATCTTCTCGCAAATCCAGTATATGCGCAAACACCAACAGAAGATGTATATCTTCGGACGCTATGAGCAATATAATCCCTATGCCAGTCAGACCAAAGGTACAGATTATGGTTACACAGAAGTAAAACGCATGGCTTTCGGTATTAACTACTTCCCTATCAAACAAGTTGTAGTAAAGGCAGAATACTCTCATCGTTTTCTCAAGGAGCTGTATAACGACGAGCCCTCTCTGAATATCGGTGTCGGTTATGAAGGCTGGTTTGACCTTGGACACAAGAAACTGGCACAGCAGGAGCACTATGACGTAGAGCAACTGAATGAGCGCATCAACGAACTGCAACAGCAGATTGATGAGTTGAAAAAGAAAACAATGTAATTTAAATGATAGAAAAGAGATGAAAAAGAAACTGATTTTTGCAATGGCACTGTTGATGGGTGCCATGACATTTACCGCTTGTAGTAGTGACAGTAACAACGACAATGGCGGCGGCGGTGGAAATGATGATTTCAATATCGTCACCACGACTCCGCTGGTAGACAATGATACCTATCCCGCTAATACTGTTGCTGAAAACTATAGTAAGAAAGAGTTCGGTAATGCTGCCATTGATGGTTGTGCCGACTTGGTGGATGAGTTGACGACGGCAAACAGCATCATCGCGTCTTCCAAACTGTCGGAGATGCAGGAGGATTATCTGTATCTGGTATTAGAGAACTTAGTAAGCAACGTTATCGTGCCTACCTACACCAAACTGGCTGATGACGTGGAGGATCTGGAGAAGACACTCAACGGTCTGACTGTCAGCTCGATTACGCAGGATCAGATCAACAAGGCTTGTGACGACTTTAAGTCTGCCCGTCTGAACTGGGAGCGCTCAGAGGCTTTCCTGATGGGTGCCGCCTCTGACTTCGACATTGACCCGACAATCGACTCTTGGCCTCTGAACCGTACCCTGTTGCTGAACTATTTCAACAACGGTATGGATGAAGAAATGTTGGAAGACGCTACCATCCTCGGTTTCCATGCTCTGGAGTTCATCCTCTTCCGCGACGGAAAGCCTCGTAAGGTCGCTGAGTTCAAGGCTAACGACACTTACAAGAATTTCGAGAGTGTCACTGGTGCTCAGGAACTTGAATATGCCCAGACCATCTGTACCCTGCTGAAACAACGTTGTTTCCAGTTGCAGGTAGCATGGGAAGGCGAGAAGAACACCAGTCGTGTGGCTGTCGTAAAGGCTGCAGGTCTGGACTATACCACTGAGGCTGGTCTCAGTTATGGTGAGAACCTGGTTGGTGCAGGCAAAAACAACAAGAGCACGTTTAAGTCGCTGAAGGCTGCCATTGCCCAGATACTCTCTGACGACGAGGGCAGTTGCGTGGGTATTGCCAACGAGGTAGGTACGGCTAAAATTGCGAATCCCTTCTCTGCAGGTGATGTATCCTATGTGGAGTCTCCTTATAGTTATAACTCTATCGCAGACTTCCGCGACAACATCCGTTCTATCCGTAACATATGGTTAGGATCTACGAACAAAACTGCTAACAGATACAGTTTCCATACTTTCTTTGCCAGCGTGAACAAAAGCAGTGTGAATGACAGTCTGGAAGGTAGCTATGTAAGTGCTATTGAGGCTATCAGCAACATGCCCGCTCCTTTCGTGAAATATTGCTGTACTATCTGGAATATCGACTTTGAGGACGATGAAGACTGGGAGTAATGGGACAATGTAATAATTATATAATGTAATAATGTAATAATTATATAATGTAATAATTACAAAATGCAACAATTATATAATGTAAAAATGATAAAATGTTGGACTACACATGAAACGACATTCTTTAATTTTTAAATTATTAAATTTTTACATTGCAGCAGCAGCGCTGCTGCTCGTGGCTTGTTCTGACGATGACAGCATCTCAGGAATGGGTGATCTCACTCCTGATGAGGAAGTCTTCGGTAAAGCAAACGACGTGTTTACTGCTGATGAGTGGTATCCTGGCGGACAATTGGGAACGACGACGAAGGCAAGCTATTCTGCTCCTGCACCGGCACTGGATGCGGTCAGTGGGATGGAACAGGACTTCAACGTGGGTGAGGGCTTCTTCGAGAAGCTCTACACCTTTGAGCAGGAGCCCCGTAAGGGACTCGGTCCTGCATGGGTTCGTAACAGTTGTATCGCCTGCCATCCGTCCTATGGTCACGGTAAGCGTCAGACAGAATATCGTGCCAACACCATCGGCAACGGTTACCTGTTGGTCATCTACCATCCAGACAACAATGCGTATATCTCTGAGGTGACAGGTATGCCACAGACACAGGCGATGTCTCCCTTCAAGGCGCCTATCGACGAGAATCAAATCATGATTGAGTGGAAAAACGTGACAGCGATGGAAAGTGGATTGTCCATGACTTTCCCAGACGGAGAGTCCTACTCGCTGATCTATCCGGAGGTGACCATCCCTGCGACGGCTTTCAATACGAACCCGATACCTACAAATTATGAGGTACGTCTGGAGTCTACCATCGGTATCTATGGTACAGGACTGTTGGATGCCCTTACAGATGAGGATATCGAAGCACAATGGGCTGCCGAAGCTCCGTATGTAGAACTGAATCCTGCCATGTGGGACAAGGAGGCTGGGAAGTTCAAGGCTTCTGCCTACTATTCCGCAGGCTATAACGACACTGGAAAGTTTCATGGTGATCATGGTCCTCTGAAGCGTTTTACCTATGCCATGACACGTGGTACACTGCAAGACGGTGCTGGTGCTAATGCTATCTGGAACATCACCAACGTGACACGTTCTGACCGCCACTGGCTCTATTCCACCGCAGCATGGGCAAAGGCACAGAGCGAGGACCCAGAGGTCATCAGTTACATCAAGGAACATGGTAACGACGCATCAAGCATCCTTTATCCCTACTATGCTGATGGTACAGACGAGGGTATCAAAGAACGTGTAAACGACATTTTGAGTTGTACGTCGATTGCCAAGAAGGAGACTTTCGAGAAATACCTGCTGAATGGTGCTCCCTATGATGGCGAGGAGGAGATGAACGACAAACAATACTACCAGTTCATGGTGTGGCACCGTGGTCTTGCCGTACCTGCCGCCCGTAACCTGAACGACAAGGAGGTGAAACGTGGCAAGACACTCTTCTCAGAGATGGGATGTGCCCAGTGTCATCGTCCTTCATGGAAGACGGGTGCCGACAACTACTGGGTGGATGCCAGTATCAAGGCTTACGCTGCCAGCATCGGCAAGGATGCAAACAAGATATTGCCGAAATATCCGAACCAGACCATCTGGCCCTATACCGATATGGTACAGCACCGTCTGTTTATGATGAACGATATCCGTACTGGCTGGTGCCGCACGACACCCCTCTGGGGACGTGGACTCTCCCGCCAGTTGACAGGTAACGACGACCGTCTGCACGACTGTCGTGCCCGTACAGTCATCGAGGCGATCATGTGGCATGGCTATTCCAAGCAGTCGGATGCCTATAAGGCTACGGAGAAGTTCTATAACCTTCCGAAAGCGGACCGTGACGCTGTCGTGAAATTCATAGAATCAATTTAATACACACTTTTCTTGCCAATATGGCAAATAATGTGTATCTTTGCACATAATGAAGAAAACCGTCATAGCATTATATATCGTGGTGATAGCCGTCATGGCTGTCGCCACGATTGTTGAGAAATACCAAGGAGCATCTTACGTTGCCGACCATTACTATGGCTCCTGGTGGTTCTCTCTGTTATGGGCATTGCTCACTTTTGCCGGCATCGCCTATTTCCTCGGTCGTAAGGTACATCGGCTTTCCACCTTTACCCTTCACCTGTCATTCGTCATCATCCTGCTGGGAGCACTACTGACCCATCTCACGGCAGAGAAAGGTATTGTCTATCTGCGTACAGGACAAGGTACCGACCGTTATATGACAGCAGACATGCAGCTACACCCGCTGCCTTTTGCCGTCAGACTTGACCACTTTGAGGTGACATATCATGACGGGACGACAGCGGCAGCCGACTATGCCTCTACCATCACGATGGATGACGGCACACATCAGGAGCAGGCTACCGTATCGATGAACAATATCGTTTCCTTCCATGGCGTACGCCTTTATCAGAGTAGTTTTGACGAGGATATGCAAGGCAGTATCCTGGCGATGAACAGTGACCCGTGGGGCATCCCCGTCACCTACATGGGCTATGCCCTCCTCTTCCTCTCCCTTGTCTGGATGCTCCTCGACCCCAAGGGTACCTATCGCAGACTGCTGCGCTCCCCACTTCTGAAAAGAGGGATGATGCTCCTGGCACTCTTACATCTTACCTCATACTTCTCACCTCTTCACGCCGCCCCTCGCGTCCTTCCCCAAGAGACTGCCGAGAAGTTCGGACAACTCTTCATGGTCTATAACGATAGAGTGTGCCCTGTACAGACCTATGCCATCGATTTTACCAAGAAGCTCTATGGCAAGCGTTCCTATCAGGACTATACGGCAGAACAGGTGCTCACGGGGTTTGTTTTCTTCCATGATGACTGGCTCAACGAACCTGTCATCAAGGTAAAGGGGGGAGAGCTGAAGGAACGGCTGAACATACCCGACTATGCCAGCATGAACTATTTCTTCGGGAAGAACGGCTACATACTGGGACCATACGTACAGGAATATTACCAAGGGCAGCAACAGGAGAGTCTCCATAAGCAGGTAGCCAAGATAGACGAGAAACTGATGCTTGTCCTGGAACTGCATAAGGGCACCCCTTTAAAGCTACTGCCCTATCAGGACCAGGGTATCATCAAATGGTATGCCCCTACCGACAACCTGCCAGACAGTATGAATGAGGAGCATCGCAAATATATCCGTGACGTGTTCACACTGCTGAACGGAGAGATACAGGTAGGCAACTATGAGCGCGCCAATGCCTTCATCGATAAGATGGCTACATACCAGAAGACCTTCGGAGGCTCCTCCCTACCCACACCCACACAGGTTAAGGCAGAGCGTATCTATAACAAGGTGGCGTTTGCCACCATCCTCTTTATGGTATGCCTCACCATGGGTATCCTGTCGTTCCTGCTATTGGTCTTCAACAAGACACGACACACCATCCTCGCCCAACAGGTAATCCTCCTGCTGGCATTCCTCGCTTTGTCATTAGCACTTACCCTGCGTTGGATCATCACTGGCACCATCCCGATGTCAAACGGTTATGAGACCATGCTCTTCCTTGCCTGGAGTATCATGCTGCTGGCACTGATCGTATGCAGGTGGTTCTCCATCATGCTCACCTTCGGATTCCTGTTGTCTGGTTTCTTCCTATTGGTGAGCCATATCTCACAGATGGACCCACAGATTACCCATCTGATGCCAGTACTCAACTCCCCCCTGCTGACACTCCATGTCAGTGTCATCATGATGTCGTTTGCCTTCCTTGCCTTTACATGTATCTGTGGTATCACAGCATTGATGCTGCGACAGAAGGCTGAGGAACTGAAACTGCTCTCCCAACTGTTTCTCTTCCCTGCCCTCACCACCCTCGGCATAGGTATCTTCATCGGGGCGATATGGGCAAATGTGTCATGGGGAACTTATTGGAGCTGGGATCCTAAGGAGACATGGGCACTGATCACCTTTATGATCTATGCCGTTGGGGTACATGAGCAGTCACTGACTTTCCTGCGTACCCCCCAATATTACCATCTGTATATGACACTCGCCTTCCTGACCATCCTCATGACCTACTTTGGGGTGAATTATTTCTTAGGTGGAATGCACAGTTATGCGTAATTCCCTTGGTTTTCCTTTCGTATTTGAATTTCTTTTTGTACCTTTGCGGACAAATTAAAAGACAATGGATCATCTATTACAGACGATAGCATTCGAGAAGGCACATGCCGAGGTTTTCAAGTTTGACAACGGAACGGAAGTGAAGGAATACCACGTGATGATTCATGTGGGGGATGCTACATTGACCTATTCCGAGCAGTTAGAGGCAATACTCAATGCCTATAACTCCCTGCTCGAAGGCGAACTGAAAGGGGCGTGTAGTGTGTTTAAGCGCTATTTCCTCAGCGATGCTGCCAATCAGGCTGACGATATTATCGTCAACGATTTGACAGACTGTGCCAAGAGCATCATCCAGCAGGCTCCTCTCGACGGTACCAAGATTGCTTTGTGGGTATATCTGCAAACCAACGTACAGACGGCTGTCAGCAAGAGCGGGCTTTATGAGGTGAAGCATGGTGACTTCCGTCACCTGTGGAATGGCAGTGCCCATAACATGGCAGCAAACTCGGAATACCAAACCCGACTGCTCTTCAATGAGTATAGCATGCAACTGCTGGAGGAGGGCTGCACCCTGAAGGACAACTGTATCCGCACCTGGATCTTCGTCAACGACGTGGACCTGAACTACGGCGGTGTCGTCCGTGCCCGCAACCAGTTCTTCTTCACGCAGGGACTGACAGTCAACACGCATTTCATCGCCTCAACGGGTATCGGGGGCAGACAGGCTGACCCGAACGTGCTGTCACAGATGGACAACTATGCCATCGCAGGGGTTGAGCAAGAACAGATTCACTACCTGTATGCTCCTACGCACCTCAACCGCACCAGCGACTATGGAGTGAGCTTTGAGCGTGGCACCTATATCGACTACAAAGACCGCCGACAGGTATTTATCTCTGGTACGGCAAGCATCAACAACAAAGGAGAAATCATGTATCCGAAAGATGTCCGCAAGCAGACCCATCGTATGTGGGAGAATATAGAGACGCTGCTTGCCGAGGCGGAATGCACCTACGAGGATGTCGGGTATATGATTGTCTACCTTCGCGACACTGCCGATTATCAGGTGGTGAAGCAACTCTATGAGGAACGTTTCCACGGCAAGCCCTACGTCATCGTCCATGCGTCCGTCTGTCGTCCAGGATGGCTGGTGGAGATGGAGTGCATGGCAGTCCGCAAGGTGGATAACCCACAACTCAAAGCGTACTAGAGGGATGCTACCGATACAGCATTTTTGTTGTCTTCTATTTTGGCTGTAGGCGTAAGACCTTACGGCTATAGCCGCACACCCTTTTGCCTATAGGCGCACGGTTGTCAGGATGCTTCTAACTCCCTCTTAGAATGGCACTTACTCCCTATTAAGCTGGCACTTCATCTCTATGGAAAGCATCCCAACAGTATTGGAAGCCATCCCTTCCACTATTGGAGTCCACGAATTTCCACGAAATCCAAAAAACTACTCCCCTTCTCCCTTTTTCTTCTGAAACACCGATGTACAGGGCATTTCAAGACGGGAGTAGTTGGAGCAACTACTCCCGTACTAGTCCCTTTTTCGTTGAAATACTCCTAGATATTTTTGAAACAAATACAGAGATGAAGGTGAGTAGATGATGAAAAAAGGGAGTAGTATGGGAGATGTTTAGCCAACTACTCCCGTGCCTTGCGCCCTCTGTTTATCGGGCTTTGAGCCACATGACGGGAGGAGGGGAGTAGTTTTTGAATTGTCCCTCTAATTTCGTTGAAGTTAATCACGTTCGGACAATTGCAAATAAATTTGCATTTTCGCTCACTTAATAGTACCTTTGTCGGCATGAAACGGCTGTGCTACTCTTTTATGGTGTGTATGTTGGTATTGCTGGCGACAGGTTGCGACCGCCATCAGCAGCAGAGCCGTCATCATTGAAATTCTTTTCATTGTATAGTCTGTATTAAATTTGTTTTAATGGGATACTCACGACAAACCGGCAGCCGTTGGTATATCCGGGGTCGAGCGTGAGGGTGCCGCCCATCAGCATGATGACACGACGGCAGAGGAACAGTCCGAGACCGAGTCCCTCG
>CACZCT010000038.1 GCA_902779745.1 uncultured Prevotellaceae bacterium
GCACGTTTTTTAGTAATTTTGCGTCGTATTGTGTACATACACGAATATGACAGTAGCAGATTATATTAAAAAACAAGATACAGGAGAGAGGCGTTTCTCATTTGAGGTATTGCCACCCTTGAAGGGTAACGGCACGGGAGCGTTGTTTGAGACGATAGACAAACTCGTGGGGTTTAACCCTGCGTTCATCAATATCACGACACACCACTCAGAATATGTATATAAGGAGTTGGAGAACGGACAGTTTGAGCGTCAGCGCATCCGTCGCCGTCCTGGTACCATCGCCATTGCCGCAGCTATCCAGCAACGGTATGATATCCCTGTGGAACCCCATGTCATCTGCAGCGGTACGACCATCGAGCAGATAGAATACGAACTGCTCGATTTGCAGTTCTTGGGAATCCGTAACTTGATGTTGCTGCGAGGCGACAAGGCGAAGGAAGACAGTCGTTTCACGCCTACCCCCGGAGGGCATGCCCATACCACGGACCTGATCAAGCAGGTGGTACGCTTCAACGAGGGATTCTTTGCCGACGGCACGCCTATCAAGCACCCGGGACCGAAGTTCGACTTCGGTGTGGCCTGCTATCCTGAGAAGCATGAGGAGGCACCCAACTTAGAGAGGGACATGGAGTATCTGAAACAGAAACAGGACTTAGGAGCACAGTATGCCGTGACACAGTTGTTCTATAAACTGAGTCAGTTGACTGTGGTGCCCAAGACGTTCCATTGTGACATCCCAGAGGCACTCGCCAAGGAAATTGCAGTATGCAAGACCGACGAGCAGGCGCGTCAGTTGGGTATCGAATGGACAACCCAGCAGTGTCGCGAACTCTATGAGCATGGTGTGAAGAATATCCATTTCTATACGGTCTCCGCTGTCGACTCCGTCGTGGAAGTCGCCAAGCGACTACTGTAATAATGTAATAATGCAATAATGTAAAATAAGGATGTTCGAGCAGGTCATAGGACAACAGGAAGCGAAGGAGCGGTTGCTGCAACTGATAGAGGAGCAGCGGTTGCCTCATGCGCTGATGCTCTGCGGTCCTATGGGCAGTGGTAAGATGGCTCTCGCGATGGCATTTGCCGCCTATCTGCTAAAACGCACCTCCAACGACGAGGCGATGTTGGCCAAATGGGAGCATCCCGACCTGCACTTCACCTACCCCACCATCAAGTTGCCATCGATGAGTGCAGACCACAAACCTGTGTCGGATGACTTTGCACGGGAGTGGCATGAGTTGGTAATGGCTGGTCCTTACTTCACCATGAATGAATGGTTGGAGATGATGGGCGGCGAGAACCAGCAGGCAATCATCACGGCGGGCGAGAGTGATGCCCTGACGCATAAACTGTCATTAAAGTCCAGTCAGGGCGGCTATAAGGTCAGCCTCATCTGGTTGCCGGAGCGCATGAACATCGAATGTGCCAACAAAATCCTGAAACTCCTGGAAGAGCCGCCCCAGCAGACCGTCTTCCTCTTGGTATGCGAAGAGCCGGAGAAACTATTGGAAACCATTTGCAGTCGTGTGCAACGTCTGGATATCAAGCACATTGCCGATGAGGATATCCGCGAGGCACTAATCAGTAAGCGAGGACTCACTGACGAGAATGCACAACGTGTGGCCCGTATGGCTAACGGCAGTTGGCTGAAAGCCATCGAACTATTAAGTGTCGACTCCGAGAACGAGTTGTTCCTCGATATGTTCCAGACCCTGATGCGACTTGCCTACCAACGGAAAGTGAAGGAATTGAAGGGATGGAGTGAGCGCATGGCAGCGATGGGACGTGAGAAGCAGAAACGGTTTCTCAATTACTTCCTGCGCCTCATCCGCGAGAACTTTATGTATAACTTCCAGAATCCCGACCTCTGCTATATGTCAGAGAGGGAGGAGGAGTTTGCCAAGAACTTCGCCCGTTTCATCAACGAAGCGAACATCATACCCATCAGCGAATTGGCCGACAAGGCAATCCGCGACATCGGACAGAATGCCAATGCGAAGATCGTGTTCTTCGACTTCGCGCTTCAAATGATTGTACTATTAATAGCTAAATAAATAATGGAAAAAACAAAAGACCTCATGATAAAAATCGGTTGTGACCGCGGACTCTGCCACCAGGCAGTGGGACGACAGGACAGGCAGTTGAACACATATGACTGGCTTGCCGACATACCAGGGAATACCGACACAACCGACTTGGTGGAGGTACAGTTCAAGCACACCCGCAAGGGCTACTACCATAATGTAAATAACCTCGAACTGAAGAAAGGCGATATTGTTGCCGTGGAGGCAAACCCGGGACATGACATCGGTGTGGTGACGCTGACGGGACGACTGGTGAAGTTGCAGATCAAAAAAGCCAACCTGAAGAGTGCTGACGATATCAAACGTATCTATCGTATTGCACGTCCTATAGACATTGAGAAATACCATGAGGCAAAACGCCGTGAGCACTCTACGATGATTGAAAGTCGTCAGATAGCCAAAGGACTGGGACTACAGATGAAAATCGGTGACGTGGAGTATCAAGGTGACGGCAATAAAGCAATCTTCTACTATATAGCTGACGAGCGTGTCGACTTCCGCCAACTCATCAAAGACCTTGCCGCTGCCTTCCATGTACGTATCGAGATGAAACAGATCGGTGCCCGCCAGGAGGCCGGACGTATCGGAGGCACAGGACCCTGTGGACGGGAACTCTGCTGTGCCACATGGATGAAGAACTTCGTGAGTGTCGGTACAGGATCCGCCCGTTATCAGGATATTTCCCTGAACCCACAGAAACTGGCGGGTATGTGCGCCAAACTGAAATGCTGTCTGAACTATGAGGTGGACGACTATGTGGAGGCAGGACGTAAACTGCCTTCCAAGGATACTATCCTACAGACACAGGATGCCGACTACCACTATTTCAAGGCTGACATCCTAGCAGGACTCATCTCCTATTCTACCGACAAGAATATTGCTGCCAACCTAGAAACCATCACTGCAGAACGGGCAAAAGAGATTATCGAGATGAACAAGAAGGGCGAGAAGCCGATATCGCTACAGGAAGACGGAAGGAAACAAGAACCTCAGCGTCCCCTTGACCTTGCCACACAGGAGAATATCAACCGTTTCGACAGGACGAAGAAGAAAAAGAAGAAGCATAAGAAGCCTAACAACGGGGAAAATAGCGGTAACACACAGAACAACCAGCGTCCGCAAGGTAACGGTAACCGTCGCCAGAAGCATGAGCAGAAGTCACAAAATGCAAAAGAGTAGGCACACCTTATTATATTATATAGGGCTGGTAATACTACTGACGTGTGTGGCATGCGACCACAAGACGGTCTATAGCCAATACGAGTCTGTTGCCATTTCCGGATGGGAGAAGAATGACATGCTCTCCTTCTCCACTCCCCCCATCCAACAAACGGGAGACTTTCAGGAGAAGATAGGGTTGCGGATCAGCGGACTCTATCCCTTTATGGGACTGACACTCATCATCGACCAGACAAAACTCCCTTCTATGGAGACAGAGAGCGATACGTTGAACTGTGACCTGATTGACCATAACGGGAATGCCAAAGGACCAGGCATCAGTAATTACCAGTATGAGATTGCCCTCAAGACGATATCATTAAACGAAGGGGAATCGCTTCATATCGACATCCGACATGATATGAAAAGGGAAATCCTGCCAGGAGTCTCTGACGTGGGTATCATCTTGACGAGAAAATAGTCCCTAATTCCTCAGATAGTTTCGCGCCGCGTCAAGACGCAGGAAGATAAACAACAGGATGGTGAATCCCCATAAGGAAGAGCCGCCATAACTGAAGAACGGCAGGGGAATACCAATCACAGGAGTTAGTCCTAATACCATGCCCACGTTGATAAACACATGGAAGAGGAAGATACTCAACACACAATAGCCATAGACACGCCCAAAGCGGAACGGTTGTCGTTCTGACAGATAGATAAGTCGCAGTATCAACGCCAGGAACAACAACAATACTCCCGCAGAGCCCAGGAAGCCCTCTTCCTCACCTACCGTACAGAAGATAAAGTCAGTATCCTGTTCCGGCACAAACTTCAATTTCGTCTGCGTACCATTCAGGAACCCCTTTCCCTCAATACCGCCTGAGCCAATGGCTATCTCACTCTGATGTACATTATAGCCAGCACCGCGAAGGTCTTCCTCCAGTCCCAGCAACACATTGATACGGGTACGCTGATGAGGCTCCATCACGTTGTTGAGGATGAAGTCGGCACCATAGAAGAAACCGACAGAGCCTAAGGCAAAAAGGGCGATGAAGTAATAGTTCCGAATACGGGAACTTAATGCCTGGAATACCAGATAGCCTATCAGGATAACCATCATGGCAAGTTGGATATAGACAATGTCAAAGGGTATCTTCAACAGCAACAGGGAGAATAGGGTGATACCTATGCAATAAAGTCCTATACGCCATGCCAGTCGTTTGTTGTTGCCATAGACCCATACCATACCGGCCGCAAACAACTGTATCAATAACAGGACGGTAAACTTACCCACGGAGGTTACTGAGTCTACCATATATACTTCCGCATAACGGATACCCACGACGAAATAGATGACCATCGCCACACCCGTAAACAGAATAGAACCCGGCATTCCCTCCCGATAGAACATTAGGAAGAAAGCAAAATACACCAAGGCGGATCCTGTCTCACGCTGTAATACGATAAACAGCATCGGGAATACAATAATTGCCAGTGTTGCCGCAAAATGCTTCCACTGGTGGATATTGTACCCATAGGTCGACATGAACTTCGACAAGGCGAGCGCCGTGGCAAACTTGGCGAATTCGGCAGGTTGCAGGCGTAAGGGTCCTAATACCAGCCACGACCGGGAGCCTTTGATACTATGTGTGTTGAAGATGGTGGCAAACAGCAAGATCAGCAATAAAGCATAGATGATATAGGCAAAGGTATCATAGAAGCGGTCGTCTGACATCAGGATGGTAAAGCCTAGGACGACAGACGTGCCAATCCAGATAATCTGCATACCAGAACGGGTGTCCAGACTAAAGATGTCAGTATTCTCATAGGAATAACTGGCACCGCATACACTGATCCAGCCAAACGACAGCAGGGCGATATAGATCAATATCGTCCACCAGTCGATTGAACGGAGGATGCTGGTCTGTCTACCTGCTTGTGTTGCCATAGGCGATATGTCTGTTTTGGAACTCCGTAGCGCGTTTCTCTGAAGCCTCCGAGAGTTTTCCGTGAATATACTGTTCCATGATCAAGCCGCCAATGGGTACACCATAGGTAGCACCCCATCCGCCATTCTCCACATAGACGGCAACGGCAATCTTCGGATTGTCCATCGGGGCAAAGCCCATGAATACGGAGTGGTCATGACCGCGGTTCTGTGCCGTACCTGTCTTTCCACAGGCCACAAAGTCATACTTGGCCAGTTCATGACACGTACCACCTGTTGCCGAAGCTCGCATACCAGCCACCACATAGTCGTAGGCTTCACGCTTTGCCATCGTATAATGCTTACGGGTAAAGGTAGTGTCAAGGGGCTCACCCTGTACTTTCTTCACCACATGAGGCACATAGTAGTAGCCCCGATTGGCGATGGTGGCACCCAGGTTGGCAATCTGCAACGGCGTGGCATTCACCTCACCCTGTCCGATGGCGATGGAGATAATGGTCAGTCCGTTCCACGACCCCTTATAAGCATGGTCATAGAACTCCGCATTGGGAATCAGTCCGCGTTTCTCACCCGGCAGGTCAATCCCCAGACGATAGCCGAATCCCATGCTCACCATATAGTCACGCCATTTGTTCATGGCATTCTGCACACTGCCGTATTTCGACAGGTGCTGGTTGATCATATAATAAAGTCCCCAGCAGAAATAGCCGTTACAGGAAGTGGAAAGGGCTGGCACCAAAGGCAATGGGGCGGCATGACCGTGACAGCCTACGTGCAGTCCCTTGAAGTTAAAGCCATGGGCACAGGGATAGGCTGTCTGGGTAGGATGCAGGATTCCCTCACTCATGAAGGTCAGTCCCTGGGTCGTCTTAAAGGTAGAACCAGGAGGATACTGTCCCATGATACTACGGTTGAGCAAGGGCTTCCAGACATTCTGGCTCAGCAGGCGATGATTCTTCGAACGGGCACGGCCGACCATCATACGAGGGTCGTAAGAGGGAGAGGACACCATACACAGCACCTCACCCGTAGACGGCTCAATAGCCACGATACTGCCGATCTTCCCTTCCATCAACCGCTCTCCCAAGGCCTGCAGGTCGGCATCGAGACTCAGCGTGAGGTTCTTGCCAGGCACGGGCCGGCGGTCCAAGGCTCCGTCCAGATAGCGTCCTTGTATACGACCATGGGCATCACGCAGCAGGATCTGCATACCTTTCTCGCCACGTAACTGTTTCTCGTAACTGCGCTCAATACCCAGTTTTCCGATATAGTCGCCAGGGATATAATAGTCATCCTCCTCGATATCAGAGGGGGACACCTCCGCCACGTCGCCTAAGACATGGGCAGCATAGGGATACTGGTACTGGCGGATGCTGCGCCGCTGTACATAGAAGCCGGGAAAGCGGAACATCTTCTCCTGAAACACAGAGAAGTCCTTGTCCGACAACTGGCTCATGAACATCTGCTGGGTGAAACGGCTATAGCCGGGATTCTTCGAACGGTCCTTGATATCCGCCATACGCTTGTCGAACTCTTCCTTCGTGATATTCAAGGCATTGCAGAACTCAAGGGTGTCCAGATGGTCCTTGGCCTCATTGATCACCACCATGATATCATAGGCGGGCTGGTTATAGACAAGCAGTTTCCCGTGACGATCCGTTATCACACCACGGGAGGGATACTCTATCTTCTTGAGAAAGGCATTGGAGTCGGCATTCTTCTTATAGTCGTCACTCATGATCTGCAGGACAAAAAGACGAATGATATAGACGACGACAATGACAACTGCCACACCGCCGATTACATAACGCCGATAGTCAATCTCATGGTCTTTCATCCTTCCTTGCCTGCCACACTGTCAAACGTCCATATCAGCACCAAGGTAAATACCGCACTGCCCACTACACACTTCAACCACTCTACCCAATTGTAGTAGTTGAAGACTTCCAAAGAGAAGAACACCAGACAATAGAGCACGACCAGTACGGCAGAATAGTTAAAATATTTCAGCGTACCGAGCGTCTTGACGGAAGGCTTGAGATTCTCGCTGGAATCACGGGGCACGAACAGTTCGAAGAAATAGGGTTGGATAGCACCTATCAGCGTCATGGAGGCAGCGGCTACTCCAGGGGTGTTGAAGAACACATCAACAGTCAGTCCCAGGAAGAAACTCCACAACAGAATCGCCCATTTGGGATAGTTACGGGGAAACAGAAGGACAAAATAGACATAAAGCAACGGAGTGGCATAGCCAAACAGATGGATACGCCCCAGGACTATCGTCTGTGCCAACGCGAAGACAATAAATAATCCGGATCGCTTTAACAGGTCTATTGACATCGTTCTATTCCTTAACGTTCAACTTCAATGAGTCACGGGCTGACTGCAACAGACGAGTACGCTCGGCTATCGACTTGTCGATAATCACCATAACGTCACGCAGACAGCCAAAGTCTGTTGACAAACGGACTTTGACACGATAGGACAAGCCGTCGACGGAGTTATAGACCGTTTCTATCTTACCCACCAATACCCCCGGAGGGAAGATGGAGGAATAGCCGTTCGTCTCCACCCAGTCGCCTCTCTTGAAACGGGCATGACGGGGGATGTCCTCCAGATAGGTGACACCCGCCTCCTTGCCGTCCCATCGTAATATTCCGAAATAATTGTGTCCACGAATGGCACAACTGATACGGGAGGTCTTGTTCAGCACTGGAATCACAACGGTATAATGGTCTGAAACCAAATAGGTGACACCTACGATACCTTGTCCGCAGGCTACACCCATTCCAGCCTCTATGCCGTCTGCCGCTCCACGATTGATGGTTATCAGGTTTTCCTGTCTGTTCAACTCGTTGGTCACCACTTTCGCAGGAACGAGCTGATACCTCTTCAGGAACTGCATCTCCTTCATCACCAAGCCGGCAGTATCCTCCGTTGCCTCACCATATAAACGGCGCAACTGCGTCACCTGCCTTTCCAGATAGAAATTACGCAAGGAAAGTTCCTCGTTCATCCTCGTGAGCGAGAAGAACGACTCCATCTTGGACCTCCCCTCGCTGATAGTCCCAGCTGCCGCATTGGCTGACGAGAGCCATGCGCTGCCTTGATAGCTGTTGTATTGGAACAGCAGGATCAGGCTGATGACCTCCAACAGGACAAAGAGAAACCAATGATGGTATTTCTGTAGGAACTCCAGCAGGTTGTGCATCTGTCAGTCTATCGCATCAAGAAAGAGAAACGATCAACGTTCTTCAAGGCAATACCGGCACCCTTTGCCACAGAATGCAACGGATCCTCGGCAATATGGAACTGGATATTGATCTTGTCTGTCAGACGCTTGTCCAAGCCGCGCAGCAGGGCACCGCCGCCAGAGAGCCAGATACCGTTCTTCACGATGTCGGCATACAACTCAGGAGGCGTGTTCTCCAATGCGGAGAGGACGGCATTCTCAATCTTTGCCACTGTCTTGTCGATACAATGGGCAATCTCCTGATAGCATACAGGAACTTCCATCGGCAGGGCAGTGATACGGTTAGGACCGTGTACGATATAATCCTCGGGAGCCTCATCGCCAAGGTCTGTCAATGCAGAGCCTACGTTGATCTTGATGCGCTCAGCCATACGCTCCGATACCTTCACGTTATGCTGACGGGCCATATACTCCTGGATGTCGGCAGTGAGGTCGTCACCAGCCGTACGGATGGAGTTGTTGCTGACGATACCGCCTAATGAGATGACGGCAATCTCCGTAGATCCACCACCGATATCGACAATCATATTGCCCTCCGGAGCCTCTACGTCGATACCGATACCGATAGCTGCAGCCATCGGCTCGAAAATCAGATATACGTCACGACCGTCGGCATGCTCGGCAGAGTCGCGGACAGCACGAAGTTCCACCTCCGTAGAGCCTGAGGGTACACCGATCACCATACGGAGAGAGGGAGAGAACAGTCGACTGCCTGTATGTACCATCTTAATCAGTCCGCGCATCATCTGCTCACAGGCAGAGAAGTCAGCAATCACACCGTCACGCAACGGACGGATGGTACGGATATTCTCATGCGTCTTCTCATACATCATCTTGGCCTCGTTACCTACGGCAATCATCTTGTCGGTACGACGGTCAAGAGCTACTACTGACGGCTCATCCACCACAATCTTGTCATCACTGATAATGATTGTGTTAGCCGTTCCAAGGTCCATGGCTATTTCCTGGACAAAACTAAAAAATCCCATCTTTCTTAATTATCAATTTTCAATTTTCAATTACTTCATGAACCAGTTGTGAATAGCTGTGTCATAATGACTGCTGACACCGAAGGCACGGGTAGCGAACTCACGACGCTGAGCCTTCGTAGTCTCGGCGCCCTGCTTGTTCAGGATATCCAGTAACATGCCGTACTCAGCCTTTGAAGGCACGATGACGACATCGTTGAAGTTCTTGGCTCCTGCACGGATCAAAGAAATACCACCAATATCTATCTTCTCGATGATATCCTCCTCTGAGGCACCGCTTGCAACGGTCTGCTCAAAGGGATAGAGGTCGACGATGACCAAGTCAATCTCAGGAATCTCATACTGAGCCATCTGCTCACGGTCGCCCTCATTCTCACGACGCCCCAGGATACCTCCGAACACTTTCGGATGCAAAGTCTTTACACGACCACCGAGGATAGAGGGATACGTCGTCACATTCTCCACCTTCTCGCATGCATAGCCGAGACTCTCAATAAATGTCTGAGTACCACCTGTCGACAAGAACTTCACGCCCTCGTCGTTCAGCTTCTTCAACAACTCTTCCAGCCCATCCTTGTGGAACACAGAGATGAGCGCTGTCTTCATCTTTTTTGTATCTGCCATAATATAACGTTATATAAATTTTCTTCGTTGAAAATCGGACTGCAAAGGTAGTAAAAAACCACCATACTCCATCATCTTTTCACTAAAAAGTTTTTCGCACATAAAAATAAATAATGTATATCAATCCCAAAGACAGCGTTTCTCCCCCTACATTTTTTCTAAATTATTTGTGCCCTTTCAATTCTATTCCTTATCTTTGCACTCATAGATTTAGACAACAATCTAGGACTATGAATACGACTAAGAATATGAAACAACTACTCCCCTTCTCCCGTTTTGAGCTGAAACCACGATGTACAGGGCGTTTTAAGACGGGAGTAGTTGTTCCAACTAGTCCCGTACTACTCCCTTTTTCGTTGAACACACTACACCGATCCTGCACTTTTTGTTGTCTTCTATTTTGGCTATAGGCGTAAGGCCTTTCGGCTATAGTCGCACAGCCTTTTGGCTGGAGCCGCACGATTGTTAGGATGCTTCTTTCTCCCTGTTAGGCTGGCACTTACTCCCTTTTAAGCTGGCATTTACCCCCCTATGGAAGGCATCTCATTCCAACATGCTCCCATCATTTACGCAAACAAGAACCCCTGCGAACATCTGTCCGCAGGGGCTTTTGTAGCGGGACCCAGGATTGAACTGGGGACCTCATGATTATGAATCATGCGCTCTAACCAGCTGAGCTATCCCGCCATCACAGGGGGTGATTCCTCTGAAATCGGGTGCAAAGGTAATATAAACTTTTTAATCCGCAAAACTTTTTTTCAGAAAAAACATTGTATTTCGATTATTTTTTGTATTTTTGTAGGCAGAAACTAACCTATTCGGATATGAAGAAAGAACTGCTAAAGAAGGAATACCCATTATCCGCCAAGTCTCCCAAAATTGTATGGGATATGATCAGCAACGCTGCAGGACTTCAGAAATGGCTTGCCGACGTGGTCGTTGAGAACGGAGATGAGATGACATTCACTTGGGGGCATCCGTGGACGGAGCGGGACACCAAGGTGTCGAAAGTTCTGGAATCAGAGAAATTCAGTCATATCAAACTTAAATGGGACTACCAAGAGGACGACCCTGATGCTTATTGGGAGATGCGTATCGAGCAGAGTGAGCTGACAGGGAATCTGAATCTTCTGATTACCGACTATGCTGACCCGGAGGACATAGAAGACCTGAAGGGGCTCTGGGATGCGAATATGGAGCGCCTGCACCGTGTCAGCGGATTCTTGTTATAAAAAGAAAACTTCTTTTTCTTTTGTCTTTCTCCCGTTTTTTCGTACCTTTGCATGCCCATAGTGCATGACGTCAATGTTTCGCATCAAGAAATTAGACATATTTATTACCAAGCAGTTCGGACTGCTATTTATAGGAACGTTCTTCATCTGTCAGTTTGTATTGATGATGCAGTTCCTGTGGCGTTATGTTGACGAACTGATCGGAAAGGGACTCTCGCTGGAAGTGATGGCACAGTTCTTCTGGTACATGGGACTGATGCTGATGCCTCAGGCATTCCCCCTTGCCATCCTGCTCAGTTCGCTGATTGCCTTCGGTAACCTCGGTGAGAGTTCGGAACTGACAGCCATCAAGGCGGCGGGCATCTCCCTGTTGCAGTCGATGCGCTCACTGATAGCCATCGTCATCGTGATTTCCTGCATCTCCTTCTATTTCCAGGAGGTCATCGGTCCCAAGTCATTCATTTCCTTCCGCCAGTTGCTGATCTCCATGCAGCAGAAGAACCCGGAGGTGGAGATCCCGGAGGGTATCTTCTACGACGGCATCAGCGGTTCAAACCTCTATGTACAGAAGAAGGACATGAATACGGGTATGCTCTACGGCATCATGATCTACCGTATGAACGGAGGCTATGAAGACGCTGCCGTCATCCTTGCCGATTCCGGAAAGATGCAGACGACAGAGGAGAAGATGCACCTGTTGTTGACACTTTACAGCGGTGAATGGTTCGAGAACATGCGTTCCCAGGATGTGGCAGGCTCCGCCAACGTGCCCTACCGTCGTGAGACGTTCTCGAACAAACGCATCGTACTCAATTTCGACGGAGGCTTCAACATGCAGGAGGCGGGCTGGATAGCCAGTGACGCCCGTTCGAAGAGCATGGGCAAGATCCTGCACGACCTGGACTCCATCCGCGAGTTCAACGACTCCGTAGGTCATCAGTTCTACAAAGAGTCCAAGATGACAGGCTTCTATCTCCCCACCCTCACCAAGACCGACTCCCTCAAGGCTGTGGAGGAGGTGCAGAAAGACATCATCAACTTCGACTCCATCTATAAGAAGCTGACCCCTGAGGCCAAGCAGCGTGTCATGAAGATGGCTGTCAGAGATGCCCAGACCGCCTCTGTCGACCTGGACTATAAGGGAGACTATTCCGATGCCCTGAACCACAACGACCGCCTGCACATGATTGAGGCCATCAACAAGGTGACGCTCTCGCTCTCCTGTCTGATATTCTTCTTCATAGGCGCTCCCTTGGGTGCCATCATCCGAAAGGGAGGACTCGGCGTACCAGTCATCATCTCCGTACTGGTGTTCATCGTCTACTACATTCTGGAGAATACCGGTATGAGAATGGCGCGCGACGACATCTGGACGGTGTGGTTCGGCAAACTGTTGGGCACCTGTACGCTGACACCTATTGCTGTCTTCTTCACCTACAAGGCAAACAATGACTCCGTCGTGTTCAACATCGACATGTACAAACAAGCCCTGTTCAACATACTCGGCTTACGGAGCAAGCGGCATATCAGCAGCAAGGAGGTCATCATCGAGGATCCCATCTACATGGCGGATGCCTATCACCTGCTACGTATCAACGAGGAGATTGAGCAGTACAGCACGGAGCATCAGTTGCTCCACCTGCCCAATCCCGTCAAGGTATTCTTCCGTCCTGGCGACGACCAGACCATCCGCCGTATCAGTGAAGAACTGGAAGAGGTCATCGAAGACCTGTCGAACACCAAGGACAGGGGTGTCCTCACTTACCTCAACCGCTACCCTATTGTGGCAACACATGCCCATACTAGACCGTTCCGTCAGAAATGGCTGAACATCATCACCGGACTTTTCTTGCCTGCGGGACTTTTCTTCTATTTGAGAATGTGCCGTTTCCGTCTCCGCTTACGGAAAGACCTGAATACAATATCCAAGACCAATGAACTGATGGTGCAGCGCATTGCAGAGAAGCACCCAAGTATTCCAGTGACACTGGAGGAACTGAAGAAGATGCCGCTCATCATCGATCTTATTAATAATAAATAATGTGTAATATGGAGAATTTCAAGCTAAATACCATTGAGGAGGCTCTGGACGATTTCCGCCAAGGGAAGTTCGTGATTGTGGTAGACGACGAAGACCGCGAGAATGAAGGCGACCTCATCTGTGCGGCAGAGAAGATCACCCCCGAGATGGTGAACTTCATGCTGAAGAACGCACGGGGACTGCTGTGTGCACCTGTCACCATCAGCCGCAGCATAGAACTCGACCTGCCCCATCAGGTACAGGACAACACCTCCCTTTTAGGAACTCCTTTCACCGTCACTATCGACAAGATAGAAGGGTGCTCCACGGGAGTCTCTGCCCATGACCGTGCCGCCACCATCAAGGCATTGGCCGATCCCGCCTCCACCCCCAAGACCTTCGGACGGCCAGGACATGTAAACCCGCTCTATGCCCAGGACAACGGAGTACTGCGCAGAAGCGGACACACAGAGGCTGCCATTGACCTCTGCAAACTGTCAGGACTCTATCCTGCCGGTGCCCTCATGGAGATCATGAACGACGACGGCACGATGGCACGTCTGCCGCAACTGGTGGAGTTTGCCCGCCAGTACGACATGAAGATCATCACCATCAAGGACATGATTGCCTACCGCCTGAAGAAAGAGTCTTTGATCGAGGTCGGAGAAGAAGTGGACATGCCTACGGACTACGGGCATTTCAAGCTCATCCCCTTCCGGCAGGTCAGCAACGGCCTGGAACACCTCGCCCTTATCAAGGGAGAATGGAACGAGGAGGAACCCATCCTGGTGCGAGTCCATTCCTCCTGTATGACCGGTGACATCCTCGGATCCAAGCGGTGTGACTGCGGTGAGCAACTGCACAAGGCAATGCAGGCGATCGAGAAAGAGGGGAAAGGCGTCGTCATCTATATGCAGCAGGAAGGCAGGGGCATCGGACTGATGAACAAGATTGCCGCCTATAAGTTGCAGGAAGAAGGGCTCGACACCGTAGACGCCAATGTACACCTCGGCTTCAAGCCCGACGAGCGTGACTACGGATGTGGTGCCCAGATGCTGCGCCACCTGGGTGTCCATAAGATGCGCCTGCTGACCAACAACCCCGTCAAGCGTGTCGGTCTGGAGGCCTACGGACTGGAAATCGTGGAGAACGTTCCCATCGAAGTCACTCCCAACCCTTATAACCTGCGGTATCTGGAAACCAAGAAAAACCGTATGGGACACACCTTGCACCTTAAATGAAAAGTAAGAGATAAGAAAATATAAAAAGTGATGCATTTCTTCGTTTAGAAAGAATAAAATGATTACTTTTGCAACTCATTACAAACACTATATAAAATATGGCACAATTATCTGACCGTTTGCAACGACTGGCACCCTCGGCAACGCTGGCGATGTCACAGAAAAGTTCCGAAATGAAAGCACAAGGCATTGACGTCATCAACATGAGCGTCGGTGAACCGGACTTCAATACACCCGACCATATCAAGCAGGCGGCAAAACTCGCCATTGATGAGAACTACTCACGCTACTCCCCCGTTCCCGGCTATCCTGACCTGCGTCAGGCCATTGCCCGCAAACTGGAACGTGAGAACCACCTGCACTACCAGCCTTCCGAGATCTTGGTATCCAACGGTGCCAAGCAAAGTGTATGCAATACCGTCATGGCTTTAGTGAACCCTGGCGACGAGGTCATCATTCCCGCCCCCTACTGGGTCAGCTATCCACAAATGGCATTGCTGGCAGGAGGAAAGCCTGTAATCATCGAGGCTGGTTTTGAGCAGAACTTCAAGATCACCCCGGAACAACTGGAGGCCGCCATTACACCGAAGACCCGTATGCTCATCCTCTGTTCCCCAAGCAATCCTACGGGAAGCGTCTATAGTAAGGAAGAACTGGAAGGACTTGCCAATGTCATCAAGAACCACGACGACCTGTTTGTCCTCGCCGACGAGATCTACGAGCACATCAACTACGTCGGCAAACACGAGAGTATCGCACAGTTCCCAGGCATGAAAGAGCGCAGCATCATCGTCAACGGTGTTAGCAAGGCTTATGCTATGACAGGCTGGCGTATCGGTTACATTGCCGCCCCCGAGTGGATTGTCAAGGGATGCAACAAACTGCAAGGCCAGTATACCAGCGGTCCCTGCTCCGTCAGTCAGAAAGCTGCCGAGTTTGCCTATACTTCCAGCCAGGAATGTGTCGAGGAGATGCGCAAGGCTTTTGAGCGCCGCCGTGACCTGATTGTCAAACTTGCCAAGGAGATTCCCGGCTTAGAGGTCAACGTTCCCGAAGGTGCCTTCTACCTTTTCCCCAAGTGCAGCAGTTTCTACGGAAAGAGTGATGGTGAGAAGACCATCAACAATTCCACTGACCTGGCCCTCTATCTCTTGGAGAAAGGACACGTGGCAACAGTAGGCGGTGACGCTTTCGGAGATCCGGAATGTTTTCGCATGAGCTATGCCACCAGCGACGAAAATATCATCGAGGCTATGCGCCGAATCAAGGAAGTATTGGCGTTACTTCATTAAAATTTGACGAATATCAAGTTAAAAGTTCTTAAATAGGCGGTTTAACCGCCACAAATTGTTATCTTTGCCAAAAGATAGGTGTGGGAACGCTCAATTCTCACATACTAAAAACAAGGCAATTAACGTTAAATCAGAAACATACAACAAACATCATTCATTTAATAACTAAAAATTAAAAATTTATTTTTATGGCAACAACAACAAAGGCTGCAGCCCCAGCTAAAAAATCGGGCTTCCAAGGTGTTAAAGCTGCATGGATTATTCTCGCTATCTGCTGTATCGCAGGTTACAGTGTATGGTATTTCGTGATGGGTAACCCCGACAACTTCATTGGTGGCGACCGCAGTGGTCATCCGGCAAATCTTCTCGGAACAGTGTATAAGGGAGGTTTCGTAGTAGGTTTGATCCTGACCCTTCTCTTCACCGTTATCTGTCTGGGTATCGAGCGTTTCTTCGCTATCCGCACTGCTTCTGGTAAGATCAACCTGGCTAAGTTCACTGCTGATGTAAAGGCAGCTATCAAGGCTCAGGACTTCTCCAAGGCAAAGGATCTCTGCAACAAGATGCAGGGTTCTGTCGGCAACGTCGTGCTGGCTTCTATCAACATGTATCAGACTGTTGAGGGTGATGACACCTTGAAGAAGGCTGCTAAGATTGCCAAGATCCAGCAGGCTCACGAAGAGGCTACTCAGTTGGAGATGCCAACCCTTCAGATGAACATGCCTATGGTTGCTACTATCGTATCTCTGGGTACCCTGACCGCTCTGTTCGGAACCGTGCTCGGTATGATCGGATCATTCCAGGCTCTGTCTGCAGGTGGTGGTGCTGACTCTATGGCTCTGTCTGCAGGTATTTCTGAGGCCCTTGTAAACACAGCATCTGGTATTTTGACCTCTTGGGTTGCTACCGTTGTTTACAACTTCTTCTCTAACAAGATCGATAAGTTGACCTACGCTCTCGATGAGATTGGCTTCACAATCGCTGCTACATACGATTCTAACCACAACGAGGCTTAATTTTTTAACCATTTAAAACTCAAAAACCAGTTTTAGTATGGCTAAAATTAAGATACAGAAAAAAGACATCTGGATTGACATGACGCCTATGTCAGACGTGATGACGCTGCTTCTGTGTTTCTTTATCTTGACACCGGAACCAGTACAAGTCACCGCGCCTAACTCTGTGTCAGAGTTGAAGATACCAGAGCAGGATGTGCTGAACATTCTGGTAACACCAGAGGGACGCATCTACTGTGGTACCGAAAACAAGAACAACATGCAGGCTATGTTGGACGTGATGACCGACAAGTTCGGTGTCACGCTCAACGCCAACCAAATCAAGCATTTCCGTGAGGATGCAATGGTGGGAGCCCCCATGGCACAGCTTGGCAACTACCTCAACCTAGAGCCAGAAAAGATGGCTGAGGAAATCCAGAAGCTCGGTCTTCCCCTTGACAGTATCAAGGGCGGCAAGAGCGAATTCCAGGAGTGGGTCACTGCGGCCCGCGAGGCAAATCCTGACATCAAGCTCGCCATCAAGTGCGATTCCAAGACTCCTTATGCTGCTATTAAGAAGTTGATGTCAGAACTTCAGGACATGAATGAGAACCGTTTCCAACTCATTACGAATCTCGATGTTAAACGTTTAAGCGACTAGTAGTATTATGGCAAAAAAGAATCTAAGTAAGCAAAAGAAGATGGATACCCGCGTGAACTTCACGCCGATGGTAGACATGATGATGCTTCTGATCACCTTCTTCATGCTTTGTACTACGCTGGCCAAGCCGCAGGCTATGCAGCTGACCATGCCGTCGAACGATGACACGAAGAATCTGAATGAGGACCAGAAGCAGGTGACAAAGGCTTCTCATACCATTACCCTTTACCTTGGCTCCGATGACAAGGTATGGTACATTGCCGGTCTTCCCAATTATGAAGACCCCTCATGCGTCAAGCAGACGACCTATGGCAAGGACGGTATCGAGAAAGTTCTCAACGAGCACACGACCGAGGAAGGTATCAACCCGATTGCCAAGATCAAGGTGGCAAAGAAGGAACTTGATGCCAAGAAAAACGAGTATAACTCAAAGATGACTGACGAACAGTATCAGGAAGCACTCAAGAAGCTGAAGAAGGGTGAACTCCCCAACGGCGAGAAAGTTCCTACGCTGACCGTCATCATCCGCCCTCTCAACACTGCAACCTATGAAAACATGGTGGCAGCCCTCGATGAGATGTTGATTAGTAATGTTGATAAGTACGTCATTGACAATGTCGACAAGATGAGTGACGAAGACAAGGCACTCATCCAGAAGGCAGGTGTAAAATGATTAACCCTTAAAATGTAAAAAGAACTATGGCAAAAATAGATCTTATTGACAACGGCTGGGTCGACCTCGTATTCGAAGGGAAGAACCAAGCATATGGAGCTTATCAACTGCGTAAGAGCACGGGATCCCGTAACCTGAAAGCAATCATCTCGATGTTTGTCGGCTTTGCTATCATCGCAGCCATCGTCATTGCAAAGGTATCTATTGAGAACTACATCGCATCACAGAATGCAGCCATTGAGGCAGACGTAGAACTCCAGAGCCTTGCAGAGAAGAAGGAAGCTAAGGTAGAGAAGAAAGACGAACCCGAAGTTGAGAAGATTGAAGTTGAGAAAGTGAAGAGCTCAGTGGCCTTTACCGTTCCTGAAATCAAGAAGGATAATGAGGTGAAAGAAGACCAGGAGATGAAATCTCAGGAAGAACTGCAAGAAACCAATACCGCCATCGGTGCCTTCAACGTAGAAGGAAACGACGAGACGGCTGGTGAGGTGCTAAAAGCCAAGGAAGTCATTGCCGAACCCGAGCCACCAAAAGTGGAGGAGACGAAAGTCTTCGACGTGGTAGAGCAGATGCCTTCGTTCCCCGGAGGAAACTCTGCGCTGATGTCTTGGCTTAGCAGCAATATCAAGTATCCTGTGGTAGCTGAAGAGAATGGTGTACAAGGTCGCGTTGTTTGTACCTTCGTGGTTGAACGTGACGGTTCTATCACGGACGTTAAGGTGGTCCGTGGTGTTGACCCCTCTCTGGATAAGGAGGCTATACGCGTACTCAAGGCAATGCCGAAATGGATTCCTGGTAAGCAGAACGGTTCAGCTGTACGTGTAAAGTACACTGTTCCCGTAACCTTCAAACTTCAGTAATCTATGACAAAGTACGTATTCAGCAAATTTGTTGGATTAACACTCATTTTAGGCTTGCTCCACGCATGTGGGAGCAAGCCTAATCCTGAAAAGGAGGAGGCATACCTCAAAGCCGCCGAGACGTTGGTGGCTGACGAGAGCTTCTATCCTATCCTTGACGAAGAGCTCTTCTATTTCAACAGTCAGCGTCTAGACACGATTGGCGTGAATTACATGAACGAACAGGAAGCCGTGGAGAAGTTGATGAAACTGGAGACATGGCTTGCCTTTACAACCCGTGACTTCACCGCCAAGGAGAAAAAGAGCCTGCAAGACCGTAAATATTTGCCCCGTGCAATACCCATTGCCTACGACGGTCTTTCCATCATCGTCAACAACACCAACCCGGACAGTTGCATTACCATCAAGGACTTTGCACGCATACTCCGTGGAGAGGTGACTCAATGGGGCGAAATCTACCCCAGTTCTAAACTGGGAGCCATTGATGTCGTATTCGACAATCCATTATCAAGCACTGTCCGTTGGTGTGTGGACTCCATCCTTGGAGGAAAGGAGTTTACCAACCCCAATATCGGAGCAGTAAAGACCAGTGCCGCCGTGGTCGACTATGTGGAGAATCACAAGAATTCCCTTGGCATTATCGGTTCCAACTGGTTGAATGACAAACGTGACACCACGAATGTCACCTTTAAGAAGAATATAACAGTGATGGGCGTTTCCAAACTCGACTCTGCCACCAAGGCAAACAGTTGGAAGCCCTATCAATACTATCTATACAACGGTAACTACCCGTTACGCCGCACTATCTACGCCCTGCTTAACGACACCCGTAATGGGACACCCACAGCCTTTGCCCATTTCTGTCAGTTACCAAAGGGACAAATGATTATCCTTCGCTCCGGACTACTTCCCAGAACAGCGAATATGAATGTAAGAGAGGTCATTGTCAATCATGCGAAATAAACCATTTTGACATTAGTACGTCATAACAATAGAGACAGGAAACAGAAGTATAAACTTAATACCAAAGAAGTATGAAAGCAATTAAATATTTAGTAATGGGAGCGCTGATGTTAGGATTCGGCACTCAGGTGAAGGCACAGGACGGTTCTAAGGCCGATGTTGATGCCGTAAAGAAAATGATTAGTAGTAAACCCGCTGATCTCGACAAGCAGATGAAGCCTTTCTACAAGGCCAACAGGAAGAATGCACAGAACCTGTATGAATTTGGTCGGGCTTTCTATGAGGCTAATGACACGGCAAATGCCCGTATCTATGCAAACTATGCATTGGAAGCCTCCAAGAACAAGTTCGCCCCTGCCTATGTCCTGTTAGGTGACATCGCTGCCCTTTCCGATGACGGTGGTGCTGCAGCTGCCTATTACGACAATGCCATCTACTATGACAAGAAACTGGTGGAGGCCTATCGTAAGTATGCCATGGTTTACCGTAAGATTGACCCCAACGGTGCAGCCCGCAAACTGGATGAGTTGAAGGCTAACTGTCCGGAAGTCAGTGTGGATGCCATCAAAGGACATATCTTCATGGTTGGAGGTGATGAGAAGGCTGCTTATAACGAGTTCAAGAAAGTGCCCATCAGCCAGTTGGACAAGGACTATCTGAATGAGTTCGCCCGTGTCAGCTATTTCCAGGGTCACTATGAGGATGCTCTGGCTGCCTGTCAGGAAGGTTTGAAGGACAAGCCCCGCAATGCCACCTTCACCCGCCTTGCCATGTTCAGCAACTATGAGTTGAAGAACTACGAGGCCGCCAAGGACTACATCTACAAGTACTTCAATGAGACTGACAGTGCCAAGTTCTCTGAGTACGACCACTACTATGCTGCTTTGATTTACGATGCTCTGAATGAGAAGCAGAATGCCTATGACGAGTACGACAAGGCTTTAGCTCTCGTTCAGGACGGTTCGATGATCAAGCGCTGGACCATTCTGAAGACGCTCTCTGACGCCTACCTGAAGGATAATAACTTCGAGAAGGCCATCAAATACTATCAGGAGTTCACTGCCAGCAAGCCTGGTCTGACGTTTGATGACGAGGAATCTCTTGCCACCATCTATTCCAAGTATGCGAAAGAAGATGCTGCCAGGAAAGACGAACTCACCAACAAAGCCGCTGATATCTATGCAGAACTGGCAAAGAAATACCCCAACCAGGTTGCATACGCTACTTATATGCGTGCCAACCTGAGGAACTCTCTTGATAATAACATGGAGAAGAGCCTTGCCAAACCAGACTATCAGAAACTCGTAGACATCCTTGTTGCCAAGGCTGACCGCACAAAAGGTGAGAACACCATGCTGAAGACCGCCTACCACTACCTGATGTTCAACTCCTACATCAACAAGGACGTAGCTGGTGCCAAGACCTATGCAGAGAAGATCCTCGCCATTGACCCAGAATACAAGGCTGCTCAGGAGATTATGAATCTTAAATAACCTTTGATATGAACATAGAGGAGCGTGAGTGTCACTCACGCTCCTTTTTTATTCTCCTTTTTATTCTCCACAACATAAAAAAGGCTCTCCCTTACGGGAAAGCCCTATGTCTTCATATTGACTGTCCAACTTATGCCGGGAGGCTGATAGCCTCTGACGGACAAACGTCAGCACATGTGCCGCACTCTGTGCAAACATCAGGGTTGATAGAATACTTGTCGCCCTCAGAGATTGCTCCAGCAGGGCACTCATCGATACATGTTCCACATGCGATGCAGTCATCACCAATTACGTATGCCATAATCTTTTCTTTTATAAAGTTAATACTAAATTCTCATTAATTGTGATGCAAAGATAGGAATATTTTTCGATATCTACCTAATTTTGGGTAGATATTTTCGTAATTTATACGTAGTCGAAATAATAAAAAGCCCGTCGCCTGCGTTATGTTTAATGTGAATAATAAACGTTTATTTCTCTTGGTGATCCTGTTCGTCAGCATGCTTTCCATACATGCACAACAGCGAAAGGTACAGCACAAGCCCTATATTGACTTGCGCCCCATGCATTTTGGAATCCTCGTAGGTACCCATTTACAGGATATTGAGTTTGAGAATGTCGGTTTGCAGACAATCGTTGATGAGGAAGGCAATGTCAGTGAGCACCTCATTGTGACGGATGCCGACAAATGGAATCCGGGATTCTCCGTAGGTGTTCTTGGAGAACTGCGCCTGCACGAAAATTTTGCCCTGCGCTTTACACCCTCCATGTACTTCGGAGCCAAGCACCTCGCCTTCCTTGACCTGATGGACCTTGATGAGGAAGGAAGACCGCGCAAGGTGACACAGGACTTGAAAAACACCTATGTAGCCCTGCCTGTCAACATCAAGTTTGCCGCTCCCCGATGGAACAACTACCGCCCCTATATAACAGCAGGTATCAGCGGGCTCATCAATCTCACCAGAGGCGGTGAGGACTATGTTAGTCTGAAGCGTTTCTCCTCTATGGTAGAGGTTGGTCTCGGCTGCGATTTCTACCTGCCTTTCTTCAAGCTGATTCCTGAACTGAAGTTCTGCTATGGCCTGAGCAACTCCCTCGACACCAACCATATCAACGAACTAAAGGACACCAACAGGCGGGCTTTTGCCGGCAGTGTCCGCAGTGCACAGAGCAAGATGATAATGCTGACGTTCTATTTTGAGTAGAGACTACTGCGTTATCCTTTTTAGGTTCATTACCATCTTTCCCACAAAGATAGCATGCTTGCCTTCATGGTCGACAAGGACTTCCTTGCCGTCGAGGTTCTTCTCGTAGTTGTCATTGACAAGATAAGTATGGGAATGGCCTCCCAGCACCAGATCGATATTGCGAGAGTGATGTACCATATACTGATCGTCGTCACCTCCTACCTTCCATCCTAAGTGAGAGATACAGATAACCACATCACACTTCTTCTCCTCCTTCAACATCGTTGCTGTCTCCAAGGCAACCTTCGCAGGATCAAGATACTTTACGCCCACGCAGTTCTTAGCCGCAACGAGTCCTTCCATCTTCTTTCCGATACCAAACACGCCAATCTTCACCCCATTGCGCTTGATGATGATATAAGGTTTGACGAGTCCTTCTACTGGTGTTCCAGTAAAGTCGTAGTTGGCACACACGATGGGGAAGTTAGCCATACGGAAGATACGTGCCATCTCTTCCAGTCCGGCATCGAACTCATGATTGCCAATCATCACAGCATCATAGCCCATCCTGTTCATCAGTCCTACTTCTACTTCGCCTTTGAACATTGTAAAATAGGCAGACCCTTGGAAGAAATCACCTGAATCGAAGAGCAACAGGTCTGGATGTTTCTCCCGCTCCTGCCTCAACATCTCGATACGTCTGATCATACCTGCCCTACCCGCCTTCATCGTATCAGGCAACTGACTACTTATAGGCAGTATCGTACTATGCATATCACCTGTGTGCAACACCACCAATTGCTTCTGTTTCTGGGCCTGTCCCGATAACACGAATAGCGTCATTAATATCATCAGAAAATATCTTGCCTTCATATCTCTTACATCTTACTTCTGCACGACCACCCTTCCTTCTATCTCCGCATCCACTTTCTTTCCCTGTTTCATCATCTCGCGGAAATAATTCATGATGACGAAGCGGGAGTTGTTCTCTTTCTCTTGGGGCGAGTGGATATTCCTCGACTTTTTGAAGGCAAGCATCATGTCATTGCCGCCCAACAGATAGTCTATCGTCACAAAACGATAGTCTTTCTGCAGTTCAATCTCCTGACCATTGAGTGTCGCACTCACCAATTTTCCGTCTTTTGTGATGACCATACGCACTGAATGACTGACACCATCGCCACCATGCCTTGCCATCTGCGAGAAGAGTTCCAGCACTTCTGAACCAGAGAGGGTGCCAAAGGCTATCTTGTTCTCAAAAGGAGCAATGTCAAGCACGTCACCATAGGTCACCTTCCCTTCAGGCAAGTCAGCGCGAATACCTCCCATGTTATACACACCAAAGTCCACTTGTTCGTTATAGTCTTTCGCT
>CACZCT010000039.1 GCA_902779745.1 uncultured Prevotellaceae bacterium
GCGCTTTTGATGAACTTCATGCAGGTAAGGTTCATCATGATGCTCGTAAACTATTTTCAAAATAGTCTTTTATGAAAGTTTCATTTGACTATCTTGATGAGTTTGAACGAGGAGCAAGGGCTCTTCGAAAAAAATATCCCTCATTTGAAAAAGATTTTGATGCATTTCTCGATGAACTTGAAAAAAATCCTTTTTCAGGGGAATCATTAGGGAAGCATACATATAAAAATCGTATGGCTATTGCCTCAAAAGGGAAAGGTAAAAGCGGAGGAGCTCGAGTTATCACATATAATCTTCAGCAGACTAGTAAAGATGATATTCTGATAACATTGATGGCTATCTACGATAAATCGGAAATCGATAATGTTTCTGATGCTTATCTCCGAAGTCTTGTCCAGGAAATTGAAGGTATGTAACTGGCGGAAGATGTAAGATGGAAGATGTAAGATGGAAGATGTAGGAGGGCGGAGGATGTCTGATGTCTGATGTCTGAAGGCTGAGGGCGGAGGACAGAAATCGTCCAATGTTCAATGTTCAATTCTCAATGTTCAATGCTGAATCTTGAATCTTGAATCTTGAAACCAAAAAAAAGGAACCGGGTGGTTCCTTTTTTTTATTGTTTAGCCTTGATCCTGCTCTTGACTTTGTCGACATAGGCATCGATGGTGGCGACGGCGACGATGTTGACGACATCGCGGACCGAGGAGCCGAAGTCGGTGAAGTGAATCGGTTTGTTCAAGCCCATCTGGATCGGACCGATGATCTCGACATCGGCATCCAGCATCTGCAACATCCTATAGGATGAACGCGCAGAGGTCAGGTTGGGGAACACCAGCGTGTTCACATCCTTGCCGAAGACCTTCGTGAACGGATATTGCTCGTCACGCAAGTCACGGTCAAGGGCAAAGCCTAACTGCATCTCACCGTCGATGGCCAGGTCGGGATACTGTGCCTGCATGATCTCCGTGGCATGGCGTACCTTCTTGGCACCGTCACTGGTGGAACTGCCGAAGTTGGAGTGGGAGACCATGGACACCACCGGCTTCTCGTTGAAGAAGCGTACACTGGTGGCAGCGAGTTTGGCAATGTCGACCAGTGTGTCGGTATCAGGATTCTCGTTCACCAGGGTATCGGCGATATAGAGTGTTCCCTTCTGGGAGTTGATGATATGCATGGCACCGAAGTGCTTGTATTCAGGACGGATACCGATGACCTCATTGACGACCTTGATGGTGTTGGAATATTTGGTGTAAAGACCAGTGATAAAGGCATCGGCATCACCCGTCTCCACCATCATCATACCGAAATAGTTACGCTCGAACATCTTGTCGTTCGCCTCCTGGAAGGTATAGCCCTCACGCTTACGCTTATTAGTCAGGATCATGGCATAACGTTCCCGACGCTCCTGCTCAGAAGGATGGCGCAGGTTGACAATCTCAATGCCGTCCAGGTTCAGATCGAGTTTCTTCGCCAGTTTGGTGATGACCTCATCATTACCCAACAGGATGGGTTGACAGATACCTTCTGCCTTTGCCTGTACGGCAGCCTTCAGCATGGTGGGATGGACAGCCTCGGCGAAGACGACACGCTGCGGATGGGCTGCAGCAGTGGCATAGAGTTTCTGTGTCAGTTTCGTCTCCTGACCCAGCAACACGCTGAGGGAGTTCTTATACTCGTCCCAATCCTCAATCTTCTTACGGGCGACGCCACTCTCAATGGCAGCCTTCGCCACGGCGGCACTGACCTCCGTAATGAGGCGTGGGTCAACGGGTTTCGGAATGAAGTAGTCACGTCCGAAAGTGAGGTTATTCACCTTATAGACATCGTTCACCACGTCAGGAACGGGTTGTTTTGCCAGATCGGCAATCGCATAGACGGCAGCCAGTTTCATCTCCTCGTTGATGGCGGTGGCATGAACATCCAGGGCACCACGGAAGATATAGGGGAAGCCGATGACATTGTTAATCTGGTTGGGATAGTCGGTACGACCTGTGGACATCAACGTGTCAGGACGTGCCTCCATGGCATCCTCGTAGGAGATCTCAGGGACAGGGTTCGCCAGGGCGAAGATCACAGGGTCTTTCGCCATCGTCTTCACCATCTCCTTGGAGAGCACGTTACCCTTGGAGAGTCCCACGAAGACATCCGCTCCGTTGACAGCCTCCTCCAGGGTATGGATATCCGTACGCTGGGTGGCGAAGAACTGCTTCTGTTCGTTCAAATCCTGACGCGCCGTGCTGATGACACCCTTGGAGTCGAGCATGACGATATTCTCCTTCCGGGCACCAATCGCCATATAGAGTTTGGTACAGGAGATGGCTGCGGCACCGGCACCGTTGACGACAATCTTGACATCCTTGATGTCCTTGCCGATGACCTCCAGGGCATTCTTCAGACCTGCTGCCGAGATGATCGCCGTACCGTGCTGGTCGTCATGCATCACAGGAATGTCGAGGCTCTTCTTCAGGCGCTCCTCAATATAGAAGCACTCAGGGGCCTTGATATCCTCGAGGTTGATACCTCCGAAGGTGGGGGCGATACGTTCTACCGCCTCACAGAATTTCTCCGGGTCTTTCTCGTTGACCTCGATGTCAAACACATCGATGCCACCATAGATCTTGAACAACAGTCCCTTACCTTCCATGACGGGCTTGCCGCTCATGGCACCGATGTCACCCAAGCCGAGGACGGCAGTACCATTGGAGATCACAGCGACGAGGTTGCCCTTGTCCGTGTATCTGTAAGCATCATCAGGATTCTCCTGAATCTCCAGACAGGGATAGGCAACACCGGGAGAGTAGGCGAGGGACAGGTCTGTTTGTGTCCGATAAGCCTTGGTGGGTTTTACCTCGATTTTACCAGGGCGGCCAGCCTCATGATACTCCAGGGCGGCCTCTTTAGAGATCTTTACCATACGTGTATTTTGTGTTATTGTTATTAAAAAGGGAAGACACCCAAAAGTATCTTCCCATTTCGTTTCTCAGAGGTGCCTGGCGGATTCGAACCGCCGTGGACGGTTTTGCAGACCGTAGACTAAGCCACTCATCCAAGGCACCGTTTCTTCTTAGCGGATGCAAAGGTACGAAGAAGACAGCAAATCACCAAATTATTTTCGGATTATTTTGCAATTTTTCTTGAGCGCACATCCCTCACATCCGGTACAGGGGTCGGAAGGCGTCTTCAGGATGCGGTATATCCGCCATGCCACATAGCCGATGGCAAGAGCCAGTATGAGGATGACAAACAGGAGTTGCATGGGGACTATAGCTTCGACAGTTTGCGGAGCATGAGTTTGTTGATGGCCTGGATCTTACGTCCGCTTTTCTCGATGTCTTCGCGAACATTATTTATATTATTGAAGAGATCGCTGAAAGCGTTCAGCAGCGGATTCGGCTGACAGGTATCCTCGATGCCTTCCGGATTGGTGACGATGCGGATGCCCAGCGGTTCGATATGTACCTCTATGTCTGAATCCGTCATCAAGGGATCGCCGTCATAATGGATGGCTCCGGCATCATGGCGGTGGATATGGATGCTCCGTGCCTGGAACGTCTTGATCTTGGAGTTCTTCGTCAACGTCTTATTGAACAGGTCAATACTGATCTGCGGGGCCTCCAGTGCCGTGAACGGCTCCATGATAATCACGTCCATCATCCCGTCCTTCATCGTGGCATGCGGGGCGATATAGGCATTGTTGCCATATTGCGACGCATTGGCGCAGGCGATGAGGAAGGCGTTGTAGCGCCTGGCACCTGTCTCGTCCTCCACCTCATAGGTCTCCGGCTGGTATTTCAGTCCCTCCTTCAGCACATTCTCCACATACGTGATGGGACCCCGTTTTCCTGCCTCTGCAAATTTCAGGGAGATAAAGGCGTCGAAGCCCATCCCGCAGGTACAGAAGAACGGGATGTCGTTGATGACCCCGTAGTCGAAGGACTCTATCTGGCACTGGTTGATGATGCTGATGGCCTTGCGGGGATTCAGGGGGATGCAGAGATGGCGTGCCAGTCCGTTGCCCGAGCCGCAGGGGATGATGCCCAATGCCGTATTCGTATGAGTGAGGGACCGCGCCACCTCGTTGACGGTACCGTCGCCACCGACAGCCACCACGACATCCACGCCGTCATCGGCACACTGACGGGCTATATCCGTAGCATGTCCCTTATGCTCCGTCATGCGGACGGTGACATCAAAGCTATTGCTGTCAATGCCATCGGCTATCATTCCGGGAATGTCATCCTTGCTGTGATTACCTGAAATAGGATTTACGATAAACGTAATGCTTTTCTTGTCCCTCATCATTTGCATGCAAAAGTACAAAATTCAAAAGAATTTCTAAGGTAGAACAAGAATTATTTTTAAAATTTTGCGAATTATCTCATAAAATATGCAATAATTGATAAAAAATGTGTACCTTTGCAGTCTGAAAACGAAAATATCGAAACTATACCTTATCGGAATGGGACAGTTACAAGAAAAATACAAGCATTACCGTGAGCCGCAGAAATACATGGAGGCTGACGTTTACCCTTATTTCCGTGCTATTGAAGGAAAGCAGGGTACGGAGGTGGAAATGGGCGGACACAAAGTGCTCATGTTTGGATCTAATGCCTATACAGGACTGACTGGTGACCAACGTATCATCGATGCGGCAAAGGCTGCTCTGGATAAATATGGTTCCGGTTGCGCTGGAAGCCGTTTCCTGAACGGTACCCTGGACCTGCATGTACAGTTGGAGAAAGAAATCGCCGAGTTTATCGGCAAGGATGATTGCCTTTGCTTCTCGACAGGCTTCTCTGTCAACCAGGGCGTTCTGGCCATGGTAGTTGGTAAAGACGACTATATCATCTGTGACGACCGCGACCATGCGAGTATCGTGGACGGCCGCCGTCTTTCCTTCGCCAAGCAGTTGCATTACAAGCATAATGACATGGAGGATCTGGAGCGCGTACTCCAGAAACTGCCACAGGAGGCTATCAAACTGATTGTCGTGGACGGTGTGTTCTCCATGGAGGGCGACCTTGCCAAGTTGCCTGAGATCGTGGAACTGAAGCATAAGTACAACTGCTCCATCATGGTGGACGAGGCACACGGACTGGGTGTGTTCGGCAAACAGGGACGTGGTGTCTGTGACCATTTCGGACTGACCGACGAGGTGGACCTCATCATGGGTACCTTCTCGAAGTCGCTCGCCTCTATCGGCGGATTCATCGCCTCTGACTGGGATACCATCAATTTCCTGCGCCATACGTGTCGTACCTATATCTTCTCCGCATCCAACACGCCTGCCGCTACGGCTGCCGCCATGGAGGCATTGCATATCATTCAGAAGGAGCCGGAACGTATTGAGGCATTATGGAAAGTAACGAACTACGCCCTGAAGCGTTTCCGTGAGGAGGGCTTCGAGATCGGTGACACGGAGAGTCCTATTATCCCGCTTTACGTCCGTGACGTGGAGAAGACATTCCTGGTGACAGCCCTTGCCTTCAAGGCCGGTGTGTTCATCAATCCTGTCATTCCTCCCGCATGTGCCCCGCAGGATACCCTGGTACGCTATGCCTTGATGGCTACCCATACGAATGAGCAGGTAGACCGTTCGGTGAAGGCCTTGAAAAAGATCTTCGTAGAACAGGGAATTATCAAATAATTGCCAGAAAATTTGCAGGGGTCGTAGAAATTATGTAATTTTGCACCCGCAAAAACGAGGTGTAGCGCAGTTGGTAGCGTTCCTGGTTTGGGACCAGGCTGTCGCAGGTTCGAGTCCTGTCACCTCGACATAGAAAGAGTTTTCTTTTTGAAAGGAAACTCTTTTTTTTATTTCAAAATTTGGAAATCAGCCCCTTTTTATTTATCTTTGCAGCAAATAGACTGAAAACCTTAAAAGTATGACGAAAAGGTACGTGTTGTGTGTAGGAGTGTTGTCACTGTTGCTGATGATGGTATCCGTGGCGTATGCAGCAGAGGCAGACCGTACTTTTAAGGTCTTCAACGCCTCGGACGGTCTGGCGGATAATGGTGCCCAGGTGATCTTATGTACCAAGACCGGACGTATGGTAATCAGTTCCATCGGTCATATCAATTTCTATAACGGTTCTACGTTCAACCATATCGACGCCCATTCCGAGAATGTCTATGAACTGCCCAAATATACGGGGCACTATCATTTGTATTTCGACGACTCCCACCATCTCTGGGTGAAAGACAAGTACCAGGTGGCATGTGTCAACCTGATGACGGAGCAGTTTGTGTCGGACGTACAGGGTGTCCTGCGGGAAATGGGTTTCGACGGCAAGGCAGAAGACCTGTTCGTCGATGACGGCGGCTGTCTGCTGTTGCTGCACAACGACAAGCTGTATAACTGTAATAACAGGATATCCCTACCTGTCAAGAGCGGAAAGAGTCTGCAGGACGTCGGGGCCTTCAAGAATAAACTGTTGTTGCTGTTCTATGACGACAGCAGCGTGGAGGCTTTCGACCATGACACCGGGAAACGGTTGTATAGCAAAACGACCCTGTCTCCGGACCAGGTGCCCAGGTATGACCAGTCGTCGGTACTCCTGGCAGACGACACGGGGTTCTATCAGATCAGGAACGGCATGAAAGAGTCGGTGCTGATGCATATCATCGCGGCTACCGGGGAGAAGCGTATCATCATGGAACTGCCTTATCACCTGAATAACATGGCCGTCCGTAACGGAACCCTGTATATTGCCTGTGAACAGGGCTATTGGACCTACGATCCTGCCACGGGGGAGAAGACGCATTACGGTATCCTGAAACGGGATGACTACAAGGACATCAAGACAGATATTAATGCGATCGCCTTCGACTTGCAAGGGGGCATGTGGGCGGGTACGGAACAGCAGGGACTGCTCTATTCGAAGCCTTATGAGTCACCCTTCAAGGTGTATCCCTGGGAGGACCCGCAGGCGATGGTCTATGGCGGCATGCTCTATGAGGAGTCGCTGAAACAGCAGGAACCACTGCCCCGTCGTGTGAACTGCATCTTCCATGACAGTCGCGGATGGACCTGGCAGGGTACCTATGTCGGTCTGAAACTGTTCAAGTCGAAGCATGACAAGACACCGATCATCTATGATATGGACGACGGACTGAACAACACTGTCATCCACTCCGTCATAGAAGACAACGACCATAATATATGGGTCAGTACCAGTAACGGCATCTCTGTCCTGGTCATCGGTAACGACAGCGTGACGAAGATCGTCAGTTATAACCAAGAGGATAACGTCCCCATAGAGACCTTCGCCAACGGACGGGCCATGAAACTGGAGGACGGTACCATCCTCATGCAGTCGTTGAACTACGTCGTGGAGTTCAATCCTGCCCGTTTCCATACGACGAAGAACACGAAGATCAAGCTGTATCCCAAACTCATCAGACTGTCGGTCAACGGACAGACCATCCAGCCCGGGATGGAACTTGACGGGAAGGTCATCCTCGACCGTGCCATCACCCGTACGAAGGAGATCAACCTGAACTATGACCAGAACACCATCAGTCTGTTGTTCTCGGGACTGAATTTCTTCCGACCTGTACAGACCTACTACCGGGTCCGTATCAAGGGCTATGACAATGAATGGAAGGTCTATTCCTCCCATGACGGGAGTGACCGGGTAGACAACCGGGGCAGGCTGCGACTGCCCATCATCGGTATCTCCCCGGGACAATACGAGATAGAGGTCCAGGCCTCGATGTCTCCTGACGAGTGGCCTGTGGATCCCTATGTGTGGAAACTGTCCATCAATGAGCCGTGGTGGCGTATGACGATTGTCTATGTGACACTAGGACTGCTGCTGTTGGGTCTGATGATTGCCAATTTCATCTTCTATAACAAGAATACGCGTCTGATGCTCCACCGGAATAATATTGAAGTCGGTATCCTCAAACGTATCAAGACCTTTGCCAATATGTGTAATAATATCGAGGGTGAGATGCTGGACACCGACGCTTCCGGATTTACGGAAGAGGCTGTGGACGACACCTTTGTCAATGCGATGGTAAAGGTGGTACCCTATGTGAACGCGAACCAGGACCAGGAACTGACCATGGCACTTCTGGCAGAGGTCGCACAGATGGACCTGAATGCGTTCTATGAGGTCATCTCTGCCAATATCTACAAGTCGCCGCGGATGGTGGCGAGGAAGCTATTTGAAATTCAGGCCACGGAAACCGACTAGGCGCCATGTGCGTTCCCCCAAACCTTTGAAATAGACGAAAGCCTGGTATTTATTACGGGTCTGGAAGAAATTGCCCTCTGTGGGGGCAATACCGCCTTCCGGGGTCACATAGGCATAGGAGTAATAGCCCTGTTTCTGCATCACCTGTGCCCGGTAGCAGTGATTCGCTGCATCGTACTGCATCTGATAGGCTGTCTTGTCAGCATTGACCGTCCATTGTCCTTGCAGGAAAATCTCCCCGCAATAGGGTGTCTCCAGGGTGTAGTTGACCCATACGTAGTCACAGGTATAGGCAATCTCCGTGCGGTCGCTATTACGAATCAGGAAGGCGCCATTCGCCGACTCGTCCGTCAGGTAGTTACGGCGCAGCGTCGTGGTAAAAGGCCATGCCTGATAACGTTCTCCGTCCCAACCGATGCGGTCGATGCCCATCGTGGGATGGCTGACGTCAAGGACCTCGAACTTATGGTATTCATTCCCTCCGTCGAAGATGAGTTCCCGCTGGTGCTCCCATCTCATTCCCTGTTGGTAGGTATACTGGGGACGCACATTGATCCGTGCCGTCTGCTCGTTCCAGTTCTGCATCACCACCGTGTAGACCTCCTCGTCAGGACGTATCGCCTTCACCTGTTTATAGTCTACCTGCATCGACAGTTGCTGATGGCTCTTGTTGACATCGATATCCGTATTCGTCGTCACGCTCAGTCCGACATTGACCAGGTGTTCCACGACATAGAATTCCGCATCCAGGATTTTCTCATGACCGCTATCCTCGTCATAGATACTCAACCGGTAGTTGCCGCTCATCCGTATGCGGCACTGGTCGTTGGGGATCCTGAAATCGTAATGGGTATAGTTGACGGTGGTGTTCAGCGAGTTACGGTAATTCTCCAGGGGGAAGTCGTTGAACCCCTCCAGCCAGTCGCTCTCAAAGAGTTCCGTCGACTCCTCCCAGTTGGCTTCACAACGGGTCAGGTGACAGATATAGCGGCGGGCGTCATGGGACAGCTCGTCGAAACCGATATGGAGGACATCCCAGCTTCCCAATTCCATGACCGGTCTTTCCTGCCAGTCGTTATTGACAATGGTCGTCAGGGTCTTGACGGTGGGCGAGTAAATCCTGTTACCTGCCTGTGCCATGACGGAGAAAAGTAATAATATGATCGTTATTCGCTTCATCGTGTGCAAAAATACAAAAAAATTGTCAATTGTCAATTGCAATTGTAAATTATTTCGTACCTTTGTCATTTAAATGACGAAGGTATGAGAAAATGGACGTTGATTTTATCCCTGACGGCAGTCATCCTGTCATTCTGTTCCTGTGGCAACAGGAAGAATGCGGCAGACTATGATGGTATGATAGACAGTCTCCGCAGGGCAGAGGCGGCCAAGGAACTGTTGAAGCCTGTCGAGAACGACCCTGCCGTGGCTTTCATAGATTCACTGGGTATCATGTCCGTTCCCATGAAATACTCGCTAACGTTCGTGGAGTATCTGCCACAGATGACCAAGGTCCCCGCTGTGTTTAACAGTCGTTTTGACTATGAGAGCAATATTGAACTCTATGCCGTCAAACTGCCGTCGTACAAGAACTACCATGTCATGCTGCTGGCTGAGAAGGTGGATTCCACCACGACGACCCTGTATCTCTGTACGATGAACCAGGAGTATGTGATGGTGGACCGCCTGTGTATCTATGAGCAGAAAATAGAGAACAGGGACGGACGACTGGGAGTGATGCGCCAGGAGTATTATGTCACGAGCCAGTATGAGGTAACCCTCGTCCGTTGTTTCAGGGGGGAGGATGACGAAGAGGAGAGCGAGACAGTCGCCTGCCGTTATGTCATCAACAAAGAAGGTAATTTTGAAGAAGTCATCTTAGAACTATGATAGCAGTAACAGTCAGTGACAGTCAGTTGCGTGAGGCAGCCCATGAGGGCATGGATGCCTTCGTGGGGGTCTTTATCAAGGCCATCCGTCATGCCGTCAACGGGGAACTGACCCCAGAGACGATGGCACAGTTGAATGCCGACCAACTCACGCTATTGGCATGGGACACGCTCCATGAGGAAGTCATGGACGGCGGTTTCGTACAGTTGATCCACAACGGCTATGGACCGTTTATCTTCAAGAACCCGTTTGCCAAGGCTGTCAAACTATGGGGCTTGCGCGACCTCTCGAAACTGGTCTATGAGGCGCATACCCTCTATTTAAAACATCATGAACAGATCGAGCAAGACTGTACCGAAGAGGAGTTCATGGCATTGTTCGAGCAGTTTCCTGCCTTCGACGACCTGGACGATACCTTCGTGGAGAACGAGGAGGCATGGACGGCACAGATTGCAGCATATATTGACGAACATCTGGAACAGTTTGCTCATATAGAGAAAGAGAAATGAACAAGGACGAAGAGTTAATCAGGAAAAAGAGTCCTGTACAGATACGCAACAAGAAAGCCTCGTTTGAATATTTCTTCATCGAGACCTATACGGCGGGCATTGTCCTGACGGGGACGGAGATCAAGTCCATCCGTCTCGGCAAGGCCAGTCTGGTGGATACCTATTGTTTCATCACCAATGGGGAGATATGGGTGAGGGGCATGAGTGTCTCTCCCTATTTCTATGGCTCGTACAACAACCATGAGATGAAGCGCGACCGTAAGTTGCTGTTGACCAGGAGAGAGATACAGAAACTGTTTTCCGCCACCAAACAGACGGGATATACCATCGTGCCGCTGCTGGTGTTCATCGACGAACACGGTCGTGCCAAGATGGACATAGCCCTCTGTAAAGGTAAGAAGGAGTTTGACAAGCGTCAGACGCTGAAGGAGAAGGAAGACAAGAGAGAGATGGAACGCGTGAGGAAACGCTTTTGATGTCTGATGTCTGATGTAGGATGTCTGATGTCTGAAGTATTAACATTGAGGATTGAACATTGAAGAGAATTAACGATATTATCAAGGAGCGGATACTGGTGCTTGACGGTGCTACGGGGACGATGATTCAGCAATACCATTTGGCTGAATCAGATTTCCGTGGACAGCGGTTTGAGACTGTTCCTGGACAGATGAAAGGCAATAACGACATGCTTTGTCTGACCCGTCCGGATATTGTGGAGGATATCCACCGCAGGTATCTGCAGGCTGGTGCCGATATCATCTCTACCAATACTTTTAGTTCACAGAGAATCTCCCAGGCGGATTATCACATGGAGGACTATGCCCGTGAGATGGCTTATGAGGGTGCCCGTATTGCCCGACAATGTGCTGACGCGTTCTCCTCGGACAAGCCCCGTTTTGTGGCAGGCAGTATAGGACCCACGAACAAGACCTGTTCGATGTCACCGGATGTCAGCAATCCTGCTGCCCGTGAACTGACTTACGATGAACTGCATGTCGCCTATAGTGAACAGATTGACGGACTGATAGCGGGTGGGGTGGATGCCCTGTTGATAGAGACCATCTTCGACACGCTGAATGCCAAGGTCGCCATTGATGCCGCGATGACGGTGATGCGCCAGCATGGGGTGGAACTGCCCATCATGGTGAGTGCGACTGTCAGTGACCTGGCAGGACGTACGCTGAGTGGTCAGACCCTAGAGGCTTTCCTTGCCAGTATCAGCAGTTATCCCGTCTTCTCCGTAGGACTCAACTGTTCCTTCGGAGCCGTTCAGATGCTGCCCTTCCTCCGTCAGTTGGCGAAGAAGGCACCATATTATATCAGTGCCTATCCCAATGCGGGACTGCCTAACTCCATGGGACTCTATGACGAGACCGCCGAGTCGATGGCTCCACAGATGGGACGGATGATTGACGAGGGACTGGTGAACATCATCGGTGGCTGTTGCGGTACGGACGAGCATTTCATCGCGAAATACATCCCCTTGGTCAAAGGCAGACAGCCTCATCAGCCTGCTGCAAAGTCGCAGACGATGTGGCTGAGTGGTCTGGAACTGTTGGATGTCACCCCGGAGGTCCGTTTCGTCAATGTCGGTGAGCGTTGTAATGTGGCAGGAAGCCGGAAATTCCTCCGACTCATCAAGGAGCGGAAATATGACGAGGCGATTGCCATTGCCCGCAAACAGGTGGCTGACGGTGCCCTCGTCATTGACATCAATATGGATGACGGTTTGTTGGATGCCCGTGCCGAGATGGTCAACTTCCTCAATATGATAGCCGCAGAACCTGATATCGCCTCCGTTCCTGTGATGATAGACTCTTCCGACTGGAAGGTCATCACGGCAGGACTGAAATGTGTACAGGGTAAGTGTATCGTCAACTCCATCTCCCTGAAAGAGGGTGAGGAGGTGTTTATACAGCATGCCCAGGATGTGATGCGCTATGGGGCTGCCGTCGTGGTGATGTGTTTCGACGAACAGGGACAGGCGACCAGCTATGAGCGTCGCATAGAGATTGCCGAACGTTCATATCGTCTTCTGACTGAGCGTGTTGGAATGAATCCGTTAGATATTATCTTCGACCCGAATGTGTTGGCTGTAGCCACGGGTATGGAGGAGCATGACAGTTATGCCGCCGACTTCATCAAGGCTGCGGGATGGATCAAAGACAACCTTCCCGGGGCTCATGTCAGCGGTGGTGTCAGCAACCTGTCGTTCTCTTTCCGGGGCAACAACTATATCCGCGAGGCGATGCATGCCGTATTCCTCTATCATGCCATCCAACAGGGGATGGACTTCGGGATTGTGAATCCTGCCACGAAGGTACTGTATAGTGATATTCCCCAAGACCAACTGACGGTCATCGAGGATGTCATCCTGAATCGTCGGAAAGGGGCTGCAGAGACATTGACGGAACTAGCCAACCGTTTGCTGGCAGCACAGGAACAGGCTTCCGACCAGCAGGCACAAAATGTCCAGTCAACCTCTTCTTCCCAAGAGGCATGGCGCAGCGAGGATGTCAACCACCGTCTGCAACATGCCCTTATCAAGGGGATTGGAGACTATCTCCCCCAGGACCTTGAAGAGGCCTTGCAACAATACCCCAAGGCCGTCCAGATTATCGAAGGACCCTTGATGGCTGGTATGAATGAGGTAGGGCGTTTGTTCGGGAGCGGTAAGATGTTCCTGCCACAGGTCGTCAAGACTGCCCGTACCATGAAACAGGCGGTGGAGATACTCCAGCCATATATCGAATCCGGGAAGTCCGGAGCCTCCGGGAAGGCTGGGAAAGTACTCCTTGCCACCGTCAAGGGTGATGTCCATGATATCGGTAAGAATATAGTGGCGGTCGTCCTTGCCTGTAACGGTTATGAGGTGGTGGACATGGGGGTGATGGTTCCTGCCGAACAGATAGTACGTAAGGCCATCGAGGTGAAGGCAGACATCATCGGTCTCTCCGGACTGATTACACCGAGTCTGGAGGAGATGGTCAATGTGGCGCATGAGATGCAGCGGGCTGGACTGGATATCCCCATCATGATTGGCGGTGCCACGACGAGTGAACTGCATGTCGCCCTGAAGATCGCTCCCGTCTATGGCGGTCCTGTGGTCTGGATGAAGGATGCCTCCCAGAATGCCCTGGTGGCTGCCCGTCTGTTGAACAAGGACGAGGAACCTCAGGTGGAACAGGAACTGGAGGAGAAATACCAGCACCTGCGGGAAGAATACCAACAGGAACAGCAGCAGTTGGTTTCTTTGGAGGAAGCGAGGGAAAAGAAGAAAAACTTCTTTTAGTTAATAGATAAAAGTTAAAAGTTAAAAGTTGAGAGTTAATAGTTGATGATAAAGACAATAGCATTTGATTTAGGAGGCGTGATTATCACGATAGACCAGTCTCAGGCTGTCAGCCGGTTTAAGGAGATTGGTGCCGTTGACGTGGAGCAGTGGTTGAATCCCTATATGCAGACAGGTATCTTCGGTGACCTGGAACACGGGTTGATAACAGCGGAGGATTTCCGTGTGGAACTCTCCAAACTCATCGGGAAAGAGGTGACTGCCGAACAGTGTGCCTATGCCTGGCAGGGGTATGCCAAGGATGTCCCCATGCGTAACCTGGAGAAGGTGAAACGACTGCGTCAGCATGGCTACCGTGTCGTCCTCCTCTCCAATACCAATCCGTATATGATGCAATGGGCGATGAGTCCTCAGTTTGACGGACAGGGACATACGCTCGCCGACTATTTCGACCACTGTTACCTCAGTTATGAGTTGAAGATGATGAAACCCTCGGAGGAAATCTTCCGTCATGTCCTGATGCAGGAGAAGACCTTCCCCCATGAGATCCTGTTTGTCGACGACGGTCCCCGTAATGTCGCCGCCGCCAGTCAGATCGGTTTCTGTACATTCTGTCCTGTGAATGGGGCAGACTGGACGGAGGAGATAGATCAGTTTTTAGTTTAGAGTTAATAGATAATAGTTTAGCGTTTAGAGATATGAGGAGATATATTATTGGGATATTGTTGTGCTGGACCTGTATGTTGCAGGCTCAGACTTATCAGGTGCCCAAGCGTGAGTTTCGTGCCGCTTGGATACAGTGTGTCAACGGACAGTTTCAGGGAATCGGTACGGAGAAGATGCAAAAGACTCTCCGTTACCAACTCGACGAGTTACAGAAAGACGGTGCCAATGCCATCATCTTCCAGGTGCGTCCTGCCTGTGATGCCCTCTACCAGAGTCGTCTGGAACCCTGGAGTCATTTTCTGACAGGGGTACAGGGTAAGGCTCCGTCACCGTATTGGGACCCGTTGCAGTGGATGATTGACGAGTGTCACAAGCGGAATATGGAACTGCATGCGTGGATCAATCCCTACCGTGCCAAGATGAAGTCTGCCTATCCCCTGGCTACCAACCATATTGCCAAGGTGCACCCGGAGCGTACCTTCAATTACGACGGGTTGACGCTGTTGAATCCTGCCCTGCAGGAAAACCGTGACTATATCTGTACCATCGTCGAGGACATCCTCCGTCGCTATGATGTCGACGGGCTGCATATCGACGACTATTTCTATCCCTATCCCGTCCCCGGGGTACCCATCCCTGATGATGCCCAGTATCAGACCAACCGGCGGGGCTTTTCCGACAAGGGTGACTGGCGCCGCTATCAGGTCGACTTGCTCATCGAACAACTCAACACCACCATCCATCGGGTGAAGCCCTGGGTGAAGTTCGGTATCAGTCCCTTCGGTATCTACCGCAACCAGAAAAACGACCCGAAAGGGAGTAAGACAAACGGTTTGCAGAACTACGACGACCTCTATGCCGATATCCTGTTATGGATAGAGAAGGGGTGGGTCGACTATAACGTGCCACAGCTCTACTGGGAGATGGGACATAAGGCTGCCGACTATACGGAACTGATCCGTTGGTGGAACCAGCATGCCTCAGAACGTCCACTCTTTATCGGTGAGGATGTGGAGCGTACCGTGAAGGCTGCCGATCCGCAGCATCCGCAAAGTCACCAGTTGCCTGCCAAGATGCAACTCCATCAGGAGTGTGAGGGGGTGCAGGGTACTGTCCTGTGGTATGCGAAAGTGGCTGTCGACAATATCGGCAACTATGGCTCCAGTCTCCGTAATGTCTATTGGCGCTATCCTGCCTTACAGCCGCTGATGCCCCATCTCGACAAGAAGGCTCCCGGGAAGGTGCGTAAACTCAAGGTGATCGATATGGGTGACCAGCAGGTGCTGATGTGGACTGCCCCGAAATTCAAGGACTGGAATGACGAGGCGGTGAAGTATGTCGTCTACTGTTTCAAGAAAGGGGAGCGCCTGAATACCGACGATCCCTCCCATATCGTGGCCATCACCCACGATCCGTTCTACGAGATTCCCACCACGATGGAGCAGGGCAAGTACGTCTATCTCGTCACCGCCCTCGACCGTCTCCAGAACGAGAGCAAGACGGTGAAGAAAAAGGTGAAGATGTAAATGGGTTGTTGGTATGATGACGATGTTTCGTAAACGAGTGCGACTGACAGGGACGACAGTTTCTCTGTTTGTGGGATTACTCATCATGACGGCCTGTGGGGGCAAGAAGACCGTCTCTGCAGTGGAAGAGGCGGTGATTCTTCCACCCTCATCCGTCCACAGTATGCCAAGGGTTTTTCTGTGAAATATCTGGAAGACGGGGTACGACTGGTGGAGGTAGAGGATCCTCAACAAGACAAGGACAAGATGCCCATCAGTTATCAGTTTGCACTCGTACCGAAAGGCAGTGATGCGACGGTTCCTGAGGGTTATACGAGGGTAGAGGTGCCTGTCAGTCGTACCATCGTGATGACAATGCTGCAACTCTCCAACTTCACCGCCTTGGATGCACATGAGGTGGTGAAGGGAATCACGGGAACGAAGAACCTCTTTAACAAGGATATCAGGCAACGGGTGAAGGACGGTCGTATCGTGAAGATCGGTATGGAGGGTGAATTCGACCCGGAACTGATTCTTGCAGCCAATCCTGAAGTAATCTTCATATCTCCTTTTAAACGTGGTGGTTATGATGCGATTAAGGAAACGGGAATTACCCTGATTCCACATCTGGGCTATAAGGAG
>CACZCT010000040.1 GCA_902779745.1 uncultured Prevotellaceae bacterium
ACAACGGGCAGACACGAAAATGTCTGCCCGTTTGTTTTTGCCATATCGGGAAAAAATCGTATCTTTGCAAAAGCGATATCTATTGACAACTTAACTAAATAACACAAAGATGACTAAAAAGACTATTACTATGTTATGGGGAGCCATCTTCCTGTCGGCATGTACACAGACGTTACCCTATCAGAATCCTCAGTTAAGTGCGGAAGAACGTGCTGAAGATCTTCTAGGACAACTGACATTAGAGGAAAAGACTTCGTTGATGATGGATGAGTCACCTGCCATCCCACGTTTAGGTATCCCACAATTTCAATGGTGGAGCGAGGCGCTACATGGTGTAGGACGTAATGGTTTCACCACGGTATTCCCTATCACTACAATGATGGCAGCGTCCTGGGACGACGCCCTGCTCTACCAAGTCTTCACCGCTGTCAGCGATGAGGCACGTGTCAAGCATCAAGAAGCAAGGAAGACAGGTAACATCATGCGCTATCAAGGACTCTCTTTCTGGACACCGAACATCAACATCTTCCGTGACCCCCGTTGGGGACGCGGACAGGAAACCTATGGAGAGGACCCCTATCTGACAGAACGGATGGGCTTAGCCGTGGTAAACGGACTGCAAGGACAAGAGTTTTCTTGGAGTCCTCGGAGTTCTCAGAGTACTCAGAGATATAAGAAACTCCTTGCCTGCGCCAAGCACTTTGCCGTACACAGCGGCCCTGAATGGAACCGCCATGTGTTCGATGTACAGCAACTGCCAGAGCGTGATTTGTGGGAAACCTATCTACCCGCCTTCAAGGCTTTGGTACAAAAAGGAGATGTCGCTGAGGTAATGTGCGCCTATCAGCGCATCGACGGTGACCCCTGCTGCGGCAATGCCCGTTATGAACAGCATATCCTTCGTGACGAATGGGGTTTCAAAGGACTGATAACGAGTGACTGCGGGGCCATCCGTGACTTCCTGCCTTCATGGCATAATGTATCGAAAGACCCTGCTGCCGCCTCTGCAAAGGCGGTTATGTCAGGAACGGATGTGGAATGTGGGTCAGAATATAAAAGTTTGTCAGAGGCTGTCAAACGCGGTGATATCTCTGAACAACAAATAGACATCAGTCTGAAGCGCTTGCTTACGGCACGTTTTAAGTTAGGTGACTTCGATGCCGATGAATTAGTGGAATGGACAAAAATTCCCAATAGTGTCATCGCTAGCAAGGAGCATAAGCAACTCGCCTTGCAGATGGCACAGGAAGGTACGGTGTTGTTGAAAAACAACGGGATACTGCCTTTGGCTGCGACAGGATCGCAATATAGTAAAACAGTAGTGATGGGACCGAATGCGAATGACAGCATCATGATGTGGGGTAACTACAGCGGTTTTGCCACAGAGACCATTACTATCCTGCAAGGACTGCGCCAACAACTGGGAAATGTGCGTTATATCCAAGGATGTGGTCTGACCCGTAATGAGGTCTATGAAAGCCGCTTCGACAAGATGCACACCCCTTCAGGCAGTAAAGGCATGCAGGCCGTCTATTGGAACAACAAGGAAATGAAAGGAGAGCCTGTGACAACTGTCAATATCACAGAGGCCGTCAACCTGAGCAATGGTGGTAATACCGTATTTGCCCCTGGTGTGAAGTTAGAGGACTTCTCTGCCCGATATGACGGTATACTGATCCCTACAGAAGATGAGTGCCTGACCTTTCGTGTCGGTGCTGACGATATGCTACGTGTCATAGTCAATGGTGACACCATCATCAATATCTGGAAAGCACGCAACCGTATCCAAGAGGCAAACTACGACTTAGAAGTCAAGGCTGAACAACGCTATCGCATCCAGATAGACTATGTACAAGGAATTGGCATGGCAGCCATGCAGTTTGATGTCTGTAAAAAAAAGGCATTAACCACACAACAGATTCTTACGGAAATCGGAGATGCGGAAACAATCATCTTTGTCGGCGGAATCTCTCCGCGGGTAGAAGGTGAGGAGATGAAGGTCAGCGAGCCTGGCTTCAAGGGAGGTGACCGCACAGACATTGAATTGCCTACCGTACAACGTCAACTGATGAAGGCACTCCATGAGGCAGGCAAGAAGATTGTACTCATCAACTGTTCTGGAGGAGCCATGGCACTTGTACCTGAACAAGAGACTTGTGATGCCATTATCCAGGGCTGGTATGGCGGTGAACGTGGCGGTGAGGCTATCGCCAACATTTTGACAGGTAAGTATAACCCCAGCGGTAAACTGCCTATGACATTCTACAAGAGTGTCAACGACCTGCCTGATTTCCTCGACTACCGTATGACTAACCGTACCTACCGCTATTTCAAGGGAGAAACCCTCTACCCCTTTGGTTACGGTCTGAGCTATACGACCTTCGAGATTGGCGAGCCTCAATATACTAATAATAAGGTACGCGTGAAGATCACTAACACAGGAAAAATAGAAGGAACGGAAGTGGTGCAGGTCTACATGCGCAACCTTGCCGACCAAGACGGTCCTTTGAAAACCCTCCGTGCCTATCAGCGTGTCAGTCTGAAAGCAGGTGAAAGTAAGACCATAGATATTGACTTTCCGCGTGAACGTTTCGAAGGGTGGGACGTGAAGACCAATACGATGCGCGTCGTTCCTGGCAAATACTCATTGATGGTCGGTTCATCAAGTGCCGACAAAGACCTGAAGGCAATCGACGTGGATATCCAATAAAGAAGAAATCCTCTCCGTAACTGGAGAGGATTTCTTCTTAACTGACTTTACTATTTCTCTTCTGCCTTTTTAACAGGAGCCTTCTTGGCTGCGGGTTTCTTGGCTGCCGGTTTCTTGGCAGGTTCCTTTGCCTTCTCCTCGGCATCCTCATACTTGGCAAGGCGAGCCTTCAGACGAGTAATCTCCTCATCCTTAAACTCAATCTCATCACCCTGGTTACGAATCGTGGTGAGCAATGCATTCAACTCATCGTTCTCAATCTCCTGCGGATAAAGGGCATTGACCCTGTTAATGAAATCACCCAAGATATTCATATAGTTGGTGAAAGCATCAAACGGTCCACTATAGATGCCACGGTCCAGTCCTACGTTAGAAGCCTTGGTGGTCATGAAACGGAAGTTGTTGGAAGCCTGCAGATAGTCCCAGTCCTGATTGATACGCGGGTCGTCGGCAATACGCAGACGGTCGGCAACACTATAGAGCTTGTTGAAAGCCTCACGCTGCATGGCATTACCCAACCAACAAGAGCAGTCACGCTCCTCATCAACCCATGACAGGGTGTCGGGCACATCAATCTGACCTACGCTCTTTACCTTCATGCATATCTCTGTCGGAGTTGAGAAGGTGATGCCCTTCTCCTTCGCACAGGCAGGAAGTGCCTTCAGGAAGTCAAGGATATTACTGGACAACGGCTGGGCGATACCCAGTGCCGACAGTTCCATGAAGATATTGATAATCTGCTCCTCTTCCGGCAGACGGGCGATACGGTCGATATAGTTATCCGCAAACAGGGGATAGCCCTCCCAGTCGGAATTATTGAAACGCAGGGAGATATCGTCAGACAACTCCACGTCACGCAGCAACAGTTTCAGATTCGGAGCAATGTTACAGTTGTAGACATAGTGAGGCGACTTCCAACCCAGTACGTGCTTAGCACCCTCGGTCAGCATACCCTTGAAGCCCATAGCAGCCACTTGTCCACCGATATCATCACTATAGATCAAAGAAGAGTTACGAAGCACGGTAGGCTTCTTGCCAAAGTACTCCTCCATCTTCTGACACTGTTTCTTTACATCCAGTGCGAAGGTCTCCTCGTTAGCAAGGGATGACAAACCGTGAGAATAAGGCTCTGCAAGGAATTCCACGCAACCAGTGTTGTTCAGTTCCTGCAACTTCTCCAATACCTGAGGAGCATGCATCTCCAACTGCTCTATGCCCACACCTGACAATGAGAAGGCTACCTTGAAATCCTTGCCGTTTTCACGGATCATGTCACTGATGGCATTCAAGGCTGGCATATAACTACGCTCAGCGATATCACTGATGCTACGCTCGTTCTCGTAGTCATCATAGTAATAATGGTCGGTACCGATATCGAAGAAACGATAACGCTTCAGATGAATAATCTGATGTATCTCGAAATATAAACAAATTGTTTTCATATCTTTAAACTATAAACTTTTAACTATAAACTAATCATTGTTCCCAACCGAGGGTTCTCTTATAGAGGGTGGCAATCCATGCGCCCACCTTTTCCCAGGTAATCTGGTCAACCTCATTCTTACCTTCCTCCTTCAGGTACTGGAAGAGAGATTCGTTGGCACAGATGCTGTAGATGGCATCAGCAAGAGCGTGGATATCCCAATAGTCGACCTTGATACAGTTGTTGAGGATCTCGGCACAGCCAGACTGTTTAGAGATAATCGACGGTGTACCACACTGCATTGCCTCCAACGGAGAGATACCAAACGGCTCAGAGACGGAAGGCATCACATAGACATCAGAGTCTTTCAAGCATTCATATACCTGTTTTCCTCGCATGAAGCCCGGGAAATGGAAACGGTCAGCAATACCACGTTCAGCGGCAAGATGAATCATCGCATCCATCATATCACCGGAACCAGCCATGCAGAAGCGTACATTACGGGTACGGCGAATGACCATATTGGCAGCCTCCACAAAATATTCCGGTCCTTTTTGCATCGTGATGCGTCCTAGGAAGGTCACCACCTTATCCTTGCCCGTATGGTCAGGACGCGGAATAGCCTGATATTCCTCTGGAAGCGGATAAACAGCATTATGCACCGTGAAGCACTTACGAGGATCCTGATGATACTGATGAATCACCGTCTGACGTGTCAGTTCCGACACACACATGATACAGTCGGCCCAGTCCATACCATTCTTTTCTATCGAATAAACGGTCGGATTCACCTTACCACGACTACGGTCGAAGTCGGTGGCATGCACATGAATACATAGCGGCTTTCCACTTACCTGCTTGGCATGAATACCAGCAGGATAGGTCAACCAGTCATGTGCATGGATGATATCGAAATCAAAGGTACGTGCCACAACACCTGCAATAATCGAGTAGTTATTAATTTCCTCATGCAGATTTCCCGGATAACCTCCGGCAAACTCCATGGCACCCAGATCATTCACATGCATATAGTTAAAGTCTGCATAGATATGGTCACGCAACCTGAAATAGAGATCAGGATCCATGATATTACCCACACGGTCACGAACATAGTCGTAGCTAACATCACGCCATGCAATAGGTACAGCGTTCATGGCCACTATATTACATGCGTTACGCTCTTCATCACCAAAAGGATGCGGCAGACAGAGCGTGATATCCATATCCCCCTGGGCATGAAGTCCTTGAGAGATACCATAGTTAGCGGTAGCGAGTCCACCGAATACGTGAGGAGGATACTCCCATCCAAACATTAATACTTTCATAGTCTTCTCCTCCTATTTTACTTTTGATAAGTATATTTTTCCAACAGTTTCAACGTACGCAGGATCTCAGCAACATTCATGGCAAATGCCATGGCACCACGTCCATGGAAGGGCGGGTTACCATCGAACAATTCACTAATGGTTCCCAATGCGTGATAGTTGATCTCATCCTCATAGCCTACCATCTGGCGCTCCACGAAACTCAGACGGGTGCGCTTATACATCTTCAGGCAAGCTTCCATATAAAATCCTCCGAGCCAAGGCCATGCCGTTCCCTGATGATAAGCATAGTCACGCTGTGTCTGCGGACCGACATACATCGGGTTATAGCCGCCACTCTTTGGAGAGAGCGAACGCAGTCCCTTCGGAGTCAGCAACTCACGGGTACAGATATCGAGTACGCTCTTCTTCTGCTCCTGAGACAATGGAGAATAGTCGAAGGCTACTGCGAAAATCATGTTCGGACGAACACTCCAGTCCATCATATTGCCATCGACATAGTCAAGCAGATAACCGTATTCGTTGAGGAAAGTATCGACAAAGGACTGTTTGCAGAGTTCTGCACGTTTCTCCAATTTCTCCGCAAACTTCTTATCACCGAATTCTTGCTCTAAAGCTGCACAGAATTTCAGGGCGTTATACCACAGAGCATTGAACTCCACAATATAACCGGAACGAGGAACAACAGGACGACCATTCGCCGTAGAGTTCATCCAGGTAATGGCTTTATCACGCCCATTGGCGTAAAGCAATCCATTATCATCCAGACGCATGATAGAGTTTCCTCCTTCAATGACATATTCAACAATATCACGAACCAGCTTTCCATACATCTTGTATCCCTGTTCCTTGCCTGCATCTTTCGTATACTGTTGGATAGCCCAGACAGCCCACAGGGGTACATCAGGTTGCTCTATCTCGTAAATCTTAACGGAAAGGGGCTTGTCCTCCATAAACTCACGGAGTCCTTTCTCTGCTGTCTTCATCACCAACTCAAAATAGTCACGCTCATCAATGGCAAGCGTCAAACCAGGAAGAGCGATAAATGTATCACGGGCACGAGCCTTGAACCATGGATAACCAGCCAGCAGATAACGGTCGTCGTTAGGCTGACGGTTGTGGAACTGGTGGGCAGCCGTTACCAGGCAGTGATAGAAATTGTCACGAGGGACACGGTCGGCCACCTCGTCGTCGAACATTTTCTTCAATGTGCCAGGCTTGGCAGCCGATGTGGAAGCTGCGAAGACGATACTTTCACCTTTCTTGATATTCATCTCGAAATAGCCAGGAACATACAGATCCTCATTGGAAGCGTAACCACGCTCCTGTTCCTTCGGATACTCTACTCCACGATACCAGTCGGGCTGGTAGATAAACTCATTCTTCTTGTTAAACTGCATGTAGAGATCAGGATAGCCCGCATACATGCATGTCTTAATGCCGTTGTCCACGGGATGGTACTCACGCGACGCCGTTGAGTTCTCATGTGTAAACTGACGGACTGAACGGAAGGCGAGGAACGGACGGAAACGCAACGTAGTAGCAGAATGGGCATCCACCAATGTATAGCGGATTAAGATGCGGTCCTCATAGTGCTGAAACACCACTTCTTTTTTTAGTAACACGCCACCAACACGGTAAACGGTGGTAGGCACAACATCACAAGTAAACTCACGGATATACTTGTGACCCTTTGGGCTGAAATTATTTCCCTGATATTTATGGAGTCCGAGATTGAACTCAGCACCGTGTTGAATCACCGTACAGTCTAATGACGACAACAGCACATGATTATCGTCATCGAGTTCTGGTACGGGAACAACGAGCAGACCATGATACTTACGCGTATTACAGTCGACTAATGTCGAACTGCTATAGGCGCCAGAACGGTTTGTCCGAAGAAATTCACGACGGAGCGACTCCTCCAGGTTAGTCATTACAGCTTTTTCTAATCGCAAATAACTCATAGTTCCTATTTTAGGGTTTTAGTTTTAGATTTAATTCATTTTCCAAAAGTACGAAATTTCATCGTGATAACAAAATAAAATCAGATATTTTTTATGAAATTGACTGTTTTTTTGTTTGATGTAGAATATTATTTACATGAAAACACATGGATATTATATTTTATTTTTTAATTTTGCACAACTTTTGACAGAAGGCATCTATCATGGGCATATCAGGAAAAGAAACAGAGAAGTATCAAATCATCCAAGCCATTAGGGAACTATGGGCACTCCTCACGGAGAAACAACGCCTTTTCCTAATCACACATATTTCCTTGAAGAAACTCAAAAAGAACGAGTATATCTATCATGAGAACGACACTCCAGAATTCCTATACTGTCTCGTCCAAGGAAAGATTAAAATTTTCAAGGAAGGCATTGGCAGACGCTCCCAGATAGTACGAATGGTAAAACCTGAGGGCTTCTTCGGATATCGCGCCGGTTTTGCCAACGATCAATACAGTACTTCCGCCTCTGCCTTTGAGGCAGTCACTGTCTGCCAGATCCCATTGCCTGTCATCATAAAAATTATTCATGAGAACAATGATGTTGCCATCTACTTCATTCAGCAACTTGCCAGTCTGTTGGGACATGCCGATGAACAGACAGTCAACCTGACACAGAAACACATACGTGGACGGCTTGCCGAGGCATTGTTGCAACTAAAGAATAAATATGGAACAGAGGAAGACGGGAAAACCCTCGCCAGTAATCTGAGCCGTGAAGACCTGGCAAGCCTGTCGAATATGACAACCAGTAATGCTATCCGTACCTTGTCTGCTTTTGCCACTGAGGAGCTGATAGCCATTGACGGACGGCATATTACACTCCTTGAGGAGGAGAAACTGCACAAGATCTCGAGAAACGGTTAATCCGGTATCAGGAAATTAATCACCTCTTGCTCCACATCAATGCGATAGTCACCGACAGGTGTTCCCACCAGTCTGCCATCAATGCCGACCAAGGCATGCTTAGCTTCCTCCACCCTAACCTCACGAGTCCGGTATGGATGCACACTGCGATGGTTCAGAAAACGACCTGTTATCAACAGCCATAGTCCGGCAAAAATCTGGAGAATACCTGTATGATAGACCACAGACACATCCAACAACCCGTTATAGGGAACAGCATTAGGTGTTTGTCCATAACCAGGACCGCTCCCCACACACATCGTCATAATCTTACGGTTAACGGTATCAGAATTGATTTTCACACGCATCTTATAATCCATACGATGGAAAATCATCAGGAAAATTGAGACAATGAAAGACAAAGTACGGGAACCTAACAAGGAACGGGTCTGGCGACGCATGTTCATAACATCCGCTATCAAACCGATATTCACACAGTTCAGGAAATAGCGATGACATTGTTCACCTTTCTTGTTCGTATATCGGATACATCCTAAATCTACAGGACGGACACGGTGCTTGACAAGCCAGTCGACCGTCTGTTCCACATTCCCCTCCTTGAAATTCCAATAACGGGCAAAGTCATTCATCAACCCATTGGGGATGACACCCAGCGCGATACTGTCACGCACCTGTTTCTCTTCCTTCATCAGGCAGTTGACGGCATCATTCAACGCAGAATCGCCACCCACCACAATGATGGTTTTGTATCCGTTGTGTATCAGCATCGACATCAATCGTTCCACACTATCCGTCGTTTCGCTCTGTACAAAATCATACTGTACCTGACGCTCATCCAACACACGTTGTATTTTTTCACGCTGTTTACTACTGCGTCCTTTAGGGCAATACAAGATGCCCCACCTTGTCTCTTCTACCGCCATATTCTTAATATCTCCTCTATTTTCTCTTCCATAGGTTGCATCGCGTCTATCCAATGAATGGTGAAGCCACGACGCTCCATTCCCCTAAACCAGGTCATCTGTCGCTTGGCAAACTGATGAATAGCTATCTCCAACCGTTGGAACATCTCCTCATAGGTTATCTTGCCGATCAAATATTCGGTCACGAACTTATATTCCAATCCATAGTATATCAGGTCCTCGGCAGGAATACCACTGTCAAGCAGTGCCTTCACCTCTTCAACCATCCCGTTTTCGATTCTTACCTTCAATCGTTTCGTGATTTTCTCACGACGCTGTTCTCGGTCAATATACACCCCGACAATCAGTGAGTCAACGGGAGGAAGTTCTCTTTTCGGCATGGGATGCTGCAGGTTATAAGTCTCTATCTCGATGGCTCGGATAGCACGCTGACACGAGTCCACATCTGTCGTGTTATGCATGTTGGAGCCGTTCTTTGCCTTCAGATCCACAAGCATACGGGTCAGTTCCTCCAGCGACTTCCCTTCCAATGAAGTCCGTAACTCCGGATTCTGTGGAACAGGCGACAGTTGATAGCCTTTCAATACCGCCTCAATATACAATCCCGTACCTCCACAGAGAATCGGCACCATATCACGACTGCGAATATCCTGATACACGTCATAGAAGTCCTGCTGATACTGGAACAGGTTGTATTTCGTACCAGGCTCGCAGATGTCTATCAGGTGATAAGGAATGGCTGTTGGCTGTTGGCTGTTGGCTGTTGGCAACAGATAATCCTCCAGGTCCTTGCCTGTTCCGATGTCCATCCGACGATATACCTGACGCGAGTCGGCTGAGATAATCTCTCCGCCAACCTTTTGTGCCAAGGCAGCCGCAAGTGGTGTCTTTCCACTTGCAGTAGGTCCAAGTATGGTAATCATCTGCCGTGACATCCGTATCTTCCTGTTTATGCGTCCGCAAATAACTTGCCGTCTTCGAGGGTCACCCGTAATTTGTTATACTCAAAATGGAAATCGTTTTGCAGGCGTTCCAGATAACGTCTGCATTCCCATTTACACATGGGAAGGTCATGGAGCAGATAATTACCACAGGTCTCCGGAGTAGTGGCAGGAACTTGACCCTGCGTCAGCATCCACTGAAGGCACTCGATGGTCAACGCCCTCATGTCATGGACATCATAATTCCCCGTCATGACAATATACATACCTGTCAGACAACCCATCGGACCGACATACACCACATCGTCTTTCACCTGTGAGTTGCGAAACCATGTCGCCATCAGGTGCTCGATACTATGCATGGCAGCAGGAGCCACCGCAGGTTCCTTGTTGGGTTCGGTGATGCGGAGGTCGAAGGTCCTGAACCGCTTGTCATCCCTTGAGAGATAGATACCTGGTTTCAGACGGGTGTGGTCAATAGTAAAACTCTGAATAACTTCCATGTTTTGTTTTTAGTTTTGTGTGCAAATATACATAAAAAAAGCCGCCCGACAAAATCAGGCGGCATTTTTTTATGTATGCGCAGTCACACATTGCATTTAAAGATGAATTAACGAACTTCCACGCAGGTGGTCACCCTCGTCGTCCGTGGGAGGATTATTCTCTGGGAAGTAAGGATTCAGCTTAAAGAGACGGCTCCATTGCACCTTTTGGTCGAACTCAGTCTTATAGTAGGTGTTGGCGAACTTCTGCGAAGGCTTATTGCTGCTATATTTAGGATCATAATCTTTCTCGCCTTGCCAATAGAGAAGCTCGTCGCCGTTTTCGACATAATACATATAGTAGTATTTTTTGGTCTCTGTATCGAGGTTGAGAGTACGGATAGCGGAATTTCCATCCTCATCCTTTGCACCCAGCGAGACGCTATATGCCAGGTCGTAGTCCTGATTCTCATCGGGCTTGGAATATATATGGAAACACTGTGCTTCCTTTACGGCCTTGTCGAAAGCGGCCAAAAGTTTAAAAGCCTCATTGTTTGCCACATCCTCGTCCTCCTGTAAAAAAGCTTCGGCAAGGTGTAGACAGTAGTCCTTGACGTCGTAAAGAGCACTATAGTTGAAGTATTGATAGCAGTCCTCGGCAGCCTTCTTCACAGATGCCTGATTGGCGTTGCCCCAGTTCGTCTCCACATAGTCAACAAAGTTCTTCAGCGGGGTATAGATATTCTTCACCTTGCTCATGTCGCTCAGCGCAAAGTCTACATATTTACAATTGACATTTTTCGGGTTCGTTTTGTATTCTTCATAGTGTATCTTTGCCGTTGATTCTGCCCATGCCTTCATGGCTTTGACAAAGTCACCGCCCTTTGCTGCTGCCTTCAACTGCTGGACGAATACCTTATGGTCCGATGCAATGGTTGAGTGACCTGAACCATAATAATAATCGGTGAGGTTGAGGAATTCGGTGATAGACTCCATATTGTTCATGAGGCAGCAGTCGAAGATGAGTGCCTTCAGATGTACGCCAGCCTTCTCAATAGCTGTACGCATCTCTTTATTCGACATCAGTAAATCATCCTGCGTATCATCCTGCATGGCACCACGCATGACGAGACTCTTATCGTAGTCAGCACTGACGCTATAAGCACCGCCGTGGTCAGAAATCAACAGAATATAATTCTTGGCAGGAGCCACTTTCTGGCAGTACTTAATGAAGTTTGCCAGTGAGTCGGGCTGGTAGATCTGACAATTGGAGCCCTGAGTACCATGCTCAAAGCCACTCAGGACGAAGCGCTTTTGCTGCATGTTATATCTGTCGGCAGTCAGCTCGAAGCGGTAGCACTGAGCAGCCTTACCACCCCAGTTATAGCCGGGATTGTATTTATCCAGATTTTTCTGACCGGAATACTTGAACTGCACCATGTAGCGAACATTGGGGTCATTGATTTCAAGAGCATTCAAGGCTTCAATCCAGTTGGCCTCTGTATTTAAGTCCAGGTTGGCACCGCCACAGCTGTAGAACATCACGGTGTAGTCTACAACATCCGTACGGGCCTTACCACCGTTGTTTCCATTGTCATCACTATCAGAGCATGACACAAAGAATAATGCAGCCAGCAAGGCTACGGGCAAATAATAGAACTTCTTCTTTCTCTTTCTTTTTCCTTTGATTAGTTATAGTTATATTAGCAAATTGAATATCGCTTGCATAAATAAAATAAAAAAACGAGACTGCCAAATAGCAGTCCCATTTTTTATCTAAACAATCTGTGATTATTTCAACTCTGCGAGGTACTTAATGGTGCGAACCATCTGAGAAGTGTAAGAGTTCTCATTGTCATACCAAGCAACAACCTGTACGAGAGAGTTGCCGTCACCAATCTTGCTGACCATGGTCTGGTTAGCGTCGAAGAGTGAACCGAACTTCATACCGATGATGTCGCTGGAAACAAGCTTCTCCTCAGTGTAACCAAAGCTCTCGTTGGTAGCAGCCTTCATAGCAGCGTTGATACCCTCAACTGTAACCTCACCCTTCACAACAGCGTGCAGGATAGTGGTAGAACCTGTAGGAGTTGGAACGCGCTGAGCAGCACCGATCAGCTTACCATTCAGCTCGGGAATTACCAGACCGATAGCCTTGGCAGCACCAGTTGAGTTAGGAACGATGTTCTGAGCACCAGCACGGGCACGCTGAACATCACCCTTGCGCTGAGGACCGTCGAGAATCATCTGGTCGCCAGTGTAAGCGTGAACAGTTGTCATGATACCGCTCTGGATAGCAGCGAAGTCGTTCAAAGCCTTGGTCATAGGAGCCAGACAGTTGGTGGTGCAAGAAGCAGCACTAATCACAGTGTCAGCAGGAGTCAGCGTCTTGTGGTTTACATTGTAAACGATAGTAGGCAGGTCATTGCCTGCAGGAGCAGAGATAACAACCTTCTTGGCACCAGCAGTCAGGTGAGCAGAAGCCTTCTCCTTAGAAGTATAGAAACCTGTGCACTCCAGAACTACGTCTACGTCCAGCTTACCCCAAGGCAGCTCAGCAGCGTTAGGAATAGCATAGATGGTGATTTTCTTGCCATCAACCACGATGAAATCCTCACCAGCCTCAACAGTGTGCTTGTTCTCACCGAACTTGCCACAGAAACCACCCTGAGCGGTGTCATACTTCAACAGGTGAGCAAGCATCTTGGGGCTTGTCAAGTCGTTGATAGCTACTACCTCATAACCTTCAGCCTCGAACATCTGACGAAATGCGAGGCGACCGATACGGCCAAAACCGTTAATTGCTACTTTTGTCATTTTTACTAATATAATTTTAAAGGGTTTATAAAAATTTTCTCGTTTTCGGGCACAAAGTTACGAAAAAATATCTATATTTGCATCTGATTTCAGTCTTAATTAAGATTAAAGATCTAACATTAAACATTAAAAAGAGATAAATCAAGGACGAGAGCCTGAGATTGCAAAACATAGATAGCAATTTGCATATTAAATATTAAACTTTCAAACATTAAACGCTATGGGATTTATAAAAGAATTTAAAGAGTTTGCCATGAAGGGCAACGTGATGGACATGGCTGTCGGTGTAATCATCGGCGGTGCATTTGGAAAGATTGTGTCTAGTTTGGTCGACCACATCATCATGCCGCTTGTCGGTCTCGCTACCGGCGGTGTCAACTTCAACGACCTGTTCGTGAACCTCAGCGACACACCTGTTACCTCTTTGGCAGAAGCTACGGAGAAAGGCGTTGCCGTGTTCGCCTATGGTGCTTTCATTCAGAGCATCATCGATTTCATCATCATCGCATTCTGTATTTTCATGATGATTAAGGCTATGAACAAGTTGAACCGCAAGAAGGAAGAGCCTGCTCCTGAGGCTCCCGCAGGACCTACCCAGGAAGAACTGCTCACAGAAATCCGTGACCTGTTGAAGACGAAATAAATCAAGAAATTCGTTTTATTACATATTATTAAGGTGGCATGTTTTTGCCACCTTATACTTTTTGAATATTTTTGCACCCGAAAATCGAATTATTTAGGATAATGAAGACATTGGACTTTAAGCCGAAGATGGTTTCGGCACTTAAGAATTACAACAAGAAGACATTCGTCACTGATTTGATGGCGGGTATTATTGTAGGCATCGTGGCACTCCCCTTGGCCATTGCCTTTGGTATTGCCAGTGGAGTCTCCCCGGAAAAAGGTATTATCACGGCTATTGTTGCCGGACTCATGATCTCCCTCTTCGGAGGCAGCAAAGTACAGATAGGAGGACCGACTGGCGCGTTTATCGTCATCGTCTACGGCATTATCCAACAATACGGTATGCAGGGACTGACTGTCGCCACGCTGATGGCAGGTGTCTTCCTCATTCTGTTGGGAGTCCTTCGTCTCGGCACTATCATCAAATATATCCCCTATCCCATCGTCGTCGGCTTCACCAGCGGTATTGCCGTTACCATCTTCACCACGCAGATCAAAGACCTCTTCGGCATGACGATGGATGTTGTGCCCAGTGACTTCATTGAGAAATGGATTGCCTATATCTCCCATATCGGGAATATCGACCCCTGGAGTGCCGTCATGGGTATTGCCAGTGTGATTATCATTGCCGTGATGCCCCGTTTCTCGAAGAAAGTTCCCGGGTCCTTGGTAGCGATTATCATCATCACCATTGCCGCCCTGTTGTTAAAACAGTATGCCGGAGTAACTTCTATCGAAACTATCGGCGACCGCTTCAGCATCAACTCGCAACTGCCTGGTGCCGTTGTCCCGGCTCTCTCTTGGGAAACTATCAAGGGACTGGTAGGACCTGCCGTCACCATTGCCGTACTTGGTGCCATTGAGTCGTTGCTTTCTGCCACCGTTGCCGACGGTGTCATCGGTGACCATCATAACTCCAATACGGAACTCATCGGACAGGGCATTGCCAACATCGCATCTCCGCTCTTTGGTGGTATTCCTGCAACAGGAGCCATTGCACGTACGATGACGAACATCAACAATGGAGGACGCACCCCGATGGCCGGCATCATCCATGCTGCTGTCCTGTTGCTCATCTTCCTGTTCCTGATGCCCCTCGCCCAGTATATCCCGATGGCATGTCTGGCTGGTGTACTGGTCGTCGTCTCCTACGGTATGAGCGGCTGGCGTTCTTTCCTCGCCATGTTGCGCAATCCCAAGAGCGATATCACTGTATTGCTGATCACCTTCTTCCTCACCATCATCTTCGACCTCACCGTCGCCATCGAGTTCGGTCTTATCTGTGCCTGTCTGTTGTTCATGCGCCGTATGGCTGAGACCACGGAGGTACATGCCATTCTCAACGAGATCGACCTCAACGAGGATGCAGATATGGAGCGCGGTAACTTGGAACACCTCACCATTCCCGAAGGTGTGGAAGTCTATGAGATCAATGGTCCATATTTCTTCGGAGCCGGCAACCGTTTCGAAGATATCATGGCACGCTATGGCAACCGTCCGAAGGTACGTATCATCCGAATGCGTAAGGTTCCGTTTATTGACTCCACAGGTTTGCATAATCTGGAGAACATGTGTCTGATGAGTCAGAAGGAGGGCATCACCGTTGTCCTCTCCGGTGTCAATGAAAAAGTAGAGGCAGTCCTGAAGCGCAACAACTTCAACGCCCTCTTAGGCGAGGAGAACATCTGTAACCACATTGACCTCGCCCTGACACGTGCCAAGTGCCAAGGAAATTACAGCGGAATAACTGTTGCCCAGTCCTACAAAACACTCGCAAAAACTACTCCCCTACTCCCGTTTTGGACTGAAATGCCGATATACAGGGGCTTTATGGACGGGAGGTGTTTTCCTAACTACTCCCATACACCTCCCGTAAATATTTTCAACACTTTTGGTGCAGTTCAGCGTGAAAGGGAGTAGTAAGGTAGGTGTTTGTCCAACTACTCCCGTGGTTTGCGCCCTTTGTTTATCGTGCTTTGACCCACATGACGGGAGAAGGGGAGTAGTTTTTGCAACTGTCATAACTGTCAACTTTAAAATTTCCTGGCGAAAACACGGGAATGCCTTCTATCACTTGTTCGGATATCTCCCACACTTCATTCCAATGCCTCCTATACCCCCATGGGAGGCATTCCTTTACCCCCATAACAGGCATCGGAACAAGTGACAGAAGGCATTCCTTTGTTTTTGGAGGACAATAATGCACTAAACAACTTTACTGTCAAAACCCTTCAGTAAGGCGAAGGACTCTTTATAAATCCATTGCCAGTCGCTCTGCCTCGGCACGGGCAGGTTTACCCGTCTCTGTCATGGGAATACGCGGGGCATGGAGATACTGACGGGGTTGCCAATATTTGGGAAGTACCTCTTGGCAGCACTGGCGGACGGCATCAAGGTCATGGGACTCCGTCAACAGAACGACCCGTTCACCGAATCTGCTATCCGGTGCCTTAGTAATGATATAGGGTTCGCACAGGCGAGGGCGTAGCAGACGCTCCACCTCCTCAGCCTGTATCTTGATGCCGCCTGAGCAGATGACATTATCTTTACGGCCAAGGATGCGGAATTGTTTAGTGGAGAGTGGAGAGTGGAGAGTGGAGAGTTCTGCGATGTCATTCGTCACCAAGGGACCGTCGTGGACGGCTGGGGCATTGATGACGAGACAATTCTCCTCGTTAAGGGACACATCAACGCCCTCGAAGGGTGTATACCAATCGCTGCGTTCTGGTCCGTTAAGGCGGCGGAGGGCGATATGCGACAGCGTTTCCGTCATGCCATAGGTGCTCCACACCTGGTTAGGAAAACCCTTCAATGCTTCCGCCAATTCATCGTTGATAGCACCGCCTCCGATGATGAGGTGGCGGATGTTCTTCAGACATTCCCGCTCCTCTGGTACCTGCAGGGAATTCCATACCTGCATGGGTACCATTGCTGCGAAATCTATGGGGACGTTACATTCGGGGTGTTTGGAGGCTCCAAACGGGTGACTTGAAGGCTCCAAACACATCAATTGGAGGCTCCATACCAAGGAGCGTACCACCATCATCTTGCCTGCGATATAGTCGAGGGGCATACACAGCAATGCCATATCACCTTTTTTCAGTCCGAGAAACTGACAGGTTATCCGTGCCGAAGCCTCCATGCGTCGTTTCTCCACCAGCATTGGCTTCGGTTTACCTGTCGAACCACTGGTATGCACCAGTAGCATCGGACTATCGTTATGCCACTCAGCTAAGAATTCTTCGAGGTCCATAGTTTATCTCCTCGTATTTCCAAAGGCATAGGAATATTATCCGTAAAGAGTTGTCCTGTGCCCAAACCTTGGGGCATACGGATATCAGGACCATAGATGTCTGCTGTCAGTTGAGCGATGGCATTCAATCCCACATTACTCTCCAAAGCAGAAGTAATCCAGGAACCGATACCCATGTCATTGGCAATGTCTATCCACTCACGGACACCCAGCATTCCTCCATGCAACGAGGGCTTGAGAATAATATAACGAGGACGGATAATGTTCAGCATCTGCCGTTTCTGGTCAGGGTCGTTGACGCCAATCAGTTCCTCATCCAAGGCGATGGGTAAGGGTGACTCACGACAAAGTTCCGCCATGTTCGCCCACTGCTTTGCCTTGATGGGTTGTTCGATGGAATGCAGGGCGTATTGCGAGAGCAGTTCGAGTTTATACAAAGCCTCCTCAAATGTAAAGGCCCCATTGGCATCCACACGCAACTCCACGTCATGATAACTGAAGCGCTCACGGATCTTCTTGATGAGTTCCAATTCTGCCTCGAAGTCGATGGCACCGATCTTCAGTTTCACACAATGGAAGCCCTGTGCCAGTTTCTGTTCAATGCGCTCCTGCATTTCCTCATAGGTTCCCATCCATACCAGTCCGTTAATGGGGATACCCACTTCGCCCCGAGAGAAAGGAGTTGAGTGTTGAGTTTTGCTAAAACTCAATAAAGCTGTTTCCAATCCGAAGAGCATGGAGGGATAATCACGCATCGTCTCAAAAAATGTCGATACGGCTGCATCGCCCTGTTGATAGGCGGCAGCAAATTCTTCACCCTTCACTCTTAACTTTTCACCATATTCGGGGATATCGTCGCAACTCAGGTTGGGCAACGGGGCACACTCCCCTATCCCGACGGCATCACCATCCGTCATCTTTACCAGCCATATCTTCCGCTCGGTATAGACCCCACGGGAAGTCCCTGCCGGCTGTTTGAAATGGAGCACTCGCTCCTCAATATCAATTTTCAACTTTCAATTTTCAATTATTACGGAATCTTCGGATACTGATCGAAGTCGGGTTTGCGCTTCTCCAAGAAGGCCTTACCACCCTCCTGTGCCTCATCCAAGAAATAGTAAAGCATGGTGGCATCACCAGCCAGTTGCTGAATACCTGCCTGTCCGTCGAGTTCGGCATTCAGTCCTGCCTTGATCATACGCAGGGCGATGGGGGAACGTTCCATCATCTCCTCTGCCCATGCCACACACTCGTCCTCCAACTGTTCGAAGGGCACCACCTTATTCACCATACCCATCTCCTCAGCCTCCTTGGCAGAGTACTGACGACAAAGGAACCATATCTCACGCGCCTTCTTCTGTCCGACGATACGGGCGAGGTAGGAGGAGCCGAAACCTGCATCAAAAGAGCCGACCTTAGGGCCTGTTTGTCCGAAGATGGCATTCTCGGAGGCTATCGTCAGGTCGCATACCAAATGCAACACATGGCCGCCGCCGATGGCATAGCCGTTAACCATCGCGATGACGGGTTTGGGGAGCCTACGAATCTGCATCTGCACGTCCAACACGCTCAGACGGGGAACGCCCTCGTCATCGACATAACCGCCACGTCCCTTGACATGCATATCACCACCAGAGCAGAACGCCTTGTCACCAGCACCAGTCAGCAACACCACACGGATATTCTGCATCTCACGGCAGAGGGCAAAAGCCTGACTCAACTCCAGTGTCGTCTTGGGCGTGAACGCATTCCGATAACGAGGACGGTTAATGGTTATCTTGGCAATACCATGATACTCCTCGAAGAGTATCTCTTCAAACTTCCTGATTTCTTTCCATACTCTTTGTGCCATAATTATATCTTTATATCTTTGATTGCTTTGTAATAATCTCTGAATACCCGTTCGTCCTCTGCGGCATCCGTGAAGACCTCCAGAAGCATCGGGCGGTCACTCTCTGCCTGAAGCAGACGGTTGATACCGTACTGCATTTCCTCCATATTCTCCGCCTTCATATAGCCGACATTGTTCTGTTGGCATATCCCGGCAGCAGAGGTATGGTGCTCGGCAGCGACATACTTATCACGGGCAGGACTCTGCTCCAAGCCTTTCAGCATATTGAAGATACCGCCCTTGCCGTTATTCATCAGCAGAATACGAAGGTTACCGCGCAGGTTCTGATTCCATAATGCATTCTGATCGTAGAAGAAGCTGAGGTCGCCAATGACGCAGCAGACCTTCACATCCGTCACACAGGAGAAACCTGCCGCTGTCGACAACGAGCCCTCAATGCCATTTACTCCGCGATTACAATAATTAAAACCCTTGGAATAGATATTTGCGAGTCGAACGGCAGAACTATTTCCAAAATGAACGGCGGGGGAACAATCCAACAATCCTACAACATACTCAAAGTGCTTAACTGCTGCCATTTGAGAATATGCAGGGACGTACTGATCTGCCAAGGTATGCGCTTTTAACAAAAGAGTCTCCCAACAAGCAACAAATTCAGACGTATCTGATAGTGTTCCCAGCTTTTCATCATAAGCCTCTTCATAATACGATATATCTTCCAAGTAATCATTGAACAACTCTAAAACATCATCGATTTTCCCTTCTATGACACCATCGACATTCATAAAGGTATCATGTAATTGACCATCTTGGGAACACTCCCAGAAGTAAGCATTCTTTGCTTTTCGCAAAAAAGACTTCAGGCGCTTACTAACAATCGTTCCTCCACCATAAATAACAAAATCAGGTAGCAATTCATCAGAATTGTCCATGGCATAAAGTACCTCATCAAAATGTGAAGTACCTTCATGACAACCAATAGACTCATGTAATATCACGGCATGCTTGGACAACGTAGAAATATCGTTCAACGAAAAGAGTCGATTTTGTCCTACAATTACCATAGGACGCTTAGCACGCCAAAATTCACGAAGAGGACTCCAATCACCTAAGGCTATATCCTGATGATTGACCTTTCCTTGTGCACGCCCTACTCCACGTTCTATAGGCAATTGTGCTACATCAAACTGGAACAACGGCTCTGAAATTGGCACATTAATGTGAACAGGTTGTTTCTCCCTTCCATATACATCTATCAAGGCTTCATTGACAAGCCTGTTACAATACCAATGCCCTTCATCGTTATGAGGCTCAATTAACGTAACAGCCTTCTTCACGAAATGTCCCAAGGCATCAGGTTGTGGGAGTGTCTGTCCATCTAACTGATCTATCCACTGGGGAGGACGATCAGCAGAAATAACCACCAAAGGTACATGCTGGTAATAAGCCTCAGCAACAGCAGGGGCAAGATTGAGCAATGCCGTACCACTGGTGACACAAACAGCAACAGGTTCTTCATTTAATAGTGCCAAACCCAAGGCATAGAATCCAGCACTACGTTCATCCGTCACAGGCCAGCATTGGATATCCGGACACTCATTGAGGTTATGCACAATAGGTGAATTGCGACTGCCAGGACACACCACCGCATGACGGATGCCATGAACTACCAACAAGGCGGTCAATATATTTACGTTCTCCTTATTGCTATACATTATTAATAATATTACGCATAGTATCTAACTTTATCTCCGTCTCCTGCCACTCCTGTTCCTCCGTGCTGTCCTTCAGGATACCACCGCCAGCATATAAACGATAACCGTTCGAGAAAATCTCCATACAACGCAGCGTAACAAAAAGACTCGTCTTGTTCTCCACCATCAACGGTCCCATAAAGCCACTATAGTAACGACGGTCGTGATGCTCGTTCTGCAGGATGAAACGGAAGGCCTCCTGTTTGGGCAAGCCACAGACGGCAGGAGTAGGATGAAGAGCCTGTATGAGTTCCCCAATTCTCCTTTCCTCTAATCTGAAATGGAAGTCACTGCGCAGATGAGCCAGATGACCGGCCCGGATAGTCTTCGGTCCTTCTTCCTTGAAATCAGACGTGAACCGCTCCAATTGTTCCGTGATATACGTTGCCACATACCGTTGCTCCTGGATATTCTTGTCGCTCCAACGCACATCATCCTCATAGGGCATCGTACCGGCAAGGGCAACCGTCTGCCATTCCTCTCCACTGCCAGCCAACAGGATCTCCGGGGTAGCCGTTAACCACATGCCACTCTGCGAGGTATATACCAGACAGACAAACACACGAGGATAGCGCTCACATGTCTGTAAGAATAATTCTATGGGAGATACAACCTTCTGACATCCCATCCAAAGACTTCTCGACAAGACTAATTTGGAGAAATCACCATTCGCCAAATGGGCATGGAAATTGGCAAAGTCAATCTGATAGTCTTGCCGAGAATCCGCAGGGATCAAGGGGACAAGTTTCTGATTGGGTTGAAAACCACAATCATGCAACCTGTCCCCTTGATTCCCAGTAGCCACCCTGTCAGGGCGTATCAATAACAGGGACTGCTTATCACTATCAAAAGGAGCCACCACGAATCCTGTCCTTCCACTCAATTCCGTACAAGAACCCAGTTCAAGCGGGTCACCTGAAACTTGCTCTACCAAAGTACAGTGTTGTTCATACGGTAGACGGAAAAGAGCAAAGGCCGACATACTTACTTAATTACTTTTGGTTTTTGATAACATAATTCGTCACCCTTACTGTAGAAATCAGTTCTTCTGCTGAATTCTTGATCTCCACATGCCAAACATGAAGCGTACTGCCTCGATGCTGTAATCGGGCATACGCTGTCACCGTATCACCTTCACTGACGGCCTGTACATGACTGCCGCTGACCTCAATGCCGACACAGGCACATCCAGGGCATAAGGCTGAGGAGCCTACCCCTGCGACATTCTCCGCCAAAGCGAGAGAGGCTCCACCGCTCAAAAAGCCAAAAGGCTGACGATTCCGTTCATCGACCTTCATTCGTGCCATACACGTATCGTCCTCGGGGGTGGAGATAAACTCCATTCCGAGGGCGGTACTCAAATTGGGCTTGGCATTAATGATTTCGTTTATTTTCCCTACGTCCATTTTTCACTTTTTACTATTCACTTTTCACTTAAACAGTGAATATTCGGGAACTTCCCATGCAAGGGCACTGGCACCTAACACATCACGTTCCCTGTCATCCAACTTTGAGACAAAGATTTTAATCTTGCCACGCATATTACCAAATACTTGCTGCTCAAAGACTTCCCGGGTTGGTTCTACCAACCACTTGCCGGCATGTGAGATACCACCAGTTAGAATAATCGCCTGTGGATTAACAATACTTGCATAATTGGCCAAGCCAAAGCCAAAAACATGACCCGTACGACGATATACCTCTATCGCCATCTCATCACCCTTGTTACAACATTCGGCAATCGTACGAGGAGACAGTTTCTCAAGACTACGCATCATAGAAGGATCGTCAGACGCATCCATCAGTTCACGAGCAGTCTGTATAATACCTTTCGCTCCAACATAAGCCTCCAGACAGCCTTTCTTTCCACATCCGCAGACGCGTCCATTCACATCATAACAGGTATGTCCGAACTCACCGGCAAAGCCTTCATGCCCCAGATGCTCATACCCCCTGGAAAAGAAACAACTGCCTAATCCCACACCCAGATTGATGACGATAAAGTCTTTCATACCATGAGCAGACCCAAAAGCATGTTCCCCTAATGCAGACACATGTGCATCATTTGCCACTGCGACAGCAAGCCCCAATCGGTCTCGCATCATGGCGGCAAGAGGTATCACGCCCTTCCATGGCAGATTAGGGGCATTCACAATACTTCCTGAGATGGAACTAGCACTAGGACAACTGATACCTATTGAGCGAATCGTCTCGTATCCACCGTTCGCCTCTACCATCATGATGATTCTTTCACTCAAGACTGTCACGAAATTGTTGATATCTTCACAATCTGTCGTTACAAAACAGTCCTCCGCAAGGATATTACCACGAATGTCTACAATTGCATAAGTAGTCAGTTCGTTGCTGATATCAACCCCTACTACTCTTGTTTTGATGTTTTCCTCTTCCATGACGTGAATAATAATAAGTTATTACTTATTTAAATAAAGAATACTCTTTTACTTCCCAGGCAAGGGCACTGGCACCCAGCACATCACGCTCACTATTGTTCAATGGTGAAATAAGTATGCTGACTTTACCCTTCAGATTCTGGAAGACATTCTCCTCAAAGGTTTCTTCCAATACATCCATAATCCATTTACTAAAGAGCGTCATATCACCCGTAAGGATAATAGCCTCTGGATCAATCAGCGACGCATAGGTTGCCAAGGCATTCCCTAAAAAACGACCTGTCTGCTGAAAAGTCTCAAGGGCGACCTCATCACCTTGCTCACATGCATCCGCAATGGCTTGTGGGGTAATCTCTGCAACATCCTGCAAAACACTTCTCTTTCCTGTTGTCTGGATAATCTCCTGAGCCGTCTTCGCCAATCCACGGGCGGAGGCATATTCTTCCAAGCAACCGCGATGACCGCAGTTACACTGCCGTCCGTCTTCATTGATACAGATATGTCCTAACTCTCCAGCAAAACCGTCAGTCCCTAAATAAGGCTGTCCCTCCATGAAAAGACAACTCCCCAAACCACCATGACTGAATGATATCACGATGAAATTACGTAAGCCGCGGGCAGCACCGAAAGCTTTCTCGCCAACAGCCGTCACATGGGCATCATTTCCCAATGCAACGGCAAGTCCCAAACGATCTCGTAACATAGCAGCAAGCGGAACATGTCCTTTCCATGGCATATTAGCAGCGTTCTCCATACTGCCCGTCACAAAATTACCACTCGGGGCACTCATTCCTACCGAACGGACATTCTCGTAACCGCCATTTTGCTCAACAAGTGCGACAATTCTCTCACTAAGTACAGAAACATAATCATTGACGTTGGGATAATCAGAAGTCCGAAGACTCTCTTTGGCAAGTATTCCGCCTTGAATATCTACAACAGCGTAGGTCGTAAGTTCCGTACCCACGTCAACACCTACCACATGTCTTTTTATGACCTTTTCACTCATGAACTATCTTCATTTATAAAAATAGAGAATATTCCTTTTCTTCCCAAGCAAGAACACTGGCACCCAACACGTTGAGGTCCTTGTCATCACAAACAGAAGTCAATATCTTCACCTTTCCTTTCATATTATGAAAGATATGTTCCTCAAAAGCTTTATCCGCTGGTTCCAACAGCCACTTGCCCGCCTTAGAGACCGTTCCAGCCAAGATAATAGCCTCAGGATTCACCAAAGAAGCATAATTGGCAAGACCAACCCCTAAAGCATGCCCTGTCCGGCGCATGACCTCTATGGCAAGTTCGTCACCTTGATTACAGAACTCTATAATCAGTTTCGTGGTTAACTGCTGTACTTTTCTCATCATAGAGGGGGTATCACATTCCTCCATCACCTCTGTGGCTGTCAGAAGAACACCCTTTGCAGCCGTATAGGTCTCTAAACAGCCCTGTTTCCCGCATCCGCACTGACGTCCTCCGGCGATATACGTGGTATGGCCTACTTCACCGGCAAAACCGTTCGATCCCTGATATATCTTTCCTTTATTGAATATGCAGCTTCCCATACCACTTCCTAAATTCACCAAGATAAAATCCTTTAAACCATGAGCAGCACCAAAGGCATGTTCTGCCATCGCCATCACATTGGCGTTATTATCAATAGCAACAGCCAGTCCCAGACGGTCACGCAACATCGCTGCCAATGGGACGATGCCTTTCCATGGAAAATTGGGAGAATTCTCAATACAACCCGTACGGAAATTACCGCTTGGGACACTGATACCCACGGAACGAACGCTCTCAAGTCCACCATTCGCCTCCATTAAGATGACCAAAGAATCTGCCAGTTTGGTAATAAATTCACTGATATTGGGATAGTCATCTGTCACAAACTCATCACGAGCTAACACTTCTCCCCGTATATTGACAATAGCATAAATCGTCCTGTCAAGACGGACATCCACTCCTATGACATTAGTCTTTAAATTACTTCCTATCATTTTGTGCGTTAGTATTAATTTGGCAAATATAAAAAGAAATCCCCACCTAACCAAATATTGTTCGTTTTTTTAGCAATTATTTAACGTCGCTACAAGAATGAATGAAAAAAAAACATAAAATGGAAGTTGTCTCAGATAAATTTAGTATCTTTGCTGAATAAAATCTAGCGAAAGTAGGCTGCACCATGGAAAAACTCAAATAAAATTTGGTTTTTCACTCAGTTTGCACTATCTTTGCAACCATATTATAATAGAAAAACAATATGAACGTTTTAGAACTCAGTGAACAAGAGATTGGCAGACGCGAGAGTCTGCAGGAGTTACGCGAGATGGGCATCAATCCCTATCCCGCCGCAGAATATCCGACAAACGCATTTTCTACTGACATACGTGACAACTTCCACGATGAGGACGAGCCAAGACAGGTTTGTATTGCCGGTCGTATGATGAGCCGCCGTGTCATGGGAAAGGCCAGTTTTGCGGAGATTCAGGATAGCAAAGGACGAATCCAAGTATATATCTCCCGTGACGACCTCTGTCCTGGAGAAGACAAAGACTTTTACAATAAAGTATTTAAGCGTTTACTTGACATCGGCGACTTCATTGGTGTCAAGGGATTTGTATTCCGTACGCAGACCGGTGAAATTTCCGTCCATGCTCAGGAATTGACCTTATTATCAAAATCGTTGAAGCCACTTCCCATCGTAAAATATAAAGACGGTGTTGCTTACGACAAGTTCGATGACCCTGAGCTGCGCTATCGCCAACGCTATGTCGACCTAGTAGTTAACGAGGGTGTCAAGGATACCTTCCTGCAGAGAGCGACCGTCATCAGGACACTCCGGAAAGTTTTGGATGAAGCCGGGTATACTGAGGTGGAGACTCCTACCTTACAGATGATTGCCGGTGGTGCTTCCGCACGTCCTTTCATCACCCACTTCAATGCGCTCGACCAGGACATGTATATGCGTATTGCCACAGAACTTTATCTGAAACGATTGATTGTTGGCGGTTTCGAAGGTGTCTATGAGATTGGCAAGAACTTCCGTAACGAGGGAATGGACCGTAACCATAACCCCGAGTTTACCTGTATGGAACTCTATGTCCAGTATAAGGACTACAACTGGATGATGTCGTTCACAGAGAAGCTACTCGAAACGATTTGTATTGCCGTGAATGGCAAGCCCGAGCGGAAGATTGACGGTAACATCGTATCGTTCAAAGCTCCTTATCGTCGCTTGCCTATCTTGGATGCTATCAAGGAAAAGACAGGTTTTGACTGTGATGGCAAGAGCGAGGAGGACATCCGTAACTTCTGCAAGGAAAAAGGTATGGAGGTGGACGATACCATGGGCAAGGGAAAACTGATCGATGAACTCTTTGGTGAGTTCTGTGAAGGCACCTTTATTCAGCCTACCTTTATTACTGACTATCCTGTGGAAATGTCTCCCCTGACAAAGATGCACCGTTCAAAGCCTGGACTGACAGAGCGTTTCGAGTTGATGGTCAATGGTAAGGAACTTGCCAATGCCTACTCGGAGTTGAATGACCCCATTGACCAGGAGGAGCGTTTCATTGAACAGATGAAACTTGCTGACAAGGGTGACGATGAGGCGATGATTATCGATCAGGACTTCCTACGTGCGCTGCAGTATGGCATGCCGCCTACCAGCGGCATTGGTATTGGCATTGACCGTTTGGTGATGCTGATGACTGGAAAGACCTTCATTCAGGAAGTGCTCTTCTTCCCCCAGATGAAACCTGAGAAGAAGATTCCACAGAGCACGATTGCCGAATGGGCTGAGATAGGTGTTCCCGAGGAATGGGTACCTGTCCTTCGCAAGGCAGGCTTCAACCTCATCTCCAACATTGCCTCAGAGAAGGCTCAGGGGCTCCAACAGAAAATCGGCGACATCGTCAAGAAATACAAACTCGATTTGCAGAAGCCAAGCGTAAATGAAGTTCAGCAATGGATTGAGGCAGCAAACAAATAGTCAAATTATAAACAGTCCAATTGTCAAATGTACGACTGCGGGAAAATTGCCATCATTGGCGGCGGTAGTTGGGCTACTGCCATTGCCAAGATTGTGGTGGGACACACTCATCACATCGGATGGTATATGCGTCGGGACGACCGCATAGAGGACTTCAAGCGCCTGGGGCACAACCCAGCCTATCTGATGAGTGTCCATTTCAACACTGAAGAGATATTCTTCTCCTCGGACCTCAACAAGATTGTACAGATGTACGACACGCTGGTGTTTGTGACTCCCTCTCCATATCTGAAGAGTCATCTGAAGAAACTGAAAACCCGCATCCGCGACAAGTTCATCATTACTGCCATTAAAGGAATCGTCCCTGATGAGAACCTTGTCTGCTCTGAGTATTTCCACCAAGTGTATGATGTCCCCTATGACAATCTTGCCTGCATAGGAGGTCCCTCTCACGCGGAAGAGGTCGCCCTAGAACGACTCAGTTATCTGACAGTAGGCTGTGCCGACCATGAGAAAGCACAGGCTTTTGCTGATATCATGACCAGTGACTTTATCAAGACCAAGACATCTTCCGATGTCATTGGTATTGAATATTCCTCTGTATTAAAGAATGTCTATGCCATTGCTGCCGGTATCTGTAATGGTCTGAAGTTCGGGGACAACTTCCAGGCTGTACTGATGGCAAATGCTGTACAGGAAATGGCACGATTCCTAAAGGTAGTACACCCCATTGAGCGTAATATCGTGGACAGTGTTTACCTCGGTGACCTCCTTGTAACAGGTTATTCCAATTTTTCCCGTAACCGCACCTTTGGTACGATGATTGGCAAAGGCTATTCCGTCAAATCGGCACAGATAGAGATGGAGATGATAGCAGAAGGTTATTTCGGAACCAAATGCATGAAGGAAATCAACCGTCACTGTCATGTCAACATGCCAATTCTCGATGCGGTCTACAACATTCTCTACGAGCGTATCTCCCCACAGATAGAAATCAAACTACTAACAGATTCATTTAGATAATAAACAATTATGAAGAACATTAAACTTGACATCTCAAAGGCAGCATGCTTTTTGGAAGCTGGTGCCGTAAAGGCTTTCGAGCCTAAAGTAAAAGCCGCTCAACAAGCATTGGAAGAGGGAACATGCCCTGGTAATGATTTCTTAGGATGGTTGCATCTCCCCACAGAGATTACTCCAGCTTTCCTCGACGAGATTGAAGCTACCGCCAAAATTCTGCGCGACAACTGCGATGCTGTAGTCGTAGCAGGTATCGGTGGCTCGTATTTAGGTGCCCGTGCCGTCATCGAGGCATTGAGCAACTCTTTCGGCTGGCTGATTCAAGATGGGAAGAACCCCACCATTCTCTTTGCAGGTAACAATATTGGGGAAGACTATCTGTTCGAACTGACAGAATACCTGAAGGGTAAGAAGTTTGGTGTCATCAATATCTCGAAATCGGGAACGACGACAGAGACAGCCCTGACATTCCGTCTACTGAAAAAGCAGTGCGAGGCTCAGCGTGGCAAGGAAGAAGCCAAGAAAGTGATTGTGGCTGTAACAGATGCCAAGCGCGGTGCTGCCCGTACCTGCGCCGATAAGGAGGGTTACAAGAGTTTCATCATCCCTGACAATGTAGGTGGTCGTTTCTCTGTGCTCACACCAGTGGGTCTGCTACCTATCGCCTGCGCAGGTTTTGACATCAAGGCATTGGTACAGGGTGCTCAAGATATGGAGAAGGCATGCGGCAAGGACGTTGCCTTTGACGAGAACCCTGCAGCCCAGTATGCTGCCGTTCGTAATGCTTTGTATGGCAATGGAAAGAAAATTGAGATTATGGTGAACTATCAGCCTAAACTGCATTTCGTCAGTGAGTGGTGGAAACAGCTCTACGGAGAGTCTGAGGGTAAGGACAAGAAGGGTATCTTCCCCGCCAGTGTAGACTTCACGACCGACCTCCACTCAATGGGGCAGTGGATTCAGGACGGTGAGCGCACCATCTTTGAGACGGTCATCTCTATCGAGGAGCCTGAGAAGAAGTTGCTGTTCCCTGAGGATGAAGAGAATCTGGACGGTCTGAATTTCCTCGCAGGCAAGCGTGTTGACGAGGTCAACAAGATGGCTGAACTCGGTACTCGTCTGGCGCATGTTGACGGCGGTGTACCAAACATCCGTATCAGTGTACCAAAACTGAACGAATATTATATCGGTCAACTCATCTACTTCTTCGAGATTGGTTGCGGTATCAG
>CACZCT010000041.1 GCA_902779745.1 uncultured Prevotellaceae bacterium
TGGACTGGAGGTGAATACCGTCAAAGTAGAGGTGAGCATGGCACGGGGTGTGCAGTTCCATCTCTCCGGACTTGCCGACACGGCAGTGAAGGAGAGTCACGACCGTATCAAGGCGGCCCTTACCAATAACGGTTTCAAGATGCCGGTAATGGACATCACCATCAACCTGTCACCAGCGGATATCAAGAAGGAGGGGAGCGGCTATGACCTTCCCCTTGCCATCGGTATCCTGGCGGCTAACGGGAAGGTGGAGTGCGACCACCTGTCGGAATATATGCTGGTGGGTGAGTTGGGACTCGATGGCAGGCTGCAACCGATACGGGGAGCGTTACCTATTGCCATCAAGGCACGTGCCGACCATTTTAAGGGACTGATAGTACCCAAGCAGAATATCCGCGAGGCGGCAGTGGTGAACCAGGTGGAGGTCTATGGCATGGAGACCCTTATGGATGTCATCCGATTCTTCAACGGTGATTCTGACATAGCCCCGATGGTGATAGATACCCGTCGGGAATTCTACGGGCAACAGGATGTTTTTGAACTCGACTTCGCAGATGTCCGTGGACAGGAGAGTGTGAAACGTGCCTTGGAAGTTGCCGCCGCCGGTGGGCATAACCTCATCATGATCGGTCCTCCAGGCTCGGGAAAGTCGATGATGGCGAAGCGGTTGCCGGGTATCCTGCCTCCCCTGTCTCTGAGTGAGAGCCTGGAGACGACGCAGATACACAGTGTGGCAGGCAAACTGCCACGCGACACCAGTCTGATCTCCCAGCGTCCCTTCCGTGCCCCGCATCACACCATTTCGCAGGTCGCCTTGGTAGGAGGCGGCACTAATCCGCAACCCGGTGAGATCAGTCTTGCACATAACGGAGTCCTCTTCTGTGATGAGCTGCCTGAGTTCAGCCGTTCAGTACTGGAGGTGATGCGCCAACCGTTGGAAGACCGCCATATCACCATCAGTCGTGCGAAATACAGTGTACAGTATCCCTGTTCGTTTATGTTTGTCGCCTCGATGAATCCCTGTCCTTGCGGCTACTATGGCGACCCGACCCATTCCTGTGCCTGTACCCCAGGACAGATACAGCGGTATATGAACAAAATCAGCGGTCCTTTGTTGGATCGTATCGACATCCATTGTGAGATACAGGCAGTGCCCTTCGCAGAACTCTCGAAGATGCAGCCGGGTGAGCCGTCTGCCACCATCCGCGAACGTGTCATCAAGGCCCGTAAGATTCAGGAGGAGCGTTTCAAGTCGTTCAAGGGCATCCACTGTAATGCAATGATGAGCGAGAAAATGCTTCATGAGTTTGCCGAGCCCGATGCCGACTCCCTAGAGATGCTGCGTATGGCGATGGAACGTCTGAAACTCTCTGCCCGTGCCTATAGCCGCATCCTCAAGGTGGCACGAACCATTGCCGACCTTGCCGACAGTGAGAATGTACAGTCCCTGCACATCGCCGAGGCCATCGGCTATCGCAACCTCGACAGGGGCGACTGGGCAGAAAGAGGGGTCTAGTCCCTTATAAACGAACACCGACGAAGGCACGTGCAAACCATCTGTTCTGGTTGACGACGACTGCTTTATCATCGAAAACAGTATTGTCCATTATGAAGGTGGTCCCTACGAAGTAACGCGGTGAGAAATGGTATACGACAGCGGCACGCTCGTTGAATATCATATTGAAACGCATATGTTTGGCGGACAGCTGCGTATCATTAACGGTAAGTTCGTTGTGGTTATAGACGACAATGGTAGGCAGGATGGAAAGGTGCAACAGCCATTGCGAGTGCTTGCCGAGTACGAGGTTATAGCCATAGCCTCCGCCAATACCGACATGAGCGGCATCGATATGTACTTCAGGTGCCTGTGGATTCCTTTTCTTCAACTCATCTGTTGTCCTGATGCAGCCACTTTGAAAAGCAAGACCTGCGAGCCATGAGCCGGCGGAGCGCAGTTGTCTGTAGTTCTGATAGAAGGCAGCAGGAAAGGAGAAACGGCGGTGGTTAAAAGTATAGTATGCCGTCAGCGAAAAAACTTTCATGTTTAAGGCATCTTCCTCCATATGATGGATATCTTTCAGGTCGATGTCGCCTGTCCACGAATTCGTCCTCTGGTAGTTAAGGTTGAAACTAAGCCAGTTTCCGTGATATTCGAAATTAAACTCGTAGTCTCTGTTAGAGGAACCGCTTATCTTGGCAGGGTTGAGAGACAGTGAAACGGCGATATCACAATAGTTGACTTCAAAACTGAAAGTCGTGTTACGCTTGGTATGCAGGTCATATTTGGACCATACATCATTCACCGTGCCCTTGGCATGGATATAGTTAGCCGCCTGATTCGCCATGAGTCGCAGCAGCCATTTTTCCTTGGGTCTGACGACATAGTTCGTGTCGTACTTGGAATGGTAGTAGCGGGCACTGAGTTTGTCGTCCATGCGTTTCAGCAAACTCTCCTTATGGGGGATGGTATCGCTTTTTACACTGTCGGCAGTGTCCGTCTGTGCCTGTGACGTAATGGAACACAGAGCCACAAAGACACAAAGCATTATTCCTCTCATCACGTATTCACTTTCCACTCTTCACTTTCCCTTTATAGCCTACAGGTCACTCCCAACTTGGTCTCAAAGGTCTTGGCATGTACCGTGTCATGATACTTATAGTATGTACGGCGTGAGTAGTAGGCACCCGATAAACAGATGGACCACTGTTTGGCGATATGGATCTCGAGAGTGGGGTAGAGAATAAACAGTGCGGCATTACTCTTGTCACCCTGGACGTTCAGGTAGTGCAGGTCTCTGGTACCGTCGGCAAACTCCTGCAGTTCCTCGGGACTATAGTCCTCATAGCCTTTCCAGGTATAGAGGCGGAAATACTTGGCATGGAGGATGAAGCGGCCGAACTTTCCGAATTCGAGCTGGGTCTTCGACTTGAGGCTGAATCCCATACCCATGTTATAGTCGCGCTCGATGACGTTGAAGTAGTCGCTCTTCGTACCGCCCAGCAGGATGCCGCTGAGGAAGACGCGCTGTTCCAGTCTTGACAGTGCTCCCTTGTGAGGCAGTGAGAGAATAACGCCGGGACCGAAGCCTGCAGCCTCGCTGATACGGTACGGTGTCAGATCGGAGCCGTCCTTGATGGGCTTGGAATCATAGTAGTTGTAGTGCTGGTAGATACCGAACTCACCCGCCATGTCCTTCTTGTCAAGGATAGGTGTACTCCACAGACGACCGAGGATGCTGATGTTGTTGACCGCCGGCTGTCCGCCGCCGAAACTGATGGTGGCATCCAGGTCGAAGAAGTCGTAGGGTTTGGTATGTTGCTCACCGTCGACGGACGTGCCGTAATTCAGGGCGAAGTTGACATAGGGAGCATGGACGCCACGGAACAAGGCCCCGTCGTCTGCCAGGTAACGCCAACCGACAGAGAAGGCCACGTCAACGGGAATCTCCTGGAAGTCATGGTAGCGGTAGTGATCGTTACGTACGCGCCAGGCATCACCGCTGATGATACGGTGCAGTCCCTGGATGGGGTTGACGATGGTGGCGGCAGCCTCACGCAGGAAACGGCGGAAGCCGCGGTCGCGGTCGTCGAGTATGGTACGGCTCAGGCGGTGGGTCATCTCACCGATAGCCATACCGCCACAGGTGGTGGCGAAGATATCGTTGATGGCAGGCGGTTCTGTCTCACCGAAGAACTCCCACATCAGCGAGCCGCCCAGGGCGTAGGGTGCCGACTCCCAGAAGGTGAGTCCGTTGGTACGTGCCGCATTGAAATAGAGGTTGCCGTGATAGGGATGGGCAAACATATTGGTGGTGAAGAGGTCGTTGTCCCAGACAAAACCGGTCTCAAAGTTATGCCAGATGCTGTTCAGGGTGGTCTGTGCGAAGTCCGACTTCAGCGCCCAACGGTCGAAGAGCTGTACACCCACGTTGATACCCGTCACCTCGGCAGCAGCCCGCCAGTAGTGTTTTTTCACGGGCAGTGCCATCGTGGAATCGTTGAATACCAGCGCATTGCGTTTTTCCTCCCATGCCCGTTTCCAGGTGTCATGCTGGTTGCGAAGAGTGCGGTAGGTCAGACCCATTTCGAACAACGGACGGTTGCGGTAGGTCTCGTTACGGTTATAGTAGCGGGTGAGTCCCCAGCCCACCGTGGCAAAGGCACCGAAGCGTTTGCTGAACTGGAAGTCAGCATTAAGACGGGCCTGGAGGGAGTACAGACGCTCAGGACCTTCGTCCGAGTTCTTCTTGAAGGTCTCCACATGGTAGTAGCCGATATCACCGCTCAGGCTCCATTTCGGGGACAACTGGAAATACTGTCCCAAACGGTAGAAAACGGCTCCCGAGAACTTGCTGTCGAGTCCCATGAAATGGGTACCCACACCGAGGATGCTGTATGTGCTCTTGTTGCGGAAGCGGGCAGCGAAATTCACCTTGGTAGAAGTTCCTCCATACAGCATCAAGTCTATAGTGGTCATCGGGTTGACGTTCACCAGACCGATCTTATGGCCGATGCTGTCATACGACACGTTGATCAGTCCTACCTGCCAACCCTTCGGACGCTTGCGGGCAATATTGAACACACCAATCTGTGCACCGTTCAGCGAGTCGGAATAGTTGACGGCTCCCAATTGTAAGCCACGCATCATGGAAGATGAGACGTTCATGATGGCCGACAGCTGTACACCGCGGTTCATGCCGCCCGTAATGTTGCTGATACCACTCAGCTGCAGACCGTTAAAGGTATGTGCCGACGTGTTGGAGAATCCTGACAACTGCACTCCTTTACCACCGTCAGGATTCACTGACGAGATGATACCCAACTGGAAGCCCTTCACAGTGTCCTGTACACTGACAATGCCCACTGGGAAATTCTGTGCCATCATATTGACGGTTATGCACCATAACAAGGCAATAATACTTATCTTCTTCATCTTAACTAGTTTATTTTTGTGCAAAGATACAATTATATGCGTGAAATACAAAAGGAAAATTAATATTTTTTCTCAATTACATTCTAGTCCTGTATTATATTTGTGTATTTGTATCCGTATCATCCGTAGTTTAGAATTCATACCCGAGGTTCAGGTAGAAGTACGGCTTCTTGGTGCGGTTGCTGTAGCCGAAGGTAGCACCGAGGGGACCGAACATCGTGTTGTAGTAGTAGGCAGCCTGGATACCAAGCAAGGTCCTGTGGCTCAGGGTTCCGATACGCTGCTGCGCCTGAAGTTGTGCTGCCACGAACTGGTGGTCCATGTACTCCATGTTGCCGATACCGGCGAAGGGCATTTGCTGCTCGACGTAATGACCGAACCAGTCACCACCAATGGTATTGCTGAAGATATAAGGAACGACGGTGCCGAAGAGCAAACGTCCGTAGAGCATAGGTTGGAGCGTGAAATATTTGCCAAAGGAGAATGACATACGCCAAATGGCACTGACATCGCTCATGCCCTGCGTTTTGTCCGTCTTACTGCCGTCTTCCGTACGTACGTCGAGTTTCGCAAAGTTATTGGTCACATAGGCATATTCGACCTTGAAACGTGCCCCACGTGTGGGGAAGTACCAGTTGTCCTCGCTATTATAGTTCACTCGGGCACGGTAGCTATAGAAATGTTCGTTGTCGAGGTACAACCGTGTTGCCTCTGCTGAGCCGAGTTTGTTGCGGTAGTGCAAATAGTCCCAGCGCAGTCCTAGTTGTAAGTTGAAGTGGCACCCGTCTGCATTTGGCTGTCTGATAGAACAGGTCGACACGCATCGACGTAGTAATCTCCTGCTCCAGTTTCGCGTCAATGCTGTCCTGCCTGGCATCGTGCAGGTGGAACTTCTGACGGAGGAAACTCTCGTCCTGCGTTGTCATGTTCTCGAACTTATAGGCAGTGACACGCTGCTTCTCGGTCATCACCTTCGGCCACAGTGGATGGAATATCGTGGGACGGAACGACTCGTCGATGCCGATGCGCTTCTTCAGGGCGATGATGTCGTCCCAGTGGCGCATGGCCTCCTCCTCTCCATAACGCACGAGCGAGTCAATGGCATCCGCCGAGAAACTGGCAGCACCAAAGTCGCGAGGGTCGACGTTCATATGCAGGTCGGTGATAGCGATGTTCTCCTCATATTTGTTATTTGTGTTGTTGTCAATAATCTGACTGATGACGCTCATCGTACCCTTAATGTCCTCAGCAGTCTTTGTCTTGCCTGACAAGGTGATGCCGATGATAATGTCAGCCCCCATCTCACGGGCGACATCAGCCGGGTAGTTGTTGAGCAGACAGCCGTCAACCAGCACCTTGTCACCGATCCTTACCGGCGAGAAGACGGCAGGGATGGCCATAGAAGCCCGCATGGCCTGTGGCAATCTCCCGCTGTGGAACACGACTTCGGTATTGGTGATGATGTCCGTCGACACACAGGCAAAAGGAATACGCAGGTCCTTGGTGAAATTGAGAGAGTCGGTATAGGCCCGTACAGAGAAGTTGGAACAATTCAGCCAGGTTCTTGCCTTTGATGACCCCCCCCTGCATCCTGGTCACGCTTGCCGAAGGTCATGCTGGTGGTGAAGAGGTAGGTGTTCTGTTTCTTGCGGTCGCTGAGACTCTGGTTGCTCAGGTCTTCCTTGTCGCTAATGACGTAGTTCCAGTCCTGTGCCCTTGCCATCGAGTCGAGCGAGTTCGCATTATAGCCGATGGCATAGAGACCGCCAACAATGCTGCCCATAGACGTGCCGGTAATGATGTCGATGGGAATGCCTGCCCGTTCCAGCACCTTCAGCACTCCGATGTGCGCCATACCCTTTGCGCCGCCGCCACTCAACACGACGGCCACCTTGGCTCTTCGACGGGCTTGCTCATGCTTCTGCTCCTCAGCACTCACCGTGCCGAACATCAGCACTAAGGCCAATATCATCATTATCTTTTTCATCTCGTATTTTTTTAAGATCTTACAGAGCAGAAAGAGAAGCTTACCCCAACGTGATATTCTCTACTTCCACGGACCTCTCATGAAGGAAGAGCTGCGCCTGCTCCTTGAATTTCTCAGGATTCTCGGTGGTGAGGTAATGGACGTCACCGCCCTGGGTGCAACGCTGTTCCACGTCAGGATGACGCAGGAAATACTTTTGGAGGGCCTCAGCGACATACTCGCCTTGGGAGATGATGCGGATGCCACGTGGAATATATTTATGAATCTTAGGCAGCAATAAGGGATAATGGGTACAGCCTAAGATGATGGTGTCAATCTCCGGGTCCATACGGAGAATCTGGTCGATGCGCTTCTTCACGAAATAGTCAGCACCTGGCGAGTCCGCTTCGTTATATTCTACCAAGGGAACCCAGAAGGGGCAAGCGACACCACTGACCTGTATGTCGGGATAGAACTTATGAATCTCCAGATTATACGACTCACTCCTGATCGTTCCCTCTGTCGCAAAGATACCGACATGGCGAGAATGGGTGAGGGAACCGATGACCTCTGCCGTAGGACGGATGATACCCAAGACGCGACGCTGGGGGTCAAGGTTGGGAAGGTCGTGCTGTTGAATGGTACGCAACGCCTTTGCCGAAGCAGTATTACATCCTAAGATAACAAGATGACAGCCCATTTCAAAAAGCCTGACGACAGCCTGACGGGTAAACTCATAGACGACATCGAAGGAACGGGTGCCGTAAGGGGCGCGGGCATTATCACCCAGATACAGATAATCATACTGGGGAAGCAGTTGGCGGATACCATGCAGGATGGTCAGTCCACCATAACCGCTGTCGAAGATACCGATGGGTCCTGGTTTACCTGGTAGCGTCATCTCAATGCATTCTGGACAAGTTCTGTCACATCCTCGCCCATCGTCATGTTCATCCATACCAGCGACTGCTGGTCTGTATCGACGATGAAGGCAAGTCCACGTTCTACGCCCACTTTTGCCAGAGCACTTGACAGACGGGCCTTCAACGGTGCCATTGCCTCATGCTCGGCTTCTGCCATCAGGCGCTGGCTTTCCTTTTTGAAGGCGATGTTCTTGTCAAGCAACTCCTGGAGTTCGCTCTGTCGCTTCTGCAGGATGGTCTGAGGAAATTCACGCTGTCCGTCGAGGAACTCCTCATATTTCTTGTTAAACTCATCTTCCACCCTTTTCTGTTCTGCGGCATACTGACTACGGAGTTGCGTCATCTGTGCCTCAACAATTGCATAGTCTGACATCGAGCGAAGGACGGTGTCATAGCTTAGAAAGCCGAATTTCAGCACCGGTGCAGTAGTCTGCGCCGATGCTGAAAGAGAGATGACGGTTAATAATATGACTAAAAACCGCTTCATATGGTCTTTGTTTATGTGTTTACTTCAAGCCCAACTTTGCCTTTACCTGAGCGGTAACATCAGTGGAGAGGGTAGTACTGATATAGGGAACACCACCGGCGATATCCATGATGTAGACATAGCCACCAGCCTGACCGACTTGCTTGATAGCGTCAATCACCTTGGTTTGGATCACCTGCATCTTCTCTGCCTGCTCTTTGGCAAGAGCCTGCTGGTTGTCCTGATAGGTCTGCTGAATCTTCTGATACATATCCTGAAGTTCTTTCTCACGACGCTCCTTGATGTTAGCGGGCAGAGTAGCCTGCTCCTTCTCGTAAGCCTCAGCCTTCTTCTGTAGTTCATCCTGCATACTCTTCAAATCAGCTTCGTAGGTCTTGGTCAGTGCCTCAATGTCTGCACGTGCCTTCGTGAACTCAGGCATAGCTTGGATAATCTCCTGGGCATTCACATGACCGAATTTCTGTGCATTGGCGGTGGTGAAACCGCAGATTGCGCAAAATGCGCAAAGAATCATCTTTTTCATTTTTTCTTTTCTTTTTTATTGTCGTTATTAAATTATTCTAGGTTTTCTAGATAATCTAGATATTCTAGATGTTTTAGTTACTATAGCCGAGACGACTAAGTACCTCACTGGAGATATCCACTTTCGGTGATCCGAAAATGATACCGCTGTCGCTGGCACGGTCAAGTATCAACTGGTAGCCGCGTAAATCAGCAATCTCACTGACAGCATTATAAATCTCCTCCTGGATAGGTGTCATCAAGGCAGTGCGCTTCTTGAAAAGCTCACCCTCAGGACCGAAATATTTCTTCTTTAACTCGGAAGCTTCGCGCTCTTTCTCCATGATAGCATCCTGACGTGCCTTCTTCTGTTCCTGGGAGAGGAAGACAACTTCTTTCTGATAGTCCTTATACATGGTCTGCGCCTCTGTCTGAAGTGCCTCCACCTCTGCCTGCCACTTCTTGGAGACCTGCGACAACTGTTCGTTGGCGCGCTCATAGGCAGGGATGTTCTTCAGGATATAGTCCATGTCCAGTAATGCAAACTTCTGCGCCTGCATTGACATTGCCGAAGCAATCAGAACGATTAGTGTTAAGATCTTTTTCATCGTTATTTCGTTATGACATTATATCATTATGACGTTCTTACAACAGATTCGTTTAAAATTCCTGACCAAGGATGAAGTGGAACTGACTTCCACCCTTCTTGTAAGTGTTTCCACTGATCACCTTATCGAAACCGTATGCCCAGTCGATACCCATCAGGCCAACCATAGGCAGGAAGATACGGAGACCAGCACCAGCGGAACGTTTCATGTCAAAGGGATTGAAGTTCTTTGTTTCAACCCAGGCATTACCGCCTTCCAGGAAGGCCAATCCATAGATAGTGGTGTTACCCAACATGAGCGGATAACGGAGCTCCAGCGTGAAACGGTCGTAGGCATAGGCGTTATAGTAGGCACTTGTACCTGCTTTATAAGCAGCGGTATTGGAAATCGAACCGTTGTCATAACCACGCAAGCCTATCGTCTCCTCAGCATAGCCTGTAGAGTAGCCGCTCATACCGTCTCCTCCGACATAGAAGGTCTCAAACGGAGACTTCTTATACTTGTTATAAGAGCCCAGCAGACCAAACTCCACACGGGTCATGAGTACCAGACATTTCTGTCCGTTAGTCAGGGCAGTGAAGGTACGTGTCTTGAACTTCCACTTATGATACTCAATCCAACGGTACTTGTCCTGCTGTTCTTTCTCAAAGGTAGCAGAGGTACGGTCGGTGGCAAGATGCTCATAGTCCTTGTTGTCGAAGGCTGACCAGGGCGGAGTCAGGGTGACGGATGCCATGAACTCAGAACCACGACGCGGGAAGAGTTGGTTGTCAGTAGAGGTACGTGAGAGGATCACACCCAGGTTGATGTTGTTACAGTTACCATTGCTAATAATGAAGTAGTTCCAGTCACGCAGCATATAACGGGTATATGACAACTGGACAGACAACTGGAAATAGTCGTCAGGCCAGCGTAAACGCTTACCCCATCCGATCGTGGCACCGAACATCTTAATATACTTGTCGTCATCAAGCATGGCATCATAGTTATAGCCATAACCCGTCGTACCGTAACCCGACATATAGTTCCAGTAGTTATTATAGAGGTTGTTGTTACGGTAACTGCTTGAAATATCCGTCTGTTTAGAAAAGAATGCACTGACATTCAGCGCGTTCGGGCGTTTTCCGCCAAACCATCCCGTGCTATAGCCCGCAGAGATGGAACTATAGTAACGACCGTTGGTCTGTAAGGACAGCGACAACTGCTCACCGTCACCAATAGGCATGATACCACGGTGCATCTTGTTCTTACCGAAGAGGTTGCGCATGGAGAAGTTATTCAACTTGATACCAACACGTCCGATGATACCCGTCTGTCCCCAACCAAGGGAGAACTCCAACTGGTCATTAGATTTCTGCTCTAGTTCCCAGTTAATATCCACCGTACCATCCTCATAGTTAGGTTTAATGTCAGGATTCACCTTCTCAGGGTCGAAATAACCCATAGAGGCGATCTCGCGTGCCGAACGCTGGATGGCCTCCTTAGAGAACAAGTCACCAGGCTTTGTACGCAGTTCACGGCGGACAACCTCCTCGTACAGACGGTCGTTACCATAGATACGTACATTATTGATGTGTGCCTGTGTTCCTTCTTGGATACGCATCTCCAAGTCGATGGAGTCGCCCACGATATTCACTTCTGTCGGGTCGAGGTTGTAGAAGAGGTAACCGTTGTTCCAATAGTAGTTTCCCACAGCATCCTCATCCTCCGACAGACGCTTCTTCATCAGTTTCTGGTTGTAGACATCACCCTTCCTCATGCCTAATACGGCATTCAGATAGTCGGATGTCACCACAGTATTGCCGACCCATGTGATGTTACGGAGGAAATAGCGCTGTCCCTCGTCAACTTTCACATAGACATTGACATGCTTCTCGTCATTGTTCCATACGGAATCCTCCAGGATGACCGCATCACGATAACCCAGTTCGTTGTATTTCTCAATTAGTTCTTTCTTAGCATCCTCATAACGCTCAGGCGTAAACTTCTTTGCCTTGAAGAGGTTACTAAACTTACCTGCCTCGTTAATCTTACCAAAGGCACCCTTCTTGAACAGGTTACCCTTGATCTTACTGGAAGAAAGTTGTTTGTTTCCCTCAAAGATAATGCGATGCACCTTCATCTTGTCTTTCTTGTCGATATTGACATCCAGGATGACCATGTTCTTATCTGTCACATCATCACGCTGCACAATCTCTATCTCAGCATTCTTAAAGCCCTTTTCATCAAAATAACGTTTGGCGAGAATCTTGGCACGGTCTATCATGTTGGGGGTAATCTGGCTGCCTCGCATGATACCGAGTTTGGCCTCCATATCCTCACGCTCCGACTTCTTGATACCGTTATAGTTGATTCTGCTGACACGGGGACGTGTGGCGAGATTGATACACAAATATGCCTTGGAGCCGACAATGGAGTCTGCCGTGATAGACACACGGGAGAATAGGCCATGACGCCAATAGCGTTTGACGGCATCGGTAATCTCCGTACCAGGAATCGTGATGATCTGTCCCACGGAGAGTCCAGACAATCCAATCAGTACATAGTCCTCATACCCTTCTACTCCCTTGACAGATATACCGCCAATTTCACAAGTCCTTGGCGTACCGGCATATGAGATTTCTGGGTTGACGATGACATCTTGTGCAAAAGTGAAGAGTGAAAAGTGAAAAGTGAAGAATGCCGTCAGCATCGCCACATTCCATAAACGACTCGTTCCTTTCGCTTTATTTATCTTACATTCCATATTGTGGTAGCAAATTATTCACTTTTCACTTTTCACTTCTTCTTCCACCTGTGCTTCTGTCTTACCGAAACGGCGCTGACGATTCTGATAACTGGCAATCGCTTTGTGGAGTGTCTCCTCGTCGAAGTCGGGCCAGTAGGTATCGCAGAAGTAGAACTCTGAATAGGCACATTGCCATAGCAGGTAATTGGAGATACGGACCTCACCACCAGTACGGATGAGCAAATCAGGATCAGGCATCCATGCTGTCCACAGGTGCTGACTGATGGTTTCCTCGCTGATATCGTCAACACTCATCTCACCGCTCTGCACCTTACGCGCAATGATTTTGGAGGCGTTCACCAGTTCCTGTTTGGATGAATAGCTCATAGCAATCGTCATCGCCATGCCGTCGTACATTGCTGTCTCCTCCTCCATCGAGCGCAACTTGTCCTGTACGCTCTTGGGAAGGCGGTCACGATCGCCCACCACATGGAAACTCACATTATTGTTATGGAACAAATCCATCTTGATGAAACTGAGTACCAGTCCCATCAGCGCCTCCACCTCATAGGCGGGCCTGTTGAAGTTCTCTATGGAGAAGGCATAAACCGTCAGGTACTTCACCCCTAAGTTGGAACAAAGGGTAGTGATGTTCTCCAGATTGTCGAGCCCTGCCTTGTGGCCAAAAGTACGATCCAGTCCACGATCCATCGCCCATCGTCCATTGCCGTCCATGATGATGGCAATGTGTCGTGGGATTCGTGTCATATCTAACGAAGTTGTCATATATCTTTTTTACTTTTTTACCTTTTTAGTCCCTATCATTATGACAGGTCTTGCATTTTGCCCATAAATCATAAGTCAGCGACAGGCGCAGATGGCTATAACAGTCGGTGTTCTTGAAAAAACCGCTGCTTTTGATACCATAAGGATCCTCCACACCGTCCAGCAAATCACTCGTTGTGAAGTGCATCGTCCATTCAAGGGCTAAGTTCAGACGCTCCCCTAACTTATATTTCACACCTGCGCCGATAGGCAGGTTGAGGGCGATTTCTGTCTTCTCGGGTTTCACAAACGTAGCACCCAGTCCTATATATATATAAGGTGTAATACGTCGTGCCCCACGATATTCCCTTCCTGTACCATAAGGCCAGAAATTATACTCATATCTTACCCCTACGTCCACAAGACCATGGTTAAAGTCAATCTCCGGCAGGTCGGGATAGAATGTCTCCACATTCTTGGAGGAGCCTTTGATCTTGCCATAACTCACGTTCAGGGCAAGAGCCATACGTGGGTTGAACTTATAACGTCCCAGCAAGGTGAACATCGGCTGCATATTCTTGAAAAGATTCCCGTTGAAATCACCTTGATAGGCGACAAGACCTATTCCTCCTCCTACCTCAGCGCGGTATTCAGGAGCTTCCTGAGCACTGAGCGAGACCGTGAAGATGGTCAGGAAAACGGATAAGAGGGTCTTTCTCAACATCATTCTTATTCTTTCTTTTTCCAGGCAAGACGGTTCAGATGACCTTGCCATACTTCTCCACTCTCACCACTGACAAGCCAAATCTCACTGCCGTCGGTAGCAGCAGTAAATGACAAGGTGCTGCCATTGAAGTCAATAGGAAGCTTGTAAGTCGATTGTTCCTTCCAGATCAAGCCATTGTCACGACTCTGGTAGATTGGTGAGAAGTCACCGTCTTTGACACCCCATGCCAGGATACCGTCATCATAGACCATCATCACCAGATCTTTCAACTGAGGAAGGGCAAAGCGGTTATGGTCAGTACGGTCCATATATATCCATTTGTCTTCCAGCCCCTGCAGGTCATACTCCACAATCTTACGCCATACGGCATCGGTATCCGCAAAAGCGGAAGAGATACCGGCTAATATGATGTAATCTGCATAGTAGGTCACTTTCACAGGAAAACAGACAGCGGCTAATTCTTCCGTGGGCAACCATGCAGCATCTGAGTCGAGAAGATCTTCCTCCCAGGGGTCTCCGACTCTGGAAATCAGTATCTTTCCGTCTTCCGATAGACCATAAAGCTCTATCTTACTGGTGGCAATCAACTGCTTGACAGGTGCGGCATCCATCATGAAATCCCAGGTGATACCGTCTTTGGATCTTTTCAAAGCTCCGTTGACAAGGGTGAACAGGTCTCCTTTGAGGGTGAAGAGATTACGATAGGCATTCTCGTCGTCCAACTCAGTAAGGGCTGTCCATGACTCACCGTCTGTGGTGGTATAGCCCAGAGTCTTACCTGCCTTGACACCATAGACGTAAAGACGGTCGTCAATGGTCACTGCCTTCATCTTCTCCAAGGCTGCGATATCGGCATTGTCGGCATGACGCATCCAGATAAACTGCTCGCCCTCTTCCTGATGAACATTCACCTCTATGGTATACTCCTCATGGTCATTACCGTTGCTGGCAAACACCAGGAACTGACGGGGAGAGGAGAAATCAATGCTGTCTGTAGAACTATGATAGTATATGGTATCGCTTACCAGACTTTTATAAAACACCGTACCGTTGTTAAGGGAGGCGACAGAACAGACGACATGCTTGACATCGGTACCTACGGGCAGGGAATCGGCATTGAAAATACGGTGGTTTTCCTGATCGATACTGAACTTATAGTCACTGCCGGTTACCGTCACTTTATATATAGAATCTTCTCCTGTGGAAGAAATGGTATGAAGATACCTGTTCAACGTTCCCAAAGAGAATGCTGTAATAGCAGTATCATTGTATAAAGTGCCGGATTCATTATCCTTTGACTTCATGCATGATGCCATCAGTAATACTACAGTCAGCATCCCACATAAGACCTTTATTTGTTTTGTCATTTTGATCAAAATTCAATTTTGGGTGCAAATTTACTCACAATTCCGCAAATTGCGACATTTTTCTGTCTTTTATTAAGTTAATTATATGATAATAGCCTATATTTTAGATTTTGTAAACAAAAAAAGAGTGCGGTATGAATCTCTCACTCCGCGCTCCTTCCTAACGGATATTGGTATTTATCAAAGTGATTACACTCAGAACTGTCGCAATTACAACAGATACCAACAGTGCCGTTGTTTGAAAATCTAATAACATAATCTTTACCTTAAATCTATTAACTACTAACCTAATGAATAACTATAATCGTCTCGATTACGGGTGCAAAGATACGGAAAAAGTGAAGAGTGAATAGTGAAAAGTGAAAAATTTGCTGCTGCCTTCCCGTTTTATTGACTTGCATCAAAAAGATTGGCCACACCTTTCGGTGCGGCCAATCTCTATAATAGCGGTAGCAAATTATTCACTATTCACTCTTACCTTAAAGTTTCGGACCAGCAGCTACAAGTGCCTTACCTGCCTCGTTGCCTTCGTACTTCTTGAAGTTCTTGATAAAGCGGGCAGCCAGATCCTCAGCCTTCTTGTTCCACTCTGCTGCATCAGCATAGGTGTCACGAGGATCGAGGATGTTGGTAGCTACGCCCTCAAGTTCTGTGGGAACCTCGAAGTCGAAGTAAGGAATCTTCTTCGTAGGAGCCTTCAGGATAGCACCACCAAGGATGGCATCGATGATACCACGTGTATCCTTGATAGAGATACGCTTACCTGTTCCATAGAGATACGCTTACCTGTTCCATTCCAACCAGTGTTGACGAGATATGCCTTAGCACCGCTCTTCTCCATCTTCTTCACCAGTTCCTCAGCATACTTAGTAGGATGCAGCTCGAGGAATGCCTGGCCGAAGCAAGCAGAGAAAGTAGGAGTAGGCTCTGTGATACCACGCTCTGTTCCTGCCAACTTAGCAGTGAAACCAGAGAGGAAGTAGTATTTTGTCTGCTCAGGAGTCAGGATAGATACTGGAGGCAGTACTCCAAATGCATCAGCACTCAGGAAGATCACATTCTTAGCCTCTGGACCAGCACTCTTCTTATTCACCTTCTGGGCAATCTTCTCAATGTGATTGATAGGATATGATACACGAGTATTCTCTGTAACGCTCTTATCTGCGAAGTCAATCTTACCTGCCTCATCA
>CACZCT010000042.1 GCA_902779745.1 uncultured Prevotellaceae bacterium
TGATGCACTGGTTCTAAGCCTCTTTCTCAGAAAGTTGTTTGAAATACTGGCGAATGGCGTCAATCAAGACATCATTCTCTTCTGGTCGTTGTGTTGCCACACGGAAGAAATGGTTGGAAAGACCCATGAAGTTCTGACAGTCGCGAATCAGGATGCCATGCTCATGAATTAGGTAGAACTTGAGGTCCGTACTCGTCGATTGCTCTATCTCACAGAGCATGAAGTTCGTTTTAGTCTCAAAGACACGGATTCCGTCAATCTTCCGTAAGTTGGTACGCAGCCGCTCTGTCTCCTCCAGATAAGAAGCCAGGTCAGGGATGACCGGTTCTGTCCGTTTCAAGAGGAACTTACCTGCCTCTATGGCAAGGGCACTGACAGCCCACGGATGCTGTAGACTACGTAATATCTGAATCGTGGAAGGACTGCCTGTGACATAACCTAACCGCAAGCCAGGCACGGAGAACCGCTTACTGAAAGAATGGAGCACCAACAGGTTATGACAGTCCTGCACTTCCCTGGGTTCAATGAGGGGTTCCAGTGTATATCCCTCGTACGACTGGTCGACGACAAATGTATAACGAGGCGAACGACGTACAATATACTCGACGATGCCTTTCGTCATCACATTACCCGTCGGATTATTGGGATTACAGATCCAATAGACACGGTCACTGGGCAGGGAGGTGAGATCGTCGGCATTCTCATACGAGATGATATGATGGTTGTTACGACAGGCATCAGCATACTCGCTGAACGTAGGTTGTGGGATGATGGAAGCACTATGGTGCAACATCTGGGCGATGAGGTAGATAGCCTCTGTGGCACCGTTCGTTACCATCACGGCCTCGGGCGAGATGCCCAACTCCAAAGCGATGAGTTTCTCCAGTGAACGGGGCTGTGGCTCCGGGTAGTTATTGAGGAGATGGAGATTATCGGCAAGATGAGCCTTCAATGCAGAATGGTCAGCCTGCTGGTAGATGTTCGAACTGAAATTCAGTCGCACCATGTCCGCGTCATAGCGATAGATATCGTCTCCGTGTCCGTCAATCATTCTGTTACTCGTATGGTTAGTGTCTGGGCATTGAATTGGATGCCCTTATGTTCTATGAATCGGCTCAAAACCCCATCGTCAGCCAACTGACGGGGACTGCCCACACTCAGTTTTCCCGGTTCCATCAACCAAATACAGTCAGCCAACTGCAATGACAGTTCTACGTCATGGGTAGAGAGGAAGATGGTCTTCTGCTGCTCCTGGGCCAATCGGTGAAGCAGTTGCATCACCTCCACTTTACTGGGAAAGTCAAGGAAGGCGGTAGGCTCGTCAAGATAGATAATGGAAGTCTGCTGGGCAAGTGCCTTGGCTATCATCACCTTCTGTCGCTCACCGTCACTGAGGGTATGGATAAACCTGCCTTTTAATGATTCGATGCCCACCAAGGCTATCGCCTCGTTTACGATACGGTGGTCATCGGTATGAAGGGTGCCCCAGAATCCCGTATAGGGCGACCGTCCCATGCCCACCAGTTCCTCGATGGTCATATTACGCACATCCGGCTTTTCTGTCAGGACGACACCTATCTGGCGACTGAGTTGCTTGTCTGAGTACTCGGAGATCTCAGAGTACTCAGAGCTCTCGGAGTTCCTCAGCAGTATCTTTCCCCCCAGGGCTGGCTGGAAGGCAGAGAGCGTTCGTAACAATGTCGACTTACCGATACCGTTACGCCCTAGGAGACAGGTCAACTCACCGCTACGGATAGCGGCATTCAGGTGTTCAGCCACCACTGTCACCTGCTTCTTCGTCTGGTAGCCAATTGACAGGTCAGTAAGTCTTACAGTTTCTTCCATGTTATTAAAGACTTTGCAAAGATAAAAAATAATTATCAATTATCTATTATCTATTACCAATTATTTTGTATAGCGACGAATCAGTTCGGCAAAGAGCGGATTCTGGGAGAGGACTTCCGGTTCACCAGTCATCAACAACTGCTTCCGTGCCCGGGTCATGGCGACATTGAGTTTACGGTCGATGACATGACCATTCTCCTCAAAACAATTGGCGGTGAGGAAATCCAGTTGGTAGGGATACCGGATGGTGAAACTGTAGATGATGACATCTCGCTGACTGCCTTGATACCGCTCGACAGTATCGATAGAGATTTCCAATAGGGAAGGAATGTCCAGTGCCTCTATTTCACGACGGATCATGGCTATCTGGTTGCGGTAGGGTACGATGACACCCACCGTATGATGGACATTGAAACGTTCACCATACTGGCGATAGATGCGGTGCAGGAGATCAGCGACGAGACGGGCCTCCTGGGGGTTGACTTTATCAGAGAAGTAACTAGAATTGCTAGATAATCTAGAATCTCTAGATACACTAGAGTCACTAGAAAAGAAGATGACGCGGTGCTGCTTGAGGAGGTCGTCCAAAGCATCCTTGGAGGGCTGCGGATAATCCAGTTGCTGCTCTTCCTGATGGGGCAGAGGTACTGGCTGTAGTTGTTCCTTGGCATAGAACATCTCGTTGGGGAAGGCAGCGATATCCGGATGCATACGTCCCTGACGCTGTAGGATGGCGGTAAAGGCAGTGCGCCCTGCTTCTCGTTCAACCCGTAACAAGCGCTCGAATAACGACAACCGACAAGCAGACAGACGTGGGTCGTCGTCAGGTTGTTGAACGACGGCAGGTAGTTGTTTATGGTCGCCAATCAGGATGAAACGGTCTATCTGCGGTGAGGCAAGGAGTCCGATAATGTTCGGTTCGAGTATCTGGGATGCCTCATCGACGATACATAACGAGAAGTGTTTCAGTTGGAAGAGATAGGGGCGTGACAGCATTGTGGATGTCGTGCTGACCACCACCTTCGTATCCTTCATCATCTGACGTATCTTGTCCAAGCGAGGATGCTCACCGATTGCCCTGTCTAACAGATGGTCGGCAAAACGAGGGTCGCAAGAGGTCTCACTCCCCAAGCGCAGATAGTCGATACCCGCGTCTGTCAGCATCGCACATATCTCATCCACCGCCCGGTTTGTGTAGGACATTATTAAAGTTGATAGTTTAGAGTTTATAGTTGATAGTTCTTCCTCTACGAGGAATCTCAATGCCATGGAGGTTTTGCCTGTGCCTGGAGGACCCTGCAGGATGAAATAATCACGGGCCTGTTTCGCCTTCAGGAGCATGTCGTCATAATGTGGATGATAAGAACGGGAGAGTTGGAGGGACTTGTCACAACGTGGCACACTCTCCCCTAAGAGCAAGGCACGCCGCTCAGGGGAAGCCACGCAGAAAGCCTGTAAGGAACGAATAGACGGGGTAGTGCCACGATCGGAGAACGAAGGCTCAATGGCATAGGTCGTATCTTCAAAAACCTCTGGATTCTGTTGCCCGTCATTCAAGCGTACCACCACCTCATGATCAGTCAACTGCTCGATGACACCCTTATATAAGATGGCGGCACACACGTTAGGCTCTCCCTCATAGGCATAGACACACACCGTGTCGTTACGACGGAAATTCGGTAGGAAATCATCTTCCATGTCAGGTATCGAGAACGTCAGGCGGTCGAAACCGTTGTATGTGGATGACTGTTCCTTATGCAGCAAGCGAAGTCCGTATAAGATACTGCCAGTGTCGCGTTTCTCCGTCAGTGGCATGTTCCACAGGTTAGCCACGGCACCGCCTTGTCCTTCCTGTGTTCCGACCTTCTGTGCCAGCTGTTCCCGATAGACAAAGAACAGCATTCGCTCGACATACGCCCGTTCTGTGTCAGAGAGTGTCTTCAGCACCTCTATTTTGGGTATGATACTTGCAATTCCCTCCTGTGCCATCTTGAACTCCTGTGCCACAATCTGGTTACGCAGACGAATCGCCTCATGGAAGAGTTTCTGGTAGTAGTTGACGACCAACAAGCCCTGTTTGGCAGGATAACGCGAATAAAGCAAACGGATGTCCACCTTATCGGCAGGGAGGTGGAAATTATAACGCAGAACACCATAATATAGCAACAGTTGGACATAATGAGCCTCGGCATAGAGATGAGAGGCGATAGGCGTGAGGTTAGCGGAATGCTCCAAGTTCCAGTTCTTCCCTGACTTCTGCTCCACCAACAAATGCTTGTCACTCGTCATCAAATCGACACGTCCCTGCAATCCTAGATTCTCACAGACGAACGAAGGCTCAAGGAGCGCTTGGCTTTTAGCCTTTGGCTGTTGGCTTTCGAGGAGTTCGGCAACTGCCTCCTTGATATTCTCCACCTGCCGATAAGCATCCTCCTTGAACTGCTGAGGATTGAATGTCGGACAAGTACAAAACTGCAGGACCTGTTCGCGGAACGAGTGGCGGATGGTGTCGTTGACTTGAAAGTCCGCTTGGTTGATGATATCATCCAAGGCAGCGCCCGCAAAGTTACCCAACAGGATTGGTTGTGTATTGGCTTGTGGCTTGAAACGTCCTAAGGTATAGGTGATGGGCAGATGCTCCTTGTCAGAGAAACAGGCGGCGAGGGAAGAGATATCCACGAGGAAGTCAGGCTCTACGACGATAAGTTTGGGTTGGATGGTCTGTCCTTCCCGATGACACTCCAACAGATTGAGTTGCATACCCTCTGTCAACAAAGGACGCAGCGTCTCATCGTCCGTCTTGATACACACACTCCCTTCATCCGTTGTCGCATAGATATACTCATCGTCCCAATAAGACACCACGCAACGAACATACTGTTGATTGATACGCAGCGTGAGATTGGTAGGACGCCCCATGGTTGGAATACGTGTCACCAACTCATGAGGGATATCCTCTGAGAAGACGGCAGAGATAAAGAGGGCAAGAGCCCGCACATCATAACGGAGGTCCTGACGCGTCAGCACACTGTCTTTCCTGTTGGAATGCCTCCGCATGGTCTGAATGGCAATACGGTCAGCCACGCCGATACCTGCTTCCTTACACAGATAATCCGTCTGTGCCATCAAGCTACCGAACCCCTTTCCGCTGCCCTTCAATGCCTCCGCACATGCAAGTGCTAATGTCTCGTGCATATAGCGCAACACAGCCGCCGAAGGTTCTGTCTTCACGATTTCCACACAGCGATCAAAGAGTTCCGTAACTTTCATAGAGCGCAAAGTTACGATTAAGTGAGCAAAATGCAAAAGGAAAACGAGTTTTTTCTTTGCAATTTCCTCACTTTTGTTTACCTTTGCCAAACAATAGAAACAATAATATAATAATGAAGATGAAAAGATTTGTGATTGTCGTAGCCCTTGCCTTCGTGAGCATGGTAAGTATGGCGCAGCATTTGAAAGCAAACATGGACCAGAGTGTGAAACCTGGTGAAGACTTCTGGCAGTATGCCGTGGGTTCGTGGCTGAAGAACAACCCGTTAGACAAGGAGCACCCTATGAACGGTGCGTTCATCGATCTGGAGGAGCTGAACAAGAAACGCATCAATGCGCTGATTATGAAATATGCTGATCAGAAAGACCTGCCTCAGGGCAGTGACGGACAGAAGATAGGTGCGCTCTATCGCCTCTACATGGACAGCGTGAGCCGTAACAAGATGGGCTATGAGCCAATCCAGCCTTATCTGAAGCAGGTACGTGCCATCAAGACCCGCGAGGAGGCTCTGAAGCTGATGTGTGACTTCGATGCCAAAGGCTTCAACACGGCTCCCTTCGGTATGAGCCTGAGCCTGAATCCCTATAATTCGTCAGAGTATATAATAAGTGCAGGCCATGGAGCTGCCTCATTGCCTCAAGAGTATTATACCGAGCCCAACGAGCAGCAGCAGGCTGTCGTTGCCGCCATCAAAAGCCTGAACAAGGATTACCTGATGATGGTGGGCAACAGCAATGCCGATGCCGAACGTATGATGCAGGCAGCATGGGCCATCGAATACAAGATTGGCATCAAGACACTGAACCAGGTGGATCAGCGCGACCCGCAGAAGATCATCCACATCATGCCGTGGGAGCAGTTGTTGAAGGATTTCAATGGTATCGACTGGATAGGCTATCGTGATGCCCTCGACATGCCTAAGGATATAGACATGGTGGACGTCAGTCAGCTTGAGCCGCTGCATGAGGTTGAAAAGGTGCTGGCCGAGACGAGTGTCGAAGATTTGAAGGCCTATATGGAACTGAAAGTCGTCAGGGCTTACAGTCATTTTCTCAGTGATGGCTTTACAGACCGTGCTTTCGAAGCCAGCAAGGCCATCAGCGGTGTGCAGGAACAGGAGCCCCGCTGGAAGCGTGCTGTCAGCGTTATCAGCGGCAACCTGGGTGAGACCATCGGCAAGCTCTATGTGGCAGAGTACTTCCCTGCGGCCAGCAAGCAGCGTGTCTATCGTCTAGTAAAAGATCTGCAGCAGGCTTTTGAGGACCGATTGAAGGAGAACACCTGGATGAGTGACTCCACCAAGGTCATGGCATTAGAGAAACTGCACGCTATATATATTAATGTGGGTTATCCTGACAAGTGGGAGGATATGGAGAAGTTCATTGATATCCGTGAGGATCAGAATCTCGTGGAGAACTTCATCCGCATCGAACAGGAGACACGTGCTGCCAAGTTCCGTAAGCACTGGCGCCAGCCCGTCGATAAGACCAGGATGGGTTGCACACCTCAGACTGTGAACGCCTTCTACAACCCGCTTTTCAACAGCATCAATTTCCCCGCAGCTATCCTCCAGCCCCCGTTCTTCGATCCGGAGGCCGATTATGTCTGCAACTATGGTGCTGTTGGTACCGTTATCGGCCATGAGATGAGTCACGGCTTTGACGATCAGGGTTGTCAGTTTGACAAGGATGGCAATCTAATCAACTGGTGGAAGGCTGAAGACAAGGCGAAATACGATGAGCGTACCAAGGTACTCGCCGACTGGTTTTCTGAGCAGGAGGCACTACCCGGCCTGAAGGTGAACGGACAAAAGTCCCTGGGCGAGAATATTGGTGACAATGGTGGACTGCAAATTGCCTACCGTGCCTTCGAGAACCGTATGAAGCAGGAGCCGCAGGAGGCAAAAGAAGGCTTTACGCCAGCCCAGCGCTTCTATCTGGCATACGCTCGTATCTGGGCTAGCAACGTGACGCCTGAGTTCCTCGCCTACATTGTCAATAGTGACGTCCATTCACCCAACATCTTCCGTGTGAATGCCGCTCTGCCGATGATCGACAGTTGGTACGATGCCTTCAACATCCAACCCACCGACAAGATGTTTATCCCCAAGGATAAAAGGGCATTGGTATGGTGACGAAAAATACAAGTTCATTAATAGATCCGAGAACGGCTCCACAGACAACGCCATAAAGACTGTAACGTGCAGCGTTGGCATCTTGTGAGAACATGTAGCACACGGTGTAGAATTCCGATAATTTTCCTATCTTTGCAAAAACAAAAACTAAAAACAAGTGACAATGGAGAAGTACATCGCAGATGAGCATCGGTATGAGAACGGGATGCAGTATGAGCGTTGCGGACGCTCTGGTGTTTTATTGCCAAAGGTGTCATTAGGCATGTGGCATAACTTCGGGAGTGTGGACCCCTATGACCGTAGCCGACAGATTGTACGCTATGCCTTTGACCATGGCATTACTCATCTGGACCTTGCGAATAACTACGGACCTGTATATGGTTCGGCAGAGGAAACCTTAGGACGCATCATGGACGATGACTTACGACCCTATCGTGACGAGTTATTTATATCCACCAAGGCAGGCTATGACATGTGGTCTGGTCCTTATGGTGACTGGGGTTCGCGCAAATACCTGATGGCATCCCTTGACCAGAGTCTGCGCAGGATGCACTTGGATTATGTCGACCTGTTCTATAGTCATCGCTATGATCCCAACACCCCGTTGGAGGAGACTCTGCAGACATTGGTGGATATCGTCCGTGCCGGAAAGGCACTTTATGTAGGAATCTCCAACTGGCCCTTGGAACCGCTCCGTTTTGGCATCGACTATTTGAAGCGACATGACACTCCCTTGCTCATCTATCAGGGAAAACTAAATATGCTCCATCAGGCACCTATAGAGGAAGGTATCCTTGACTGCTGTCATGAGGCAGGCGTGGGGTTCATCGCCTTCTCTCCCCTTGCCCAAGGCATGCTGACAGACCGTTATCTGAATGGTATTCCCAAGGATTCCCGTATGTCGAAGGGAAAGTTCCTTCGAGAAGAGATGCTGACCCCGGAACTGCTACAGCAACTGTGTAACTGGAACGAGGAAGCGCAAAAGAAAGGCGAAAGCCTCGCTGAGATGGCCCTCGCCTGGATTCTTCAACAAAAAGGGGTGACTTCCGTCCTCGTGGGAGCCAGTTCTACGGAACAACTGGCACGTAACCTTCGAAGCATCGAGGCACAGGCTCCTGACAAATAATCCTCACTCTACTTTCGACGTCATCTCATTACGCAGCCCCTTCATACCTGTTAGATAACACTTGGCAGAGCCAAATGATAGGAAGAGGTCAAGACGAACCGGCAGATGATTCTTGTCGTCTGTGACGAAGAAGCGGATCAGTTCATGGTTCTTGCCATCCTCACGCTCAATAAATGAGAACACAAGGCAACGGAACTTCGACTTATTGTTGCGCATTTTTATTGTCGTCTTTCCAGTATATTTCAACCATGAGTTAGACAAACGGTGGGCATCACTGATAGGCATGGGGATGTTTTCGCCAACCTTCAGTTTCGAGGCATCGAAGTTACGGGCACGGAGAAAGATACTCATCATATCATAAATACAACTCTTATACTCCGCCTCTTTCCAATTGTGTGTACCGTCGTCCTCGATACGATGCATCTTCAGATGACAGTTGTTGCCAGGGTAAGTATACCATAACTCATCGACATAGTAACGCTTGCCTTCACGGGCACCCTTGCGGAAATAAATGGGTGCAAGATCCATATCGGTATAGCATAGCAATGTGTCACGCATGATAAAATAGTCGTCTAGCCTACTGTTACCACGGGTGATGAGACTGCTGCGAAAGGCAGGTTTCCCATTACGGGTGGACTGTACAGTAGACATAGATGCTGTGCCTACCTTCACCCACACGAACTTCCAGTTGAAGTAGAGGTCGTATGAGAGGAACTCGCCCGACTTGAAAGCCGTGTTCTCGATACCACACTGGGCATGGACAGTTATCATTCCGCAAGATGCGATGATAATCAATAATAACCGTTTCATCATATTTTACCTTTTTACTCTTTTATTTTCTTTACATATTCTATTCCCAACTCACGGGCACGGTCCGCATTCCTGTTACGCAATTGCTTCTCCTTGTCAGGTTTCTGTTTGGTAATGGCAGCAGGTTTTTGTCGTATTAACGGTGTACTAGTCAGATTCCAGGGTAGGGTGACATCAAACTTCTCCTTACACTCTATACTTTGGGGATAATAATACATTTCCTCCGCCTGTAAGTCCTTGTCATAATCGCCTGTATCCCATTTCCCGTTTCCGTTACGGTCAATGAAGGCACGGAGATAATAGATACCGGGCGAGAGATAGAAGAACTCCACATTGCCATCAGCGGCACGTGCCTGTTTGAGGGGTTTGTCATTTTTGTCAAGCAGTTCCGCCACCACGGTAGTGTCAGTGATACCGCTCAGTTGCATCAACAGGGTGGCATATTCGTCCATCGCCTTCACCTTGATACCTTGTTTATAAGCCGGCGAGGCTAGCCCGTAGATATCCACAAAGGCAGCGGAGTCGATTTCCAGACTATATTCCGTGTCGGGCTGCCATTCGGCAATAAATTCATAGGTTCGCAACGTCGAGTCCTTCCTATGGAATTCAAAGGGTGTGTTATACCATAGTGAATCTATTTTTGTATAGAGATGAATCGCCGACGTGTCACAACGGACTAGTGGGGATGGCATCTCGAAAGTGGTAAGATAGTCGGGATCCATCTGTTGTTTTACAAGATATCCCACCTGTAACGGTTTGGGTGGCATGATACTGTCATAAGCCTCTCCCCGTTTTTTCAGTTTCTCTTGAGCTTTCTCCCACTCTTCTTTTTCTTTTTTCAGTTCCCTCTTTCGTTTCTCATAACTCTTCTTCGCCAACACATCTACTGTATCTATCTGGGTATAGAGCACTCCCATCGAATCTGTCATCAGATAACTTAGTTCCATGCGCAACGTGTCCTGATTGACCAAGGTAGTGTCCTTCAGCCAATAGGTAAGGGTGTCTTTTTTGGCACTTGCCTCCAAAATGAAGGCATTGTCGGAATCGAAGTTCAAGCCCTTGATCTCAGGCAGTTTTTCATTCCCGTAACTGAAATAGAGTGTGAAACGATCAGGTTCTTGACGCTCTGGCTGTTTCAACAGATAACGGTCAGTCTGTATCTCCTGAAAAGCAAGCAAAACAATATCATCGGGATAGAAATGGGTATAGGGCACCTGGATGATATTGTCAATATGCAGGGAGTCTTTCCAAATTGTGTCTTGTCGGACATCAGGTTTCGACGAGGGCTGATAGGTCTGATGCGAGAATGCTATCATCTCACTTTTCTGGTTAAACACATAGTCACCATCTGCATCTTGCAAAGCATAGACACGGTATTCACCAGGGGCAACACCCTTGATGACATAGCGTCCTCGTCCGTCAGTACGTGACACGCGCAACAAGGGTTTCTTTTTGAAGACAGTGTCACTGAGGTCGTCATAAACACCTACCAGGATTCCTTTCACCGGCTCCAGGTTGGAGGCATCCAGTACATTGCCTGCCACCTCGAAGGTGTCTATCTGCTCTCCTGTCGAGAAGGTGAAGGTATAGTTTCCCAAGGGATTACCCTCGTTGTTGTCGCTGATGGCATCACTGAAATCGATAGTATAGGTTGTATTCGGCTTCAGGGAGTCTTTCAGTTCTACCACAATCTTCTTGCCTGCCGTCTTGATTTCCGGCATCTCCATTTGTGGAGGTGACACGATGACTTTCTGTGTGGCGTCGGTCAGTTTGATATACTCGTCAAACTGGATGGTGATTTTCTTGGTCGTAACCCCAGTTGCCCCGTCTGCCGGAGTAGAACCGATGATGCGCGGAGGGTCATCGTCATACCAACCGCCATCAGGCTGTCCCATACGGGCACAACCTGCAATGATTGTTGCAATGATAAAATGAAAAAATGTAATAATTAAAATATTTTCTTTTCTCTTCATCATTTTTGCATTTATTATTATTGCATTTTCACATTGAGCGAAAGCAATTGTTCGATATGCTCACGAACATTACTCAGACGAGGAACCTTATGTTGTCCGCCCAGCTTACCACGAAGTTTCAACCAGTCGTTAAACAGGCCGGCTTTGGCAGGGATGATCTCCAGATGTTGTAATGTGATATCCTTATAGCGCTTCGCTTCATAGTCGCTGTTTATCTCCTGTAACTTTTTGTCTAATAGGTCAGAGAACAGTTGCAAGTTGGCAGGAGCCTTGGAGAATTCGATGAGCCACTGGTGACGACACTTCGCATTGGCATCCATAAACACAGGAGCCGCTGTATATTCCAAGACCTCTGCACCAGTCTGCTGACAAGCATAGGCAAGTCCCTGTTCGGCATTATCCACAATGAGTTCCTCGCCAAAGGCATTGATAAAACTCTTCGTACGTCCTGTGATAACAAACTTATAAGGATTCGTGGAAGTGAAACGGATGGTGTCTCCAATCATATAACGCCACAAGCCACACGACGTGGAAATCAGCATGGCGTAGTTCTTGTCTTTCTCGACGGCCCAGAGAGGGACAATCGTGTCAGTGCCCATCTCCTGAAACTCATAGAACACACCATAATCCAACATCAGCAGCATCGCCTTGTCGGTAGGATCATCCTGTAAGCCGAAGAAACCCTCTGAGGCATTATACGTCTCCATATAATGCATCTTGGGCGAGGTAATCAGTTGTTCGTACTGCTTACGATAGGGCGTGAAAGCGACACCGCCATGGAAGAACACCTCCAAGTTAGGCCAGACCTCCTCTAGATGGGTCTTTCCCGTAATCTCCATCATACAGTTCAGTACAGACAACATCCACGAGGGTACTCCTGAAATGTTCGTCACGTTTTTGTTCATGGCCTCACGGGCAATACGTTCCCGTTTGATCTCAAAGTCCTGCAACAATGCCGTCTGTTTCTTCGGCACCCGTACTAGGTTGGCCAACGGATTGATGTTCTCAATGAGGATGGCACTGAGGTCACCGACAAGGGAATGAGGCAGGTTATAGTTAGGAGCATGACTGCCGCCTAAGATCAGGGCTCTTCCGTCAAAAAGACGTGACTGGGGATTGTTACGCAGATAGAGCGCTACGGAGTCATAGCCTCCTGCATAGTGGATTTTTTGCAGACCCTCATGACTGACAGGAATGAATTTTGATTTGTCATTGGTGGTACCAGAGGATTTCGCATACCACTGCACACGACCTTTCCACAGCACGTCAGACTCACCGTGACGCATACGGTCTATCTGTTCCTTCAGTTCCTCATAGGTATTCACAGGACAGTGCTTCGCAAAGTCGTCATAGCCCTTCATGGCACTGAAGGCATACTTGCGCCCGTATTCTGTGTCCTTGGCTTCCTTCAACAGATGATGCAACACCTTTCGCTGCAACAACTCTCCGTCTGTTTGGTATTTCTCCAATGCCTTCATCCGAGGCACGAATAGATGTCTTACTAAACTTGTAATACTCATTGTCTTGTAGGTATATACAAGGTGCAAAGATAGTGTAAAATTTCGATTTAGCGAACAAAAAGAGAATGTATTTGCATTTTGATATCAAAAAAGGTCTCAGCATTTGACTGAGACCTTTTCTTATGATGATGTATTCTTAGAAATCCATCTTGTCAAGGGTATCGGTGAAGTCCTTGGGCTCATTATTGGGCTCGTTGTATTCCTCGTTACGTTCTGGGCGAGGACGATGCTCGTTGCGAGGACGACGCTCATTACGCTCACTACGTTCTGGACGAGGGCGACGTTCTCCTCGTTCAGGGCGCTCCGGGCGCTCACGACGACGCTGCTGAGGCTCTACGTAGTCGGCAGGTTTCTCTATCAATACACGATGAGAAAGTTTGAACTTACCGGTCTTCGGATCAATCTCCAACAGTTTCACGGTAATCTTGTCACCTTCCTTGATGCCGGCCTCCTCGACAGTCTCGAGACGCTTCCAGTCAATTTCCGAGATATGGAGCAGACCGTCCTTGCCAGGCATGAACTCTACGAAGCAGCCGTAGGGCATGATGCTGCGGACAGTACCCTCATAGACCTCACCGATCTCAGGGATGGCAACGATAGCCTTGATCTTAGCAATAGCGGCATCAATGCTCTCCTTGTTAGGACCGCTGACCTGAATCTTGCCGACACCGTCTTCCTCGTCGATGGTAATGGTAGCACCAGTTTCTTCCTGCATCTGCTGGATAATCTTTCCACCAGGACCAATGACAGCACCAATAAACTCCTTCGGAATCTCGAAGGCCTCGATACGAGGAACCCAAGGCTTCAACTCTGGACGTGGCTCGGCGATAGTATCGGTGATGCACTTCAGGATATGTTCACGACCAGCCTTGGCCTGCATAAGGGCTTTCTCCAGAATATCGAAAGAAAGGCCATCACACTTGATATCCATCTGCGTAGCTGTCAGACCGTCCTTCGTACCAGTGGTCTTGAAGTCCATATCTCCCAAGTGGTCCTCATCACCGAGGATGTCACTCAGCACAGCATATTTGTCCTCACCAGGGTTCTTAATCAGACCCATGGCGATACCAGATACAGGTTTCTTCATGGGAACACCGGCATCCATCAACGCCAGTGTACCAGCACAGACTGTTGCCATAGAAGAAGAACCGTTAGACTCCATGATCTGTGAAACGACACGAACGGTATAGGGGAAGTCAGCAGGAATCATCTCCTTCAGACCTCGCCATGCAAGGTGTCCGTGACCAATCTCACGACGACCTACACCACGCTGTGCCTTTGCCTCACCAGTACAGAAGGGAGGGAAGTTATAATGCAGGAGGAAACGCTGATAACTCTTGTCGAGTACATCGTCCACCAGTTTCTCATCGAGTTTAGTTCCCAGTGTGACAGTCGTCAGTGACTGTGTCTCACCACGGGTGAAGATACTGCTTCCGTGAGGCATGGGCAGTGGAGAAACCTCGCACCAGATAGGACGAATCTCATCAGTCTTACGACCATCGAGACGGATACCCTCATCGAGGATGCAACGACGCATAGCATCGCGCTCTACATCGTGATAGTAACGATCCATCATTGCATATTTCTCTTCCATCTCATCCTCTGTCAGTTCAGCATGCTCAGTAGCATACTTCTCTTTGAAGTCGGCGAGAATTTTTTCAAATGCCTCGGCGCGGGCATGCTTCTCGAGAGCCTGCTTCGTGATATCATAGGCAGGCTGATACAGCTCCTTGTTCATACGCTCACGTAGCTCCTCATCGTTCACTTCGTGGTCGTACTCACGTTTCACATCCTTACCGAGTTCTTTGCTCAACTCAGCCTGCAACTCACACATCGGTTTGATGGCATCCATAGCGGCTTTCAAGGCACCCAGCAGATCCTGCTCGGAAACCTCCTTCATCTCACCTTCCACCATCATAATGTTCTCTGCAGAGGCACCTACCATGATATCCATGTCGGCCTCCTTCATCTGCTCGAAGGTGGGGTCAATCACGTACTTCCCGTTGACACGAGCCACGCGGACCTCTGAGATCGGGCACTCGAAGGGGATATCTGAACATGCCAACGCTGCAGAAGCGGCAAAGCCTGCCAAGGCATCCGGCTGGTCAACACCATCGGCACTGAACAGCATCACGTTGACAAATACTTCGGCGTGATAATTGGAGGGAAACAGCGGACGGAGCACACGGTCTACCAGACGGCTGGTCAGAATCTCATTGTCCGAAGCCTTACCCTCGCGCTTGGTGAAACCACCGGGGAAACGTCCTGCGGCGGCATACTGCTCTCTGTAGTCTACCTGCAGAGGCATGAAATCTGTTCCGGGAACTGCATCTTTTGCGGCACAAACAGTAGCCAGCAGTACAGTGTTGTTCATGCGGAGCATCACACTGCCCTTAAAAAACATCTAGAAATAAATAAAAATGCGACTTTGCGCCAAAATTGCCGACAAAGATACACATTATTTAATAAGAAAACGAATATTCCCTTATTATTTTTCTTTTTTTATGAAATTAAGATGTGTCTTTGTTTTATTCCTAGATGGTCATGCCCTCAGCAAAGGCAGCTTCCTCAGCCTCTGCGATGATTTCCTCGCGGGTCTTAGGTTTAAGTTTCACGCTGACATCGTCTAAAGAGAATTCATCCTTTGTCTGGATCTGAGCCACTGGGGTTTCTGTCTCTGTCGTCATCACCTGTAACTCTACCTCTTCAGGCACACTGACTGGTTCTTCCTCCATCTTGGTACGTGCAGTCTTGGCTGCAAATACGGCATCAATGAACTGAGGCTCACGACGGAGACGCTGAAGTGTTTCCTTGGAGGCGAGTTGGTGACTCTCTTTCTTGCTGTATCCCTTGCCGATACAGCCCTCCACACCTTCAAGGACAACCTGTGTAGTGAATACAGGACTGTTATGCTCATCCATTGTCTGTTCCAACTGGACAAATTCTATGTTGACTTTGTTTTTCTGGCTCCATTCCAGGAGTTTCGACTTGAAATTGACTTCCTTATAGGCAACCTTGTCGATATTGATGAGTTGTTTGAGGATGCGCTTCTCCATGAATTTCATACAGGCACTATAGCCACGGTCAAGGTAAATAGCACCAACCAATGCCTCAAAGGCATTACCTCCCATGTAACTGTTATGAGAGGATGACTGACCTGAAGTGGCAATCAGGTCTGTGATGCCCATCTCGTTGGCAAGTCTACCCAGTGTCTCACGTTGTACAAGCTTAGAACGGGTATCTGTGAGGAAGCCCTCCCGCTTTCCCTCAAAATGGCGGAAGACGATATCACCTACCACGGCATCCAGGACGGCGTCACCCAAAAACTCCAATCGTTCGTTGTTTAAGGGACGGCCTTTCTCATTACGTTTCCGCAGACTCTTGTGCAGAAGTGCCTGTTTGTAGAGTTTGATATTGCGAGGATAGAATCCAAGGACCTTGTATAAAGAAGAATAAAGCTCCTTCTCTTTGCGGAAAGGGAGCCTTATTCTATCTAAGAAATTAGAGTTATTCAGCATACTTTTTGAATACTACACAAGCGTTATGACCTCCAAAACCGAAGGTATTGCTGAGTCCTGCACGGACAACACGCTTCTGAGCCTTGTTGAAGGTGAAATTCAAATTGTAGTCAATCTCCTCATCCTTGTCGTCGTCCTCATGGTTGATGGTGGGAGGAATGATGTCATTCTTCACGGCAAGCAGGGTGGCCATGGCCTCTACGGCACCAGCAGCACCCAGCAGGTGACCTGTCATCGACTTGGTGGACGAAATATTCAACTTGTAAGCGGCATCACCGAACACCTCCTTGATGGCCTTTGCCTCAGAGATGTCACCGACATGGGTAGATGTACCATGTACATTGATGTAATCAATCTCATCAGGCTGCATACCTGCATCCTCAAGAGCGTTTTGCATCACGAGTTTGGCACCCAGTCCCTCAGGATGGGAAGCAGTGATATGGTGAGCATCGGCACTCATACCGGCACCTACCATCTCGCCATAGATCTTCGCACCACGAGCCTTGGCATGCTCCAGTTCCTCAAGAATCAAACAACCGGCACCCTCACCCATGATGAAACCGTCACGACTGGCACTGAACGGACGACTGGCCTTCTCGGGTTCGTCGTTACGGGTAGACAGAGCCTTCATGGCATTAAATCCTCCCACGCCCGTCTCACAGATGGCTGCCTCAGCACCACCAGCCACAATCATGTTAGCCTTACCCAAGCGAATCAGGTTGAAGGCATCAGCCAGTGCATTCGACGAAGAGGCACAGGCAGAAGCTGTGATATAGTTAGGTCCGTGGAATCCATACATGATAGAAATCTGACCTGCGGCAATGTCGGCAATCATCTTTGGAATAAAGAAAGGATTGAACTTTGGCCCATCCTCTCGATGGGCACCATAATAGCCGACCTCTTCTTCGAAAGTCTTGATACCACCGATACCCACGCCAAAGACCACACCGATGCGGTTCTTGTCCTCTTTCTCAAGGTCCATGGCACTGTCGTCAACAGCCTGTTTGGCAGCAATAATGGCAAGTTGGGTATAACGGTCCATCTTACGTGCTTCCTTGCGGTCGATATAGTCGTTGACATTCAGGTTCTTGACCTCACAGGCAAACTGCGTCTTGAACTTGGAAGCATCGAAAAGGGTAATGGGGGCAGCACCACTCTTACCAGCCAACATAGCCTCCCAAGTCTCCTCAGGATTATTTCCAAGTGGCGTAACGGCACCCAGTCCTGTTACTACTACTCTTTTTAATTCCATATATTTTTTTGTTTATACCCCCAATGTTAAGGGGCAGGGGTCTGAACAAGATAATCCCCCAAGTTATTGAGTTGAGGGTCTGAACAGAATACTATGCATCTCTTCAGACCCCCAACCCCCTAACTTAGGGGGCTTTCATTATTTTGCGTTCTCCTCGATGTAAGCGATAGCATCACCAACAGTAGCGATCTTCTCAGCCTTGTCGTCGGGGATAGAAATACCGAACTCCTTCTCGAACTCCATAATCAGCTCAACAGTATCCAGTGAGTCTGCACCAAGGTCGTTAGTGAAACTTGCCTCTGGCTTTACCTCTGCCTCGTCAACACCGAGCTTGTCTACGATGATTGCCTTTACTTTGCTTTCAATTTCTGACATAATCTTGTACTTTAAAATGTTAATAAAATGATATCTTTTTTCTGTGTGTGCGACCACAAATGTGGCTTAGCGGGTGCAAAGTAACGAATTTTTATTGAGTTACGCAAATAAATTGAATAAAAAAGCACCTCACTTTGCACAAACCACTATAACTTGTGCAATAATTTTGGGAGATAAGGGCTCGTTTTGACATTTCTACACGTCAAAATGTTCTCTTCGGAGCGGATAATGGTTACGTAACGATTCAAAATCGGAGGGGTTGGACTTCAGGGCAAGACTATCCGTCAGCGGATTGTATAGTTCCAAAGGGTCACCTGTATAAGGGAAAGTAACAGGCAGTTTGGGAGGTGTCACCTTTCCAGGATGGGGTAGACCAAAGTGGTGGCAAAGGGCATCAATCACCATGTTGTCGGCATTCGCCTTCCCGTCAGCGGAGTAGCCTGCGATATGTGGAGTCCCGATAAACACACGATTGAGTAACGGAAGGTAAAGACGGGGCTCACCTTCCCAGACATCTATCACCGCATCACGCACCCTTCCGTCCTGTAGGGCAGACCATAAAGCGAGATTATCGACGACCTCTCCCCTGCTTGTATTTATAATATATGGTATACGGGCGAGACGGTGGAAAAATGGTTCATCCGCCAAATGCCAGGTTGCATATTTCCCTTCACGGGTCAGAGGAACATGAAAGGTGATCACGTCAGCCTGTCGCTCAATGGTGTCCAGAGGGACATAGCTGTTGGTCTTTGACTGTTGGCTGTTGGCTTTTTCCAGCGGCGGGTCACAGACTAGGACACGCATGCCCAACCGTTCTGCCACTGCCTTGACTTTAGAGCCGACATGTCCGCAGCCTATAATACCCAAGGTAGATTGTTGGAGGGAGAGTCCCTTCTCACGTTGTAAAAGCAACAAGGAACATTCCAGATACTGTGCCACAGAGGCGGCATTACAGCCAGGACAACTCGTCCATGCTATACCGGCACGTTCCAACCATCCTCCGTCAATATGGTCGAAACCGATAGTCGCCGTAGCTACAAAACGCACTTTACTTCCCTTCAGCAATGCCTCATCACAACGGGTACGGGTACGAACAATCAAAGCATCGGCATCCCTCACGTCAGTAGCATGGATGGCGGCACCACTCATCGGACAAACTTCGTCGGCCAAGAGACGCAGTTTTTCTTGGATATAGGGAATTTTATCATCAATAACTATCTTCATTGGCTGCAAAGATACAAAATATTATTTAATTTTCATTTCTCATTTCTCAATTCTCAATTATTTATTGTATCTTTGCATCCATAATCAAATACGATAAGCAAATGTCATTTACAGAAAAAGCCAACAAGATTTTCAATCAGGCGATTCGTGACTACCACCTGAAAGACAACGTAGATACTCCTATATCAAACCCTTATGAACGTGAGAGTATAGAATACTCCCTTTATCTGAAATGTTGGATAGACACCGTTCAGTGGCACTTAGAGGATATTATCCGCGACCCGCACATCGAACCCGTCGATGCACTTGCCATCAAACGCAGGATAGACCATAGCAATCAGGACCGTACAGACTTGGTAGAGGAGATAGATACCTATTTCCGCAAATACTATCAGGACATCAAATCATTGCCTGACGCACGTTTGAACACAGAAAGTCCTGCCTGGGCTGTAGACCGCTTATCGATTCTCGCCCTGAAGATCTGGCACATGCAAGAGCAGACGGAGCGAAAGGATGTCAACCAAGAACACATTCAGAAATGTCAGGCGAAATTGAATGTGTTGAAAGAGCAGCAGATTGACCTTAGCACTTCCATCGACCAGTTACTGGAAGACATTGAGGCAGGACGGAAATATATGAAGGTATATCGTCAGATGAAGATGTATAACGATCCTGCTACGAATCCTGTATTGTATAAGAAGTGAGCGTAAGCAGTAAGACATGAAGAAAGAGCACATACTCATCATCCGTTTCTCTGCTTTGGGCGATGTCGCCATGGCAGTGCCGGTGGTCTATTCTCTTGCCCGCCAATATCCTGATGTGAGGATTACGGTACTGAGTCGTGAGTATGCCCGTCCGTTCTTTGAGAATCTGGCTCCTAATGTGGGATTTATGGAGGCTGACCTGAAACGGGAATATCACGGTATTAAGGGACTTAACGCTCTCTATCGCCGATTGGCAGCCAAGCAGTTTACTGCCGTTGCCGACCTGCATAATGTGCTGCGTTCTGAGTTCCTGCGTATGCGCTTCAACCTCGGACCTTACAAGGTAGCACATATTAACAAGCACAGGAAAGGGCGCCGTCTTCTGACATCCGTCAACAACAAACAACTCATCCAACAGCCTACCTCTTTCCAAAAATATGCCGACGTGCTGGAACAGCTGGGCTATCCCGTGGAACTCGATTTCCATTCCATCTTCCCTGAAGGCGGTGGTGACCTGAGTCTGCTTCCCCCCAACCCTCAACTCTCAAAGGCTATGGGTAGGCGCATCAGCGGGAATGCTCTCAACTCTCAACTATGCATCGGCATCGCTCCCTTTGCTGCTCACGAGGGAAAAATCTATCCACCCCGACTGATGCAGCAAGTTATTGAGCTGTTGATAACCAAATATCCAGAAGCCCGTATCTTCCTTTTCGGCAGAGGAAAAAGAGAGGAAGAACTGTTTCCACAATGGTGCAGCCAGTATAAGGCTTGTATTTATGTGAGCGGTATGCTGGAATCCATCAAGCAAGAACTGATTCTGATGAGTTATCTTGACGTGATGCTGTCTATGGACTCCGCCAATATGCATCTCGCCTCACTGGTCGCTACTCCCGTCGTCAGTATCTGGGGTGCCACCCATCCTTATGCGGGATTTATGGGTTGGAACCAAGGTTCGGAGAATGCCATCCAGATTCCTCTTGACTGTCGTCCGTGTAGTATCTATGGACAGAAAACCTGTCGGCGCGGCGACTATGCCTGTATGAATCGTATCGCCCCAGAGACCATCGTGGAGCGTATCGGTCAGATATTATCATTAAAACCTCATGTCTAACTTAAAATTTGAAGCATTATGAAAAAGTACATTTGCGACGTATGTGGTTATGTGTATGACCCTGAAGTAGGCGATCCCGACAGCGGTATCGAGCCTGGAACAGCCTTTGAAGACATTCCTGAAGACTGGGTATGCCCTGTCTGTGGTGTCGGCAAGGATGATTTCTCTGTAGAAGAGTAAGTATAAACGAAAATATAAAATGTCATTAAAATGTGGTATTGTAGGGCTTCCCAATGTGGGTAAGTCCACTTTGTTCAACTGTCTGTCAAGTGCCAAGGCGCAGGCAGCCAATTTTCCTTTCTGTACAATAGAACCGAATGTAGGTGTCATCACCGTTCCTGATGAGCGGCTGACCAAACTCGCCGAGATTGTACATCCTGGACGTATCGTTCCTGCAACATGTGAGATCGTAGATATCGCAGGGCTCGTCAAGGGCGCCTCCAAGGGTGAGGGCCTGGGTAATAAGTTCTTGGGTAATATCCGTGAGACAGATGCCATCATTCATGTGTTGCGCTGTTTTGAGGATGACAATATCACCCATGTCGACGGCACCATCGACCCCATCCGCGACAAAGAAATCATCGATACGGAGTTGCAGCTAAAGGACCTGGAGACCATCGAGAGTCGACTCGCCAAGACAGAGAAAGCTGCGGCTGCAGGTAATAAGGATGCCAAGTTGGAAGTGTCTGTCCTGAAAGCCTATAAGGAAGTGCTAGACCAAGGAAAGAATGCCCGTATCGTAGAGTTCGAAAGCAAGGACGAACAGGACTGTGCCCGTAACCTCTTCCTGTTGACGGCCAAGCCTGTGCTGTATGTCTGCAACGTCAGCGAGTCGGATGCGAAGTCGGGAAACGACTTCACACAGAAGGTGGAGACTTTGGCGAAGGAGGAAGGTGCCGAAGCGATGATTATTGCCGCCAAGACGGAAGAGGACATTGCCGAGTTGGAGAGCTATGAGGACAAACAGATGTTCCTGGAGGAATTAGGTTTGGAGGAGAGCGGTGTCAACCGCCTGATCAAGAAAGCCTACTCCCTGCTCAACCTCGAGACTTTCATCACTGCTGGTGAGATGGAAGTAAAGGCATGGACCTACAAGAAGGGATGGAAAGCCCCGCAGTGTGCCGGTGTCATTCATACCGACTTCGAAAAGGGCTTCATCCGTGCAGAGGTCATCAAATACGACGACTATATACAGTATGGCTCCGAGGCTGCCGTCCGTGAGGCTGGCAAGATGGGTATCGAGGGTAAGGACTATGTCGTGCAGGACGGTGATATCATGCACTTCAGGTTTAATGTCTGACAGGAACTATAGGTACTATGGGAACGATAGGCACTATACTATATTATATCCACTGGAATCCGAGTATCGGGATTGGCCCGGTCCGTTGGTATGGGCTGTGTTGGTTGTTGGGATTTGCTGCCTCATATTTCAAGGTGCGACGGCTCTATCGGGAGCAGAAAATCAAGGACGAGCTCTTTGAGCCGCTGTTCCTCTACTGTTTCCTCGGTATCCTGATTGGTGCCCGGCTCGGACATTGTATCTTTTATGAGGCAGACTATTTCCTGACCAGTGGAAAGGGGATTGTTGAGATGTTCCTACCTATCCGTTTTTTGGCGGAAGGAGGCTGGAAATTCATCGGTTATGAAGGACTGGCCAGTCATGGCGGTACCATTGGTTTGATGATAGCCCTCTGGCTCTATGTGAAGAAGACCAAACTGAGCATCTGGACGGTATTGGACAATATCGCCATTGCCACAGGCTCGATGGCTTGTTTTATCCGCCTGGGTAACCTCATGAACTCGGAGATTATTGGTAAGGTGTCTGAAGTGCCCTGGGCGTTTGTTTTTGAGCGGGTGGATATGATGCCACGCCATCCTGGACAGTTGTATGAAGCTATTGCCTATGCCATCCTGTACTTCATCATGTGGAAACTCCACAAACGGATGCCAGAGAAGATCGGCACGGGCTGGTATTTCGGTTTCTGTCTGACCTATATCTTCACTTTCCGCTTCTTCATCGAATACACCAAGGAGATCCAAGAGGCATTTGAGGCATCCCTCCCGCTTGACATGGGACAGATTCTCTCCATCCCGTTCATCATATTGGGTATCTATTGTATGTTCCGTAAACAAAAAGTATGATTCGCAAAGTTCTCATAGGGTTTATCTGTTGCTTCTTCTGCACTACTATAGCGGTGGCGCAGGAGAAGAAAGATACTGCGTACCAAAGGCTTTACCAACGTTATTATCAGCTTTTCGGCACCAACCAGAAAGAGAAATTCTATCAGGTCTCCGCAGAGATTCAAAAGTATTATAAAAGTCGTGGCGACTTGACGGCCTATTATAAGATGCGACAGAATGAGATTTTCTATGATACACAGCATGGAGAGTCTTATAAGGCTATCAAGAAGGTTCATGAGATGCTGGAGGATATGAAGGATGACAATATCAACCACTATGAACTGGTCTATAACACCTTAGGTGCCATCTTTGAGACACGTGGCAATTACAGGATGGCCGACCACTATTATAGGGAGGCTGTCAGGAATGTGTTACCGGAAGATACAGCCACCCTCGTTCATGCCTATGCACAACTGGCTTCGCTCAAAGTGTCAAGAGAGCCAGACAAGGCATGGGAATGGAACGAGCGTATGGGAGCACTTGTTAAGAAAGACAGCCCTTTCTATAAAGTCTATCTTGTCCTGAAAGGGGAAATCTATTTCTTCAAGAATGAGAAGTCGAACTTTCTGCAAATAAAGAAAGTCTATGATGACAGTACCAAAGGTTCTCCTGGCTATAACAATTATGGGTATCAGATCATGGACATTATGCAAAAGGTCTTTGAGGGAAAAGCCCATGAGGCCTTGCAACTATTGGAGGGTGACATACCAGATTTGCCTGCGATTAATCGTTGTGACTTCCGCATCCAAATCTATGACATGATTGGGGAGAAAAATCTTGCCTTGAAGGAAGTCAACTGGCGAAGAGACCTCCGCGACTCGCTGAACAGCGATATGATCTTCAATAATATCAATGAGATCAATGCCCAGGTAGGTATTTCCAAACTCAATGAGAAAGCCGCCAAGGAAAGGGAGATGTGGTTTTTTGTTGTTATCCTTTTACTACTCCTGGCCCTCGGACTGATTGTCTCCCGTTACTTGGTACGCCGACGCTACCAGAAGAGGATTATCAAACAGAACGAGCAACTGGAGATTGCCTTGAGTGAGGCGAAGGAGTCTGACCGTATGAAGAGTTCCTTCATTGAGCATGTCAGTCATGAGATACGTACTCCACTGAATATCATCACGGGGTATGCACAGATTATCTCCAATCCCAGCTTTAAATTGAATGAAGAACAGCGTGGTATGATGTTACAAGCTATTAGCCAGAACACGGTAGCCATTACGGATATCGTCAACGACCTCCTGGAAATAGCACAAGACGAGAGCAAGGAGCGCTATCGCCGGGAAGATACCATTACCATCAACACACTCTGCCGGGATCTCATGTCAGATGCGGAGAAAAAGAACGACAAACACCTGAGACTAAGCTTCCAGACAAAACTCCCTGACGACTATACCATCAAAAGTAATGAGAGTGGCATTGACAAGATTCTCCGTCATCTCTTAAGCAATGCCCTGAAATTCACAGAACAGGGACAGGTAGAACTCTTTGTTCATGAGAGTCCCGACCACGGCTGTGTCCGCTTTGTCGTCACGGATACAGGAGTGGGTATTGCCCCGGAACATCAGGAAAAAGTTTTTGAGCGATTCTATAAGATTGACTCCTTCAAGCAAGGCTTTGGATTAGGATTACCTATGAGCCTTAAGATCGCCACCCTGTTAGGCGGTGCCCTTGCCATTGACAAGGGATATACAACCGGATCACGATTTATCCTGACACTCCCTAAAGCATAAAAGAAGAAGTCCTGCTTTTTGGCAGGACTTCTCTTTTTCTGTTTACTCTCCCTTTAGGCGTTCTGCCATGGCCTTTCCTAAGGCTTCACAGGCTGCTTTGGTCTCTGGTGTCAGGCTCTGCTTGATCTCCACAGGCTCGCCTACGGGCTCGTAATGCAGTTTCTCCTCATTCCAACGGGCTATCTCACTGACAGCCTTGGAAGCCCAGCCATAGGAACCGAACCATCCCAACAAGTGATTCTTGATGTCCTTGCCAGCCAGTTCAGAGAGCAGCACGTCCATCTCATGATAGAGGGCGGTATTGTAGGTGGGAGCACCGACAATCAGTCCTTTATAACGGAAGACGTCTCGGATGATATAGGAATGATGTGTCTTTGAGACATTATACATCACGATATCCTTCACACCAGCCTCAGAGGCAGCACGGGCGATGACCTCGGCGGCACGCTCGGTATTGCCATACATCGTACCGTAGCAGATAACGAGTCCCGGCGCTGTCTCGTATTTTGACATGCGGTCGTATTCTGCTACCACCTTATCAATATACTGATGCCATACGGGACCATGGGTGGCACAGATATAGTCGAGTTTCACGTCCGCGAGTTTCTTGAGGGCATTCTGTACGGGCGTACCATACTTGCCGACAATGTTGGAATAGTAGCGTACCATTTCCAACCAGAATGTGTCGCAGTTGATCTGCTCATCGATCACACCTCCGTTCAAGGCTCCGAAGCAGCCAAAGGCATCACCGCTGAACAGGACGTTGCCACAAAGGGTCACCATCGTCTCAGGCCAGTGGACCATCGGGGTCAGCACGAAGTTCAGCGTGTGACTTCCCAACTCAATGGAATCACCGTTTTTCACCTCTACCGTACCATCGGCAATCCCATAGAAGCCCTCCATCATCTGGAAAGTCTTCTTGTTGCCGATGATCTGGATGTCTGGATAATACTTCTTGATAAGGGCAATAGAGCCGCTATGGTCAGGCTCCATGTGGTTAACCACCAGGTAGTCGACAGGACGATCCCCAATCACCTCATGGATATGTTCGATGAACTGGGTGAAAAAGTCCACCTCAACGGTGTCTATCAGACAGACTTTCTCGTCATCAATCAGATATGAGTTGTAACTCACACCATTGGGCAGGGGCCACAAGCCCTCAAACAACGACTTGTTACGGTCGTTGACACCCACATAATAAATGTTGTTGGTAATTGTTTGCATAGTAATATGTTTTAAGATTCTTCCATCAAGGCTAATGCGGCTTCCAGTTCCTTTTTCTTCTGGTCGCCGAACTCTACAGAGACACTGTTGTTGATACTCTTACAGCACTCGGCAGAGAACTCCAGGGCACACTGGATAATCTGGTCCCATTGGGCTTCGGTGAGTCCACCGTCTATCTCCTGACGGGTGATGCCGTTCTTGATCATTCCATAGACAAATCCTGCATTGAAGTTGTCACCTGCACCGATGGTACTGACCGTCTGAAGAGCAGGAACAGGGTATTGTTTGCTGAAAGCGTTCTCTGCCCGCAACTCTACAGGATCGGAAGCACGGGTATAGATGAATTTCTTCGTGTAGAAAGAAATTTGGGAACGGTAGATGGCATCGGCGTCACTGCGGTTAAACAGGATCTCAAAGTCTTCTGCCGATCCACGTACGATATCGGCAATTTCCAGATTCTCCAACAGGTTAGGAGTAATCTTGATAACCTCATTACGATGGGAAGCGCGGAAGTTGACATCATAATAGAGGATGGCACCGTGCTGACGGGCATAGTCCAGGAACGCATAGACCTGTGGACGGATGACAGGATTCAAGGCGAAATAACTGCCGAAAACAACGATGTCATCGGGATGGATTTCCGGATAGACATATTCGATACGGTCGTTAGGGTGGTCCTTATAGAACACATACTCCGCATCGTTCTGGTCGTTCAGGAAGGCGAGGGAGATAGGCGACTTGGATTCTGGATAGACATGGAGATGGGTGGCATCCACACCGTTCTCCTCCAGGAAATGGATGATATGACGGCCTACCCGGTCATTGCCTGTCTCACTGATCATGCTGGTGTGGACTCCAGAACGTCCCAAAGATACGATGGCATTGAACGTGCTACCGCCAGGCACGGCACTGACAGGCTGCTCATGGCGGAAAATGATGTCTAAAACGGTCTCTCCGATTCCTATTACTTTTCGCATACTCCAATTTTTGCCCACAAAGATAAGAAATAATTATCAATTCCCAATTATCAATTCTCAATTATTTTTGTACCTTTGCACCCGAAATGACAAAATATAACACATATACATTGTCAAACGGGTTACGTATCATCCACCTGCCCTCCATGTCCCCAGTTGTCTACTGCGGCATCGGTATCAGAACCGGTTCCAGACAAGAGGAGGTGGGGGAGGAAGGACTTGCCCATTTCTGTGAACACGTGACCTTCAAAGGGACGCACCAACGCACGGCCCTGCAGATTCTCAACTGCCTGGAGAGTGTTGGGGGCGACCTGAATGCCTTTACCAACAAAGAGGATACCATCTTCTATGCTGCCATCCTCAAGGAACATCTGTCGAAAGCCGTCGACCTGTTGACGGATATCGTATTCGACAGTGTCTACCCCGCCACAGAGATAGAACACGAGAAGGATGTGATCTGCGACGAAATCGAGAGTTATAATGATTCTCCCGCAGAACTGATCTATGATGAGTTTGAGAACAAGCTTTTCCAAGGCCATCCTTTAGGACATAATATCCTTGGGACACGTGAACGGGTACAGACTTTCACCTCTGAACAGGCACAGCGTTTCACCAAACGGTATTACCGTCCTGACAACGCCATCTTCTTTGCCTATGGGGACATCGACTTCAAACGACTGGTGAGGATACTGGAAGGCAAAACATATCCTACTCTCACCAAACCATTGACAACATCCGTCTTCCATCTTCCATCTTCCATCAGCCATCAGCCATCTTCCATCATCCAGCATCACCAGGCCCACGTCATGCTGGGCACCCGTACCTTTGCCTTCAATGACCCGCGCCGTATGCCCCTCTACCTGCTGAACAATATCCTCGGAGGTCCTGGGATGAACGCACGGTTGAACCTCTCGCTGAGAGAGAAGGCTGGTCTGGTCTATACCGTTGAGAGTACGATGGCCAACTACAGTGACACGGGGGTGTGGTGTGTGTATTTCGGATGTGACCACCACGACGTGAAACGGTGTCTCCGTCTGGTCCACCGTGAACTTGACCGCGTGATGCAGCACCCGTTGAGCGAGCGACAGTTGACGGCTGCCAAGCGACAGTTGAAAGGACAGATAGCCATTGCCTGTGACAACCGCGAGCAGTTTGCCCTCGACTTTGCCAAGAGTTTCCTGCATTATGACAAGGAGCGGGATATTGATACACTCCTGCAACAGATTGATGCCGTTACGGCACAACAAGTCCAGGACGTGGCACAAACTTGTTTTGAAACCAACCAATTACAATTACTAATTTTATAGATGATGAAAAAGAAGGTAATTATAGCATGTCTTGCCCTTTCCTTCCTGTGGATCGGTGCCAAGAAAGATGACGGTGTCATCACGAAAGAGAACGGTGTCTATGTGGTGAATACCACGACC
>CACZCT010000043.1 GCA_902779745.1 uncultured Prevotellaceae bacterium
AATGGCTAAAGAAGTTGCTGGATTAATCAAATTACAGATTAAAGGTGGCGCTGCGAATCCTTCTCCCCCAGTAGGACCTGCTCTTGGTTCTAAGGGTATCAATATTATGGGATTCTGCAAAGAGTTCAACGCCAGAACCCAGGATAAGGCTGGTAAGGTATTACCTGTCGTTATCACTTACTATGCAGACAAGTCTTTTAGCTTTGTTATCAAGACACCTCCCGCAGCAATTCAGCTGATGGAGGCTGCCAAGATTAAGGGCGGATCGGCTCAGCCAAACCGTAAGAAGGTTGCTTCTGTTACCTGGGATCAGGTACGTGCAATCGCTGAGGATAAGATGAGCGACTTGAACTGCTTCACCGTGGAGTCGGCTATGAAGCTGGTTGCCGGTACAGCAAGAAGTATGGGTATCACTGTAAAAGGGGACTTCCCTGGTAAATAACAAATAACTTCAATTAAAAAAATGAGTAAACTGACAATTCACTTGATATCGACGTACGCTTGGGCGTAGATCCCCGTAAAGCCAACCAGATGGTTCGTGGCGTTGTATCGCTGCCGAACGGAACTGGTAAGGTGACACGAGTGCTCGCTCTCTGTACTCCCGATCAGGAAGCAGCTGCCAAAGAGGCAGGTGCCGACTATGTTGGTCTTGACGAGTATATCAACAAGATCAAGGGCGGTTGGACTGATGTTGATGTTATCATTACAATGCCTTCTTGTATGGGTAAACTCGGTCCTTTGGGCCGTGTGCTCGGTCCCCGTGGACTGATGCCAAACCCCAAGAGCGGTACTGTGACTATGGACGTTGCTAAGGCAGTTAAAGAGGTTAAGCAGGGTAAGATTGACTTTAAGGTTGACAAGGCAGGTATCGTGCACACGTCAATCGGTAAGGTGACCTTCACTGCTGATCAGATTTATGAGAATGCGAAGGAGTTCATTCAGACTATCATTAAACTGAAGCCTGCTGCTGCCAAGGGTACATACATTAAGAGTATCTTTATCTCAAGCACGATGAGTGCAGGTATTAAGGTAGATCCTAAATCAGTTGAATAAAAAAGTTTAGTAAAATGAAAAAGGAAGTAAAAGATACTATTATTGTAGAACTTGGAGAGAAACTGAAGGAATATCCTCATTTCTATCTGGTAGACGTTACCGGACTGAACGCTGAGAAGACAAGTGATCTTCGTCGTAAGTGCTTCAAGAATGAGATTAAGATGGTCGTGGTGAAGAACAAACTTCTTCACAAGGCTTTCGAGGCTTCAGAGATTGATTTCGAACCACTTTATGGCTGCTTGAAGGGAAATACTGCCTTGATGTTCACACAACAGGCAAATGTTCCTGCCAAGTTGCTCAAGGAATATAAGAAGGAAGGCATCCCCGCCCTGAAAGCTGCTTATGCAGAAGAGGGCTTCTTCGTGGGTGCTGACAAACTTGAGGAACTGGTTGCAATCAAGAGCAAGAACGAACTTATCGCCGACGTTGTGGCTATGTTGGAGGCTCCGATGCAGGGTGTGCTCTCTGCCTTGGATGCCGGTGGTCAGATTCACGGTGTGCTTGACGCAATCGCTGAGCGTAACAAATAAGCGAGCAGTATAACAATTAACATTAAAAACATTAAAATTTTAAATAAAATGGCAGATATTAAAGCTATTGCTGAAGAGTTGGTAAAACTCACAGTTAAGGAAGTACAAGAGTTGAAGACCGTCCTGAAGGACGAGTATGGAATTGAGCCCGCTGCTGCAGCTGTTGCAGTTGCTGCTGGTCCTGCTGCTGCAGGTGCCGCTGAGGCCGCTGAGGAGAAGACTTCTTTCGACGTAGTTCTGAAGGAAGTTGGTGCTAACAAGCTCCAGGTCGTTAAGGCCGTTAAGGAGGCTTGTGGTCTGGGTCTGAAGGAAGCTAAGGATCTCGTTGATGGTGCTCCCGCTACTATCAAGGAGGGAATGGCTAAGGCTGAGGCTGAGAACCTGAAGAAGGCTATCGAGGAGGCTGGTGCCGTAGTTGAGCTGAAATAATTAAAGCACAACAACAATATGATGGTTGGGAGCTCTCCAGTAGAGGGTTCCCGACCATTTTCTTGTTTTTATTCTAGATAATCTAGATGTTCTAGAGTGTCTAGAGAGTCTAGAACAATATTAATTTAAATATATGGCTTCAAAAGTAGTTGATAACAGAGTAAACTTTGGCAGCGTCAAGAATCCGATGCCGTTTCCGGATTTCCTCGATGTGCAATTAAAGTCATTCAAAGACTTCCTGCAGTTGGATACTCCGCCTGAGGAACGCAAGAATGACGGTTTGTATAAGGTGTTCGCAGAGAACTTCCCTATCACCGATACACGTAATAATTTCGTTCTTGAGTTCTTGGATTACTATATCGATCCGCCTCGTTACACCATTGATGAGTGTCTGGAGCGTGGACTGACCTATAGTGTACCCTTGAAGGCTAAGTTGAAACTTTATTGTACAGACCCCGATCATGAGGATTTCGGCACAGTTATCCAGGATGTGTTCCTGGGTCCGATTCCCTATATGACATCGAATGGTACGTTCGTTATCAATGGTGCTGAGCGCGTTGTCGTATCTCAGTTACACCGTTCACCGGGTGTGTTCTTCGGTCAGAACGTGCATGCCAACGGTACGCTGCTCTATAGTGCCCGTATCATTCCGTTCAAGGGTTCCTGGATTGAGTTTGCTACTGACATCAACAACGTGATGTATGCCTATATTGATCGTAAGAAGAAGTTACCTGTTACCACTCTGCTTCGTGCCATCGGCTATGAGAACGATAAGGACATCCTTGAGATTTTCGAACTCGCCGAGGAGGTGAAGGTCAATAAGGCCTCCCTGAAGAAGGTACTGGGTCGCAAGCTTGCAGCTCGTGTGTTGAAGAGTTGGAACGAGGACTTTGTGGATGAGGATACTGGTGAGGTGGTATCCATCGAGCGTAATGAGGTCATCATGGAGCGCGAGACGGAGATTACGGAAGATAATATGGATGAGATTCTTGAAAGCGGTGCTCAGGCTATCCTTATTCATAAGGATGAGTCTGTGGCTCAGGATTATTCTATTATCTTCAATACCCTGCAGAAAGACCCCAGTAACTCTGAGAAAGAAGCCGTATTGTATATTTATCGTCAGTTGCGTAATGCTGATCCTGCTGATGATGCCAGTGCCCGTGAGGTCATCCAGAACCTTTTCTTCTCCGACAAGCGTTATGACCTGGGTGATGTGGGTCGCTACCGTATCAATAAGAAATTGGGACTGAACACGGAGATGGATGTCCGTGTCCTGACCAAGGAAGATATTATTGAGATTATCAAGTATCTCATCCAGTTGGTGAACTCAAAGGCTACCGTTGATGATATCGACCACCTGTCCAACCGTCGTGTACGTACCGTCGGTGAGCAGTTGAGTAATCAGTTCTCTATCGGTCTTGCCCGTATGAGCCGCACCATCCGTGAGCGTATGAATGTCCGTGACAACGAGGTGTTTACTCCGACCGACCTGATTAACGCCAAGACGATCTCCAGTGTGATTAACTCGTTCTTCGGAACCAATCCGCTGTCGCAGTTTATGGACCAGACCAACCCGCTTGCCGAGGTTACTCACAAGCGTCGTCTCTCTGCCCTGGGTCCTGGCGGTCTGTCTCGTGAGCGTGCCGGTTTCGAGGTACGTGACGTACACTATACCCACTATGGTCGCCTTTGTCCTATTGAGAGTCCTGAAGGTCCGAACATCGGTCTGATTTCATCGCTTTGTGTCTATGCGAAAATCAATGAGCTCGGCTTCATAGAGACTCCATACCGTAAGGTGGAGAAGGGTGTTGCCAATCTTAATAACGAGGATGTTGTCTATCTGACGGCAGAGGAGGAGGAAAGTCATGTGATCGGTCAGGGAAATGCTCCGTTGCGTGACGACGGTACGTTTATCCGTCCCGTGGTCAAGTGTCGTCAGGATGCCGACTTCCCTGTCGTGCCTCCTGCTGATGTCGACCTGATCGATGTATCTCCCCAGCAGATTGCCTCTATTGCCGCTTCACTGATTCCTTTCTTGGAGCACGATGATGCTCACCGTGCCCTGATGGGATCCAACATGATGCGCCAAGCTGTTCCCCTGCTTCATAATGAGGCTCCTATCGTAGGAACGGGTATTGAGAAACAGGTCTGTGAGGACTCACGTACCATGATTACCGCTGAGGGTGATGGTGTGATTGACTATGTAGACGCGACAACCATTCGTATCCTGTACGACCGTACAGACGATGAGGAGTTTGTCAGCTTTGAGCCGGCCCTGAAGGAGTATCGTATTTCTAAGTTCCGTCGTACCAACCAGAACATGACCATCGACTTGCGTCCTATCTGCGAGAAAGGTCAGCGTGTGAAGAAGGGTGATATCCTGACGGAAGGTTATGCTACCGAGAATGGCGAACTCGCACTGGGTCGCAACCTGTTGGTTGCCTATATGCCGTGGAAAGGTTATAACTATGAGGATGCCATTGTACTTAACGAGCGTATTGTCCGTGAGGACATCCTGACCTCTGTCCATGTGGATGAGTATTCTCTGGATGTTCGTGAGACCAAGCGTGGTGCCGAGGAGTTCACTGCCGATATACCTAATGTCAGCGAGGAGGCTACGAAAGACCTTGACGAGAATGGTATCATCCGTGTTGGTGCCCGTGTGGAGCCCGGTGATATCCTGATCGGTAAGATTTCCCCGAAAGGTGAGAGTGATCCTTCACCGGAAGAGAAACTGCTCCGTGCCATCTTTGGCGACAAGGCTGGTGACGTGAAGGACTCTTCGCTGAAGGCTAATCCTTCTCTTTCCGGTGTTATCATCGACAAGAAACTCTTTACCCGTGCCACCAAGACCCGTGCTACCAAGCAACAGGATAAGATCCTGCTTGCCAAGATTGATGAGGAGCATGAGGCTAAGATTGAGGACTTGAAGGACATCCTCGTCGAGAAACTGGTAACACTTACGAAGGGTAAGACTTCTCAGGGTGTGAAGGACTATACCGGTGCAGAGATTATCTCCAAGGGCAGCAAGTTTACTATTGCCGCCCTGAAGAACCTGGAGTATGGTGACATCCAGATTAGCAACTGGACCAGCGACGAGCACAAGAACCAGCTTATCGCCCAGTTGATTATCAATTATATGAAGAAATTCAAGCTGCTCGATGCCGAGATGAAGCGTAAGAAGTTTGCCATCACCATTGGTGACGAACTGCCCTCCGGTATCCTGCAGATGGCGAAGGTATATGTTGCCAAGAAGCGTAAGATCGGTGTCGGTGATAAACTCGCCGGTCGTCATGGTAACAAGGGTATCGTCTCCAAGGTTGTACGTCAGGAGGATATGCCGTTCCTCGAGGATGGCCGTCCTGTCGATTTGGTGCTGAACCCGTTGGGTGTGCCTTCTCGTATGAACCTCGGTCAGATATTCGAGGCTATCCTCGGAGCTGCCGGAAAGCGTCTTGGTGTGAAGTTCGCTACGCCGATCTTCGACGGTGCGAAACTCGACGACCTTGCTGAGTGGACGGACAAGGCAGGACTGCCGCGCCTTTGCTCTACTCATCTGTATGACGGTGAGACCGGTGAACAGTTCGACCAGCCGGCTACGGTAGGTATCACCTACTTCTTGAAACTCGGTCACATGGTGGAAGACAAGATGCATGCCCGTTCTATTGGTCCGTACAGCTTGATTACCCAGCAACCACTTGGTGGTAAGGCACAGTTCGGTGGTCAGCGTTTCGGAGAGATGGAGGTCTGGGCTCTGGAGGCATTCGGTGCCAGCCATGTCCTGCAGGAGATCCTGACCATCAAGTCTGATGATGTCGTAGGTCGTTCAAAGGCTTATGAGGCTATCGTAAAGGGTGAGCCTATGCCAACCCCAGGTATTCCTGAGTCACTCAATGTGCTTCTGCATGAGTTGAAGGGTCTCGGTCTTAGCATTAAGATGGACTAAGAGTAATTGATAATTGATAATTGAAAATTGACAATTGAAATATGGCTTTCAAGAAAGATTCAAAGATAAAAAGTAATTTCACCAAGATTACTATTGGTCTCGCCTCGCCGGAGGAGATCCTCGAGAACTCATGTGGTGAGGTGACCAAGCCGGAGACCATTAACTACCGTACTTACAAGCCTGAGCGCGATGGTCTTTTCTGCGAGCGCATCTTCGGTCCGACCAAGGATTATGAGTGTGCCTGCGGTAAGTACAAGCGCATCCGTTATAAGGGTATTGTCTGTGACCGTTGCGGTGTGGAGGTGACGGAGAAGAAGGTGCGTCGTGAGCGTACGGGACATATCGAGCTGGTTGTCCCTGTTGCCCATATCTGGTACTTCCGCAGCCTTCCCAACAAGATCGGCTATCTGCTCGGTCTTCCTACCAAGAAACTCGATGCCATCATCTATTATGAGCGTTATGTGGTCATCCAGCCGGGTGTGATGGCTGGTAAGAAGGATGCTGAGGGCAACGATGTCGTCGGTGCCAATATGTACGACCTGTTGTCAGAGGAAGAGTACAACGACATCGTTGAGAACAAGATCTCTCCGGAGAATGACTATCTCGACGACAGCGATCCCAATAAGTTCATCGCCAAGATGGGTGCAGAGGCAATCTATGACCTCTTGATTCGTCTTGACCTCGACTCTCTGTCTTATGAACTGCGCGACCGTGCCAACAGTGACTCTTCGATGCAGCGTAAGAACGAGGCATTGAAGCGCCTGCAGGTAGTGGAGGCTTTCCGCTCCAGTGTGGAGAAGGGCATCAACCGTCCCGAGTGGATGATCATGAAGATACTTCCTGTCACTCCGCCGGAGTTACGTCCGCTCGTTCCGCTGGATGGCGGCCGTTTTGCCACCTCCGACCTGAACGACCTCTACCGTCGTGTCATCATCCGTAACAACCGTCTGAAGAGACTGATGGAGATCAAGGCTCCTGAGGTAATCCTCCGTAACGAGAAGCGTATGCTGCAGGAGGCTGTCGACTCTCTCTTCGACAACAGTCGTAAGTCCAGTGCTGTCAAGAGCGAGAGCAACCGTCCGTTGAAGTCTCTCTCCGACTCTCTGAAGGGTAAGCAAGGACGTTTCCGTCAGAACTTGCTCGGTAAGCGTGTCGACTACTCTGCCCGTTCCGTTATCGTCGTCGGTCCTGAATTGAAGATGGGTGAGTGCGGTCTGCCGAAACTGATGGCTGCCGAACTCTATAAGCCGTTTATCATCCGTAAGCTTATTGAGCGTGGTATCGTGAAGACGGTGAAGTCGGCCAAGAAAATCGTGGATCGTCGTGAGCCGGTTATCTGGGATATCCTGGAGAATGTGATGAAGGGTCATCCCGTACTCCTCAACCGTGCACCGACACTGCACCGTCTGGGTATCCAGGCTTTCCAGCCCAAACTGATTGAGGGTAAGGCTATCCAGTTGCACCCGCTGGCATGTACGGCATTTAATGCCGACTTCGACGGTGACCAGATGGCTGTCCACCTTCCTTTGAGCAACGAGGCTATTCTGGAGGCACAGATCCTGATGCTCCAGAGCCATAACATTCTGAATCCTGCCAATGGCGCTCCTATCACCGTTCCTTCACAGGATATGGTGCTCGGACTCTATTATATCTCCAAGATCCGCCCGGGAGCCAAGGGCGAGGGCTTGATGTTCTACGGTCCTGAGGAGGCTATCATCGCCCATAACGAGGGAAAGTGCGACCTGCATGCCCAGGTGAAGGTGATGGTGGATGATATCGTGGACGGCAAGCCAGTGAAACACATGGTGGAGACCTCTGTGGGTCGTGTCATCGTGAATGGTATCATCCCGAAGGAGGTGGGTTATGTCAACCGTATCATCTCCAAGAAGAGTCTGCGTGACATCATCGCCGACGTCATCAAGAACGTAGGCTTCGCCGAGGCCTGTGAGTTCCTTGACGGTATTAAGAACCTCGGTTACCGCATGGCATACGAGGCTGGTCTGTCGTTCAACCTTGACGATATCATCATCCCTGAGTCTAAGAAGGCGCTGGTGGAGAAGGGTAATGCCGAGGTACAGCAGATCACCGAGAACTACAACATGGGATTCATCACCGACAATGAGCGTTATAATCAGGTCATCGATACCTGGACCCATATCAATAACGACCTCGGCAATGTCCTGATGAAGGAGATGACGGAGGCTGACCAGGGCTTCAATGCCGTATTCATGATGCTTGACTCTGGTGCCCGTGGTAGTAAGGACCAGATCCGTCAGCTTTCCGGTATGCGTGGTCTGATGGCGAAGCCCCAGAAGGCTGGTGCCGAGGGTGCGCAGATCATTGAGAACCCGATCCTGTCTAACTTCAAGGAGGGTATGTCTGTGTTGGAGTACTTCATCTCTACGCACGGTGCCCGTAAGGGTCTTGCCGATACTGCCATGAAGACGGCAGACGCAGGTTATCTGACCCGTCGTCTCGTTGACGTATCGCACGACGTGATAATTACGGAAGAAGACTGTGGAACACTCCGTGGACTGGTCTGCACCGCCCTGAAGAACGGTGACGAGACGATCTCCACCCTGTATGAGCGTATCCTCGGTCGTGTGTCCGTACATGATATTATCCATCCTTCTACCGGTGAACTCATCGTTGCTGCCGGTGAGGAGATTACCGAGCCTATCGCACAGGCCATCGAGGACTCTCCGATTGAGAGTGTCGAGATCCGTTCCGTACTCACCTGTGAGTCGAAACACGGTGTCTGCATGAAGTGTTACGGTCGTAACCTCGCTACCCGTCGTATGGTACAGAAAGGTGAGGCTGTCGGTGTCATCGCTGCACAGGCTATCGGTGAGCCGGGTACTCAGTTGACCCTCCGTACGTTCCACGCCGGTGGTGTGGCAGCCAATGCCGCTGCCAATGCCAGCATCGTCGCCAAGAACGACTCTATGTTGGAGTTCGAGGAGGTACGTACCGTTCCGTTCGATGAGGATGGCCGTGAGTGTGAGATGGTGGTCAGCCGTCTGGGTGAGGTCCGCTTCATCGATCCACATACGAAGATCGTGCTTTCTACAATGAACGTGCCTTATGGTTCATCTCTCTATTTCAAGGGTGGCGATACCGTGAAGAAGGGCGACAAGGTAGCCCAGTGGGATCCGTTCAATGCCGTCATCGTTACGGAATATGCGGGAACGTTGAAGTTCCATGATGTCATCGAGGGTGTTACCTTCCGTGCCGAGACTGACGATACCACCGGTTTGACCGAGAAGATCGTCACCGAGTCGAAGGATAAGTCGAAGGTGCCTACCTGTGATGTCATCGGTGCTGACGGTGAGGTGATTGGAACCTATAACTTCCCTGTGGGTGGTCACGTAGTCGTCGAAGATGGTCAGACCGTCAAAACCGGTGAGACCCTCGTGAAGATTCCTCGTGCCGCTGCCAAGGGTGGTGATATCACTGGTGGTCTGCCCCGTGTTACCGAGTTGTTTGAGGCTCGTAACCCAAGTAACCCTGCTATCGTCTCTGAGATCGACGGTGAGGTCACCATGGGTAAGGTGAAGCGTGGTAACCGTGAGATTGTCGTCACCTCAAAGACGGGCGAGCAGCGTAAGTATCTCGTATCTCTGTCCAAGCAGATCCTGGTACAGGAACATGATGCCGTGCGTGCCGGTACACCACTTTCCGACGGTGTTATCACGCCTGCCGACATCCTTGCCATCAAGGGTCCCACGGCTGTACAGGAGTACATTGTCAACGAGGTACAGGACGTTTACCGTCTGCAGGGTGTGAAGATCAACGACAAGCACTTCGAGATTATCGTCCGCCAGATGATGCGTAAGGTACAGATCAACGACCCGGGTGATACCGCGTTCCTGGAGCAGGAGATTGTCGACAAACTCGACTTCGCTGAGGAAAACGACCGTATCTGGGGTAAGAAGGTGGTCATCGACGCTGGTGACTCCGAGAACCTGCAGAAGGGTCAGATCGTGACGGCACGTAAGTTGCGCGACGAGAACTCCATGCTGAAGCGCCGTGACCTGAGGGTCGTCCAGGTGCGTGATGCCGTGCCTGCCACCTCTACGCAGATCCTGCAGGGTATCACCCGTGCAGCCCTTCAGACCAAGTCGTTCATGTCTGCCGCCTCCTTCCAGGAGACCACGAAGGTGCTCAACGAGGCTGCCATCCGTGGTAAGGTCGACACGTTGGAGGGCATGAAGGAGAACGTGATTGCCGGACACTTGATTCCTGCCGGTACGGGTCTTCGCGAGTTCGAGAAGATCATCGTCGGTTCCAAGGAGGAGTACGAGCGTATGCAGGCCAATAAGAAGAACGTCCTCGACTTTGCCGAGGAGGCCGTTCTTGAGGAGAAGCAATAAATACCTATCGATATTGAGGGAAACCGCTGTTGCAGTAAAATGTAATGGCGGTTTTTTTTCTTATTCTCGTATTTTATTTGTACCTTTGGGGCGACAATAAACAGAATACCGATGAAAAGATTTTTGACGACACTAGGACTGGCAGGGATGACCATGATGGCCGCTGCCCAGCAACCCGCGATGACAGAGTGGCATGACCTGCAGGTGAATGAGGTCAACCGCTACCCAGTACACACCAGTTTCTCCCAAGCCGACAAGTTGTCGATCGACGGCACATGGCATTTCCTCTGGGTGGAACGTGCCGACCAACGTCCCACGGATTTCTACCGTTTGGACTACGACGAGAAGGGGTGGACGACGATGCCCGTCCCTGGTATGTGGGAACTGAACGGCTATGGTGACCCGGAGTATGTGAATGTGGGGTTCGCCTGGCGCGGACACTTCAAGAATAATCCGCCGGAAGTTCCCATTAAGGACAATCATGTCGGCTCCTACCGTCGTACGGTGACGATCCCTGCCGACTGGGAGGGAAAACAGGTGATTGCCTATTTCGGCTCTGTCACGTCGAATATATATCTGTGGGTGAATGGCCAGTATGTGGGCTATGCGGAGGATTCCAAGATTGCCGCTGAGTTTGACATCACCCCTTATGTCCATACGGGTGATAACCTCATCGCCTTCCAGACGTTCCGCTGGTGTGACGGTTCCTATCATGAGGACCAGGATTTCTGGCGGTTGAGCGGGGTAGGACGCTCCTGTTACCTCTATGCACAGGACCTGAAGGAGCATATCCAGGATATCCGTATCACACCCGACTTGGTGAACAACTACGAGGACGGGACTCTTGACGTGAAATTGTGGGCTGTCGGCAAGTCGGAGGCACGAGTCACACTGCTTGATGCCACAGGTAAGGAGGTCACCACGGCGACAGTCAAGGCATGGCAGGAGTCACAGCCCAGACAGGGCGGTGTGACGCTGCAGGTGAAGAACCCCCGCAAGTGGACAGCAGAGACACCTTATCTCTATACGCTGGCAGTCAGATACGGCAGTCAGATGGTCACTCAGAAGGTGGGCTTCCGTAAGGTGGAGATCAAGGATGCCCAGTTGTTGGTTAACGGCAAACCGATATATATCAAGGGTGCCAACCGTCATGAGATGGATCCGGACGGCGGCTATGTCGTCTCCCGTGAACGCATGCTTCAGGATATCCAAATCATGAAACGTTTTAATATCAATGCCGTTCGTACCTGTCACTATCCCGACGACCCGCTGTGGTATGACCTCTGTGACGAGTATGGCATCTACCTGGTGGCTGAGGCGAATCAGGAGAGTCACGGTTTTCTCTATCAGAATCCGTCACCCTCGAAGGATCCCATGTTCAGACAGCAGATCGTAGAGCGTAACCAGCGTAACGTCGCCGTCAATTTCAACCATCCTTCCGTCATCATCTGGAGCCTGGGTAACGAGACTGCCGATAGCGAGAACTTTACCGCTGCTCGCCAGTGGATACTCTCACAGGACCAGAGTCGTCCCATCCAGTATGAGCCGGCAGGGGAAGGTGCCAATACCGATATTTTCTGTCCGATGTATATGGCACAAGACCACTGTGAGGGCTATGCGAAGGATAACAGGAAGCAGAAACCCCTCATCCAGTGTGAATACAACCATGTCATGGGTAATTCCGGCGGCGGCATAAAGGAATACTGGGACTTGGTGCGTAAGTATCCGAAGTTCCAGGGCGGCTTCGTCTGGGACTTCGTCGACCAAGGGTTGCATGGCAAGGATGCTGAGGGACGAGACATCTATACCTATGGCGGCGACTATAACAACTACGACCCGTCGGACAACAACTTCAACTGTAACGGACTGGTCAGCCCGGACCGTGTGCCTAATCCCCACATGTTTGAGACGGGCTATGAGTATCAGAACATCTGGACGGAGCCTGTGGACATCACACAAGGTAAGCTGCGCATCCGCAATGAGTATTTCTTCCGTGACCTGGACAACTATTACATGGACTGGACATTGCTGTGCGACGGTAAGGTGGTGAAGACAGGACAGGTCGACGAGATCCGTTGTGCACCGCAGGCCGTTACCGAGGTGACACTGCCTATAGGCAGTTGCGACGGGGCAGGGGAGTACCTGTTGAATGTCGACTATAAATTGAAGGAGGCAGAACCGCTGATGGAAAAAGACCAGACCGTTGCTTTCCAGCAGTTGACAGTGAAGGCAGGAACGTTTGCGCAGGAAGAGGCAACGGGAAAACTCCCCTCACTTAAGGTGAAGGACAACAAGCGTGACAGTCTGCTGACGATCTCCAATGCTGCCGTCCATATCCAGTTCAACAAACACACAGGCTATATGGTGGCATATACGGTGGACGGACAACAACTCCTTGGTGAAGGCGGTACGCTGCGTCCCAACTTCTGGCGGGCGCTCACCGATAATGAGTTGGGTGCCAAGTTCCAGAAGGACAATAAGGTGTGGAGGAATCCCACGCTGACCCTGACGACTTTCCAAGTGGAGAAGGTGAAGAAACCACAGTCATATGTGGAGATTACTGCCGTCTACGACATGCCTGACGTGAAGGCGCAGTTGACACTGACCTACCAGATCAGCGGTGACGGGAGTATGAAGGTTGTGGAGCAGATAAAGACGGATGCTGCCTCGAAGCAGCCTTGGATGCAGCGTTTCGGTATGGTGATGCAACTGCCTTACGATATGGACTGCAGTGCCTTCTATGGTCGTGGACCTGTTGAGAACTATCCTGACCGCAAGCTGTCCCAGCGTATCGGTATCTGGCAGCAGACTGCCGACGAGCAGTTCTATCCCTATATCCGTCCGCAGGAGACAGGTACGAAGGGGGATATCCGTTGGTGGAACCAGACGACAACGGCAGGAAAAGGTATGCGCATCGAGGCTGCCGGACCCTTCTATGCCTCGGCACTCCACTATGCCATTGACGACCTGGATGAACCGAATGGGCAGAAGAAACAGCGGCACTCACCACAGGTGCCCAAATCGGAGTACACCAACCTCTGTATCGACGGCGCACATGCTGGTGTGGGCGGCGTCAACAGTTGGAGCGACTGGGGAATGGCGCTGTCAAAGTACCGTGTGCCCTGCCAGGACCGCACCTTCACCTTCACTTTGACTCCCCTCCGCTAATGAACAAATAATAATATATAATAAGGTATGGAAAATAACGAGAAAAACAAACAGCAGGGACAACTGCAACTGGAACTGCCACAGGAAGTGGCACAGGGCGAGTATGCCAACTTCGCCATCATTTCACACTCGAGCAGTGACTTCGTCATCGACTTCGCCAGGGTACTTCCCGGTGTGCCTAAGGCTCCCGTGAAGAGTCGCATCATCCTGGCTCCTGAACATGCCAAGCGACTCCTCGGTGCCTTGCAGGAGAATATCATGAGATATGAGCGCGAATTCGGTCCTATCAAGATCCCCAACCAGGAGCCACGTACCATTTCACCCTTTAATGTAGGTAAGGGAGAAGCATAATTGCGGTTAATTATCCCTAAAACACTTATTTTATGTTAAAAAGCATAAGGTAAGTGTTTTTTCGTGTCCTATATATTAGGTGGATTAATAAAAAGTTTGTACCTTTGCAGCCCAAAAGCGACCTGTAACAAGGGCGCATTATGTCAAGTTGAATATACACATATAATATAATAATTTAAAAATCAAACAATTATGCCTACAATTTCACAATTGGTAAGAAAAGGCAGAAAGGTGCTCGTTGACAAGAGCAAGTCACCCGCGCTGGACTCATGTCCCCAGCGCCGCGGTGTCTGTGTACGTGTCTACACAACGACCCCGAAGAAGCCTAATTCGGCTATGCGTAAGGTAGCCCGTGTTCGCTTGACTAACCAGAAGGAAGTCAACAGTTACATTCCCGGAGAGGGACACAACCTGCAGGAGCACAGTATCGTGCTGGTGCGCGGCGGTCGTGTGAAGGACCTCCCCGGTGTACGTTATCACATTGTTCGCGGTACATTGGATACCGCCGGTGTTGCCAGCCGCACTCAGCGTCGTTCTAAGTACGGTGCCAAGCGTCCTAAGGCTAAGAAATAATAACCGGAGAAGGTTAGTAAGCCATTAAGGACTGTGAGCGGCGGTTGTGCCGCCGCTACCCAAACAAGAATTGAAAAATCCGTTTTGCTGGAGAATTGTTAAAGACAGGTTGAGTAAATGCTCATGTGAGAGCGTTGAAGAACAAGAAAGAACAGCCCCAAGCAGACATTAATTCAAAGACAAAAATGAGAAAAGCAAAACCCAAGAAGCGTGTGATCCTGCCGGATCCAGTCTTCAACGACACCAAGGTGTCTAAGTTTGTGAACCATCTGATGTACGATGGTAAGAAGTCTATCTCTTATGAGATTTTCTACAATGCTCTTGAGAACGTCAAGGCTAAGATGAAGGACGAGGAGAAGTCTGCCCTGGAAATCTGGAAGCAGGCACTCGACAACATCACCCCACAGGTGGAGGTGAAGAGCCGTCGTATCGGTGGTGCTACCTTCCAGGTGCCTACTGAGATTCGTCCTGACCGCAAGGAGAGTATTTCCATGAAGAACATGATCGCATTTGCCCGCAAGCGCAGCGGTAAGTCAATGGCAGACAAACTGGCTGCCGAGATCATGGATGCCTTCAACAACCAGGGTGGTGCCTTCAAGCGTAAGGAGGACATGCACCGTATGGCTGAGGCTAACCGTGCATTTGCTCACTTCCGCTTCTAATATTTTAAGGTAAAAAGGTAAAAAAGTAAAAAGGTAAAAGAGATATGGCAAGTCGCGATTTACATTTGACCCGCAATATCGGTATTATGGCACACATCGATGCCGGTAAGACCACCACGTCTGAGCGTATCCTGTTCTACACGGGTAAGACGCACAAGATCGGTGAGGTGCATGATGGTGCTGCTACCATGGACTGGATGGCTCAGGAGCAGGAGCGTGGTATCACGATCACCTCTGCTGCTACTACTTGTAACTGGAAGTGGAATGGCAAGGAATTCAAGATTAACCTGATCGACACTCCGGGACACGTCGACTTCACCGCTGAGGTGGAGCGTTCGCTGCGTGTGCTCGACGGTGCTGTCGCCACCTACTCTGCCGCTGACGGTGTACAGCCGCAGTCAGAGACGGTTTGGCGTCAGGCAGATAAGTATAATGTTCCCCGTATCGGATACGTGAACAAGATGGACCGCTCTGGTGCCGACTTCTTCGAGACGGTACAGCAGATGCGTGACATCCTCGGTGCCAACCCCGTCGTGATTCAGGTGCCCATCGGTGCCGAGGAGAACTTCAAGGGTGTGGTTGACCTTATCAAGATGAAGGCTATCCTGTGGCACGACGAGACCATGGGTGCTGAGTATGATGTTGAG
>CACZCT010000044.1 GCA_902779745.1 uncultured Prevotellaceae bacterium
CGCCGATGGTACTGCAATGCAATGCGGGAGAGTAGGAGGCCGCCACTTTTTTCAGAAGGGAAGCCCTGATTCAGCAATGAGTCAGGGCTTCGTCGTTTTTATAAATTCTGGAGAATTGTTGTTGGTGCTTGTCCTGTCAGTTCTTCACCAGTCTAACTTCGTAGATTTCTCCTATCTGTTTGTGTGGTTTAGCCACGAATTTTACGCGTACCTGTGTTTTCCCTTTCAATAACTCAGCGGGAATGGGGTAGGTCTCGTATTTGAACTCAGAGATACGGTATTTTCCGGTGTTGTTGACGGATTGGACGAGTGTGTCGTCAACGAAGATATCAAACTCATGACTCTTCCACTCGCCTACGCCCCAGTACTTCAGACGCAGGCTGAGGTCAGTCTGACCGCCTGTCTGCATTAGATAGCTGAAATAGTGACCGTCGTTGGCATCACGGTAGAAAACGTCATTGGAGTTGCCTGTAAAGGATTTGTCGGTCTCCATGAAATGGTCGCTCTCGGGTTGCTGTTCTCCGGGCTGCACCTTGTCGACGGTACGTGCCTCCAAAGCCTGACGCTCCTGTTCTGCCTTGGCAAGGGCATTGAGATATTCCTTGTAATTATCTTCTGAGAGGGCGAGCCAGTACATCATATAGCGGGCATCGTGAAGGTCGAAGAAAGGCATCAGTTCGTTGCGGATCTCGTTGACCATTTTGGTAGAGATGGTGAAGTGCAATGGTTCTCCTGCCACGGGCTGTAACTGATTGGCGATGTCTTCTATATTATTATTAATAAGGATGGGTGCCTGGTCAATCGGCAGTTTCTTGCCTACGGCGAGTTGTCCGAAACGGCTGTCATCGGCAATCAAGTGTGCCAAGTCCTCCGTACCCGATTTCATGGCGAGCATCACGGGACCGTGCATCAGTGCGATATACTGCGGCAGGTTGGGCATGTACTTCACATAGTTATACATCGGGAAAGTGATATCTACCACGTCGCCTTTTTTCCAGTTACGGTCGATGCTGACGTAGGACGAGGGACCAGTGATGATGTTAACGGGTTTGCCGTTGACCTTGACGGAGAACTGACCGGGCTTCACCCACCCTGGATAGCGCACCATCAAAGCAAACTGTCCCTTGCCTTGGGCTATGGTGATGCGGCTGGTCTCAGCATAAGGGAAGGCAGTCTCCTGACGTAATACAACACCCTTGTCCTTCCAGTTGAGTTCAGAGGCAACGAAGAGGTTGACGAACAAGGCATCACCTTTGTGCGTATAGATAAACTGTCCGTATTTTCCATGATTTTCCATGCCCGTACCTACACAACACCACATGGCTTCGTTAGGAGCAGAATAGTTGCGATAATGGCGCGGACGTGCCGATGTAAAGTAGACGTAGCCGCCATGTTCGGGATGCTGGGTGGAGAGGATATGATTGAATGTTGCCAATTCGAAAAAATCGGCATAGCGTGCCTCTGGGTTGCGACGATGCAGATTTTCCGTCAGTTTCAGCATGTTGTTGGTATTACAACTCTCCGGACCATCGATGTCGTTTACGAAATCCTTGCATGCCTCCTTGCTGGGGAAGTGCTCGCGACGACTATTACCGCCGAATGCCAATGAGCGTTCCCCCGTTACGATATCCCAGAAATACGCACCAGCCGTATGGTAAGCCTCATCGCCAGCCAGTTCAGCGATACGCTCAAAGCCCACCACCTTAGGCACCTGCGTATTGGCATGCATGTTATCGAGGCAGTCGCGTCGCTGCATCAGCGGGTTCAGCAGTCTGCGATGTGAGAAACGACGTGCCACATCAAGATATTTCTGCTCGCCAGTGATGGCGTAAGCATCGGCAAGAACCTCATTCATGCCGCCATGCTCCGTATCGAGTGCCCGCTCCATCTGAGCATCCGAGAGACCAGCCGTCAAGTCGATGGCCCAGTCGCAGAAGCCGAGGAAGAGTGCTTTTGCCTGTTCGTTGCCGCAATATAGCCACGCATCGCGCAGACCAGCATACATCTTATGAAGATTGTAGAATGGTACCCAGGCACCGGAATATGGTCCGAAGTCGCCCTTCTTGAATGCCGACCAAACGCGCTCACTGCCAGGAACACCGCCTACATAGCCCTTTCCCCAGTCGGGGTGGTTTTTGGTGTTGGCATCGGCACAGGTTTGCAGTTCACTGATCCAGTATTCCATACGCTGTTGGCACTCCTTGCTGCCCGTAGCTGCATTGATGGCAAGTGCAGTCAGATAGTGACCGCCTACATGTCCGTCCAATCCGTCCCAGTTAGGATACGACTTCCCTTTGGGTGTCAATCCAGCCTCCTTGCGATAAGGAGCCAGCAGGCGGTCGTTGTCATATTGCAACAGCGTCTTGATATTCAAGTCGCGAGCCTTTTTCAGCGGACCGTCCAGAAGTGTTACGTCACCGAGAGGAAACTCGTTGGCATAGAGTTTGTCTTGCGCCTTCGCCATTGTTCCGAAGACTAGAAATGCGGAAAGGATAAAGATTTTGTTCATAGTTTTGATAGCTATTTTGTATTCTTGACGACAAAGATAGTGCAAACTGAATGAAATGCAAAATAAATTCGAATTTATTTTGCATTATGCTCACTTAATCGTATCTTTGCCTTGCGAAATAACTAAAACGGAAAATGAAAGTTATTGTTTCAGAAGAGATAGAGTCTGTATGTCCGGGATTCGTCGGGGCTTGTGTGGATGCGGAGGTTGATAACACGTCTTTTTCACAGGCTTTGTGGGATGAGATCCATGGGTTGGGAGAGCGCTACCGCAGAGAATTGACGACGGAGTCGCTGAAGGAAATGAGCGGTATTGCCGCTACACGACGGGTATATAAGGCATGTGGAAAGGACCCTTCCCGCTATCGCCCTGCCTCGGAGGCACTGATACGGCGGATTTTACAAGGTAAGGAATTGTATCAGATTGATACGTTGGTGGACCTTATCAACCTTGCCTCTATCGCCTATGGCTATAGTATCGGTGGTTTTGACGCGGACAAGTTCGTGGGTGACACATTGACACTGGGTGTCGGTAGGGAAGGAGAGCCGTATGAGGGAATTGGACGCGGTATGATTAATATCCACGGACTGCCTGTCTATCGTGATGCGGAAGGTGGGGTGGGTACGCCTACCAGTGACCATGAGCGTACGAAGATAACCATAGACACACGTCATCTGGTGGTACTGATCAACGGTTATGACGGACAGGAAGACCGTGTGGCAGCAAATGCTCGTTTTATTCAAGACTTGTTGCGCAAATATGCCCGTAGTGATGGCGGATACTATTTTATATATAGATGATCATGAAAGATTATCTCACTCGTGCTCTTGTCTGGCTGAGTCGTATTCATCATAGCCGAGGCTTTGGTATCCAGTCACCTACAGACTACGCCTTTGTCCGTTATGTGATTAACGAGCACTGGCCGTACTATGCCTATGAGCGGTTGGACCAATTGAGTGATGACTGGCTTGTCAGGAAGTTTGGAAGGCTTTATTTCCGACTTGCCAACTGGCGTCAGCCTTCTGAGATGCAAGTAGATCCGTATGGTGCGTTCTGGATGGCAGGTTGCATAAAGACAAAGATGGTTCCTGAGGTCCGACATATTGAGTTGGGCAGGCTGGAATTGACAGGGGATTATCATAAGGAGATGGATATTATATATAATAAGGTGAATGAGTCTTCCGTTTTGGTGATAGAGAGAATCTGGCAGGATATGGATTTCTGGCATGAGGTGGAAAAAGACCCTCGTACGGGCGTCACCTTTGACCTGTACTATTGCGGCATCGTCTTCTTTGACAGAAGACGGCATAAAATGAACTATAAAGTGAATTTCTAAATACTAACCGATGATGAAAAAAATTACCAAAGTATATACCCGGCGCGGGGATGAGGGAAAGACCTCGTTGGTAGGTGGACAACGAGTCAGCAAGGCAAGTATCCGTCTGGAGTCCTATGGAACGGTGGATGAGTTGAGTGCACAGCTTGGACTGCTTGCTGCTTTGTTGCCGGAAGGTGACGACAAAGCGATGGTGCAGCGCATTCAGAACAGCCTGTTTAATGTATGTACAAACCTTGCCACCGATCAAGACCAGACACCTTTGTATCCCTCTGCCTATCTCCCGGAAGGTGAGATAGAACGGTTGGAACAGGAGGTGGATGCCATCATGGGAATGCTCCCCGAGAAACAGGGTTTTGTGTTACCTGGCGGTACCAAGGAAGCGGCCCAGGCACATGTTTGTCGCACCGTCTGCCGTCGTGCCGAAAGGCGTATTGTTGAATTGGCTTCTACGGCCACTGTGTCCCCGGAAGTACTCCAATATATCAACCGTCTGAGTGATTATCTCTTTGTTTTGGCAAAGAAGTTTAATTTTATTGCCGGGCAGAGTGAAAAATTGTGGAATAATGCTTGTGAATAAGAAAAAAAATATTACTTTTGCGGTCAAATTCAAAAACCTACTTATAAATAGTAAATCATTAAATCGTAAATAGTATTATGTATTGGACACTAGAATTAGCATCAAAACTAGAAGACGCTCCCTGGCCGGCAACCAAGGACGAACTTATAGATTATGCCATCCGCTCGGGCGCACCCCTTGAAGTATTGGAGAACTTGCAGGAGATAGAGGATGAGGGTGATGTCTACGAAAGCATCGAAGATATATGGCCAGACTATCCCACCAAAGAAGATTTCCTGTTCAACGAGGATGAGTATTAGACATTATTATAATTTGTAACTAATTGAAAATCAGCGAGGTGTACAGATATAAATTATTTGCACACCTCGTTTTTATGTGCCTTTTGGCACATTTTAGTGCCAAATATGTAGCACAATACTACCACAGACGGTCATCAAAAACATATTAAATCTATTTGCATAGGTACGAATAATTCTCCATTTTTTTTCGTATTTTTGCACTCACTATTACAATACTTATGCCAGAGCAGCGGACGTATATTGCCATCGATCTGAAGTCGTTCTACGCTTCAGTAGAGTGTGTGGAAAGAGGGCTTGCCCCGCTGACTACAAACCTTGTGGTGGCAGATGTGAGTCGCACGGAGAAAACGATTTGTCTGGCAGTGTCGCCATCGTTGAAAGCATACGGTATCGGTGGAAGAGCGCGACTCTTTGAGGTGGTGCAACGGATAAGAGAGATGAACTTCGAACGTCAGAGCAAAGTGCCAGGTCATCGTCTGACGGGCAAATCCACATCTGATATAGAATTGAAAGAGCATCCGGACTGGGCTGTTGACTATATCGCAGCACCACCACAGATGGCACACTATATTGAGGTCAGCTCGAAAATTTATAAGATTTATCTGAAATATATAGCACCAGAAGACATCCATGTCTATTCGATTGACGAGGTCATCATGGATGTAACAGCTTATCTCGGCAGTTATAAACTGACAGCCCACGAGCTGGCGAAGAAGATGATTTGCGATGTTCTGAGACAGACGGGAATTACTGCTACGGCTGGCATTGGCACAAACATGTATCTTTGCAAGGTGGCAATGGACATCGTGGCGAAGAAGATGCCTGCCGACAAGGACGGAGTGCGAATCGCCGAACTGGATGAAATGTCGTATCGTCGTGAGCTTTGGGACTATCGTCCGATAACGAAGTTCTGGCGAGTGGGATGCGGTATTGCGGAGAAGTTGGCTCTTTATGGTGTCGACACGATGGGAAAACTGGCACGAATGTCCGTACAGAATGAGGAAACGCTGTATAAGCTGTTCGGTGTGAATGCAGAACTGCTGATAGACCATGCCTGGGGCTGGGAGCCATGTACGATGGAGGCTGTAAAGGCGTATCGGCCAGAGACGAATTCCTTCAGTAGCGGACAGGTGCTGCAGGAACCATACGATTTCAATAAGGGTCGTGTGGTGATACAGGAGATGGCAGAAGGAATGGCACTCGATCTGGTATCGAAACGACTGGTGACAGACCAACTGGTGTTGACAGTCGGTTATGATGCTGAAAACCTGACACGCCCTGAGATTCGTGAGAGGTATCATGGTGAGATTACCACCAACTATTATGGCAAGGCTGTGCCGAAACATGCTCATGGCACGTTCAATTTCGACAAGCCGACATCGTCATCGAGGCAAATCATGGATGGTGCAGCTGAGTTGTTCGATCGCTGTGTGAATCCAGACTTGCTGATTCGCAGGTTGAACCTGACCACGAACCATGTGGTATCGGAGTCATCCGTTGCTGCAATGGAAAATGCGCCACAGCAACTTGACCTTTTTACCGATTATGAGGCATTGGAAAAGCAGAAGCAGGAGGAAAAGGCAAAACTCGACAAGGAGCGCAGGATGCAGGAAGCACAATTGAAAATCAAACAGCGTTTCGGCAAGAATGCCATCCTCAGAGGACTGAACTTCGAGGTGGGTGCCACCGCCAAGGAACGTAATAAACAGATAGGAGGACATAAGGCATGAACCGATGGAACAGCGAGAGCCATCAGGCTCGCATGAATGGCCGAGTCGTGACAGAGGAAGACGAAGTCAATCACGACTACGACGATATTATCAATTTGCCGCACCACGTCTCGAAGCGTCACCCGCAGATGTCGATGTGGAACCGTGCAGCCCAGTTTGCACCCTTCGCCGCATTGACAGGCTACGAAGATGCCATTAAAGATACGGCACAGGAGAATCTGGATAGTTACGAATTAAAGAACAATGATGATGATGGGGGCTAATACAATACTTTAGGTAAATATATGGTTAACTACGGACTTAAGGATAAAGTAGCTCTGATTACAGGAGCAAATAACCCACAGGGGATTGGGGCTACGACGGCATTTGCTTTTGCTCGTGAAGGGGCTAAGGTGGTCTTGATATACAAGAGAATCCACAGGCAGTTCGACCAATCGAAGACTGACAAGAACGGCACGGACAGATATTTCGAGGCAAACTCAGGCAATGCTGATCGTGTAGAGAGCAGGCTGAAGGAAATGAATGCCGAGTATATGATTCTGGAAAGTGACATTTCCGATGAAGCTGCCGTAAAGGAAATCTATTCGAAAGTCTTTGAACGATACGGAAGGGTCGATATTCTGGTCAACAATGCGGCTGATGGTGACATGGACGGTATCGACACCATAGAGAAAATTACGCAGAATGTGATTGATGACACGTTTGCGGTCAATGTCCGTGGAAGTATCCTGATGACAAGGGAGATGATTACTCATCGCGGTGATTATGGAAGAATCATCAATATCTCAACCGATGCATCACAGATTTTTGCCGGGCAGATAGCCTATGGAGCAAGTAAGGCTACACTTGAAGCACTTACCCGCAGCATAGCCTTGGAGGTGGCAAAGTATGGCATTACCGTCAATTGTGTTGCACCAGGTCCGACTCAGACGGGATGGATTGATACCGATTTGGAACAGTCAGTTCTTCCAATCATTCCTATGGGTAAGCTGATTCAGCCGGAAGATATTGCTGAAACGATTCTGTTTTTGGCGAGTGAGCAGGCGAGAATGCTAACGGGACAAGTCATTAAAGTATCTGGTGGACATGCCTTATGAATCTAACTACTCCCCTCCTCCCGTCATGTGCCTCAAATGCCGATGTACAGAGGGCGGAAGGCACGGGAGTAGTTGGACAAACACCTCCCTTACACCTCCCTTTTTCGGTGAAGTAACCTATGTGTTGAAAAACAATTACGGGAGGTGTTAGGGAGTAGTTGGGAAAACACCTCCCGTCTTGAAACGCCCTGTACATCACTGTTTCACGAGAAAAAGGGAGGAGGGGAGTAGTTTTTTGTTGTCCCATATATTTTTATGTTTAACCGAGTTCAGCCTTTAGCCATCAGGCATTAGCCATTTTATAAGGATGCCTTCTATCACTTGTTCCGATGCCTGTTATGGGGGTATTCCGATATCTCCCATCACTTATGGGAAGCATTCCCATACCCCCATAGGAGGCATCGGAACAACCCTTGGGAGGCATTCCTTTCACCCGTGGATGGAAATCCTTGATTTTTTCTTTTACAATAATTTAAGTGTTTGAGCGTTATATATTCGTGAAAAAATGGTTTCTGATATTGACGCTGCAAGGGATGGTCATTAGTGTGATGGCTCAGCAGGAGGCTTCTTTTGCCCATTATTGGGCAATGGAGCCGTCTTTTAATCCCGCTGCAGTTGGAAAGGAATCGAAGATCAATGCGGTGGGGGCTTATAACATGTCGCTTGTCGGTTTCGAGCATAATCCCCGTACGATGTATATTGCCGCAGATATGCCCTTCCGTTTTATAGGTGCATTTCATGGTGTAGGCATTCAGTTGATGAATGACGAGATTGGTCTGTTTTCCCATAAGCGTGTTCTGTTGCAATATGCTTTCAAGCAGAAATTGTTTGGAGGGACGTTGAGTATAGGAATACAAGGCGGTATGTTGAGCGAGGGCTTTAAAGGCTCGGAAATCGATACGGAAACTCCCGGTGACCCTGCCTTTGTGACGACGGATGTCACTGGAACGGCTCTTGACTTGAGCGCAGGACTCTATTACCAACGTAAGAACTGGTATGCGGGAGTCTCTATCCTTCATGCTATGGCACCAGAGGTGGAACTTGGTGAAAAGTCTATTTTAGAAATCAGTCGGATGTATTATTTGACAGGTGGATACAATATTCGGCTGAGAAATCCGTTCTTAACAATACACCCCACAGTGTTGGCACGGACAGACGGTACTGTCTATCGGGTGGATGTGACTGCCAGAGTGAAATATACGCATGATCGTAAGATGCTGTATGGAGGAGTCGGATATAGTCCATCCAATTCCGTGACGGCAATGGTCGGTGGGAACTTTCATGGTATCTGTTTAGGGTATAGTTATGAGATGTTTACCTCCGGGACGGGAATAGGTCATGGCAGCCATGAGCTGTTTGTGGGTTATCAGACGGAACTGCACCTTTATAAGAAAGGACGTAACCGTCATCAGAGTGTGAGAATACTATAATATAAGAATATGAGAAAGATTATTAGTATAATAGGTTGCATTTGTGTTGCCGTTATGTTGTCGGGCTGTTTCGGTTCGAAACTTTCCTCTATGAAAGGCGGTGAGGTGACTGGTGCAAGTGGACGTGCTTTCAGTGAGCCGACTCCTTATGGCATGACACAGATTAAGCGTGGTCACGTGAAGATGGGATTAGAGCAACAGGATAGTCTGTGGGGAAAGCCTATACCTGTCCGCGATATCTCCGTTGAGGGTTTTTGGATGGATGAGCATGAGGTGACCAACTCCATGTATCGCCAGTTCGTGAATTATGTTCGTGACTCCATCCTCCGTGAGCGTCTTGCTGATCCCAACTATGGTGGTGATGAGAGTTACAAAATAGAGGAGGATAAGTACGGTGAGCCTGTTACGCCCCATCTGAACTGGAAGAAGGCCCTGCCTCGTAAGCCCAATGAGGATGAGCAGCGTGCCTTTGAAAGTCTTTATACCTATAACCCTGTTACAGGAGAGAAGATGATCGACTGGCGTCAGTTGAACTACCGCTATGAGATATATGACTATACGGAGGCAGCCAAGCGCAAGTATCGTATCAATCCCCAAGAGCGTATCCTCAATACCGATGTTCGTGCCAATGCCGACGAGCAGATATGGATTTCGAAGGATACGGCATACATTGATGATGAGGGCAAGATTGTTCGTCAGACCATCAATCGTCAATATACGGGACCTTGGGATTTCCTGAATACCTATATTGTGAATGTCTATCCTGATACGACCTGTTGGGTAAATGATTTCCCCAATGCGGAGAATGAGGGCTATATGCGTTACTATTTCTCTAGTGCCGCCTATAACGACTATCCGGTAGTGGGTGTGACATGGGAGCAGGCCAATGCTTTCTGTGCTTGGCGTACAGAGTATCTGTTGAAAGGACTGGGCGCAGCAGCCCGTTATGTACAGCGTTACCGTCTGCCGACAGAGGCAGAGTGGGAGTATGCTGCCCGTGGCAAGGACCAGAATGAGTTCCCATGGGAGAATCAGGATGTCGTCTCGGGTAACGGATGCTTCTATGCTAACTTCAAACCTGACAAGGGTAACTATACCAAGGACGGTAACCTGATTACCAGTAGGGTGGGTATCTATGCCTCGAATACGAATGGACTTTTCGATATGGCTGGTAATGTGGCTGAATGGACGAGTACGATATATACAGAGGCTGGTGTGGAGTCGATGAACGACATCAATCCCCAGTTGAAATATAACGCTGCTTTGGAGGATCCCTACCGTCTGAAGAAGAAAAGTGTGAGAGGTGGCTCGTGGAAAGATCCTGAGTCGTTCATCCGTTCGGCCTGGCGTTCATTCGAGTATCAGAATCAGCCTCGCAGTTATATTGGTTTCCGCTGTGTACGCAGTATGGCAAATACGACGAGTGACAAAGTGAAGAGTAAGAAATCAAAATCTAGCAAGAAATGACAGTATATAGTAAACTGAATATCATCTATAAGTTACAGAAGTGGATGGACAGTGTCCCTGGCCAGACCTTCCTGAACTATGCTTATAGCTGGGGTGCCTCTATTGTAATCTTGGGAACCCTGTTTAAACTGACCCACCTGCCAGGTGCCAATTTCTTCCTGTTCTTAGGAATGGGTACGGAGGTTGTCGTGTTCTTCCTCTCAGCCTTTGACCGTCCGTTCGACAAAACGACAGACGGGATGGATCTGGATATCCATCCAGAGATGGATGCGGAATCAGACACGCTTGTCAATGGTGAACCGGCACGAGCTGCTGTCGTCGGTGGCGGTGGTAGTACGGTCATTGGTGGTACTGGTGGAGGCACAGTCATAGGTGGCACTGGTGGAGGCTCTGTTATTGGCGCTACAGGCGACGGTTCCGTCGTAGGTGGCACTGGCGGTGGTACCGTTATCATCAACGGTGGCGGTTCTATTGGCGGTGGCGGTACTGAAGAATCCTTCACTACTGGTGCTCCTGCTGGTGTCGCAGAGGCAACAGGCAACTATATCGATGAACTGAACGAACTGACAGAGATACTCAAGAAGGTGAGTGAACAGAGTAAGCGTCTCACTGCCGACTCTGAGGAGATGGAGAATCTGAATCGTACCTTGACAGGTATCAGCCGTGTCTATGAGATGCAGTTGAAGAGTGCTAGTTCACAGATGGGTACCATCGATGAGATTAACGAGCAGACCCGTCATATGGCCCGTCAGATTGCAGAACTGAATGCCATCTATGCCCGAATGATAGAGGCCATGCAGATTAGAAGTCAGATGTAAGAAGTAAGAGGTAAGAAATGGCTATTAAGAAAAGACCGGTTTCTCCCCGCCAGAAGATGATCAATCTGATGTACGTCGTCTTGATGGCGATGCTTGCATTGAATGTCTCTACTGAGGTACTCAACGGCTTCTCCGTTGTGGAGGACAGTCTGAGGCGCACGACGATCAATGCGACGAAGGAGAATCTTGCTATCTATGACGATTTTGCCGTGCAGATGAAGAAGAATCCCCAGAAGGTGAAGCAGTGGTATGAGAAGTCGCAGAAGGTCAAGGAGATGAGTAATAAACTCTACGACCTGGCTGACGAGTTAAAACTTGCCATTGTGAAGGAGGCTGACGGCGAGGATGGCGATGTGCATAATATCCGCAACAAGGAAGACTTAGAGGCTGCTGCTCAGGTGATGCTCTCCCCCAGCAGAGGACGAGGCAAGGAGTTGTATGATGCCATCAATGCCTATCGTAACGCGATGCTGGGAATGGTGACCGACTATAAGCAGAAGAAACTGATAGCCTCTAATCTTACTACGGAGATTCCGAAGGATGCCATGGCAATGGGAAAGAACTGGCAGGAATATCTGTTCGAGGCGATGCCTACGGTTGCCGCCGTGACCTTATTGAGCAAATTACAGAATGACGTGCGGTATGCGGAGGGTGCTGTCTTGCATACCCTGGTTTCTAATATTGACGTGAAGGATATTCGTGTGAATGCCCTTAATGCCTATGTGATTCCCAATGCACAGACAGTTGTCCGTGGTGACAAGTTCTCTGCACGTATTGTTATGGCAGCAGTCGATACGACCCAGACTCCCCAGATATTCATAGGCGGTAAGGAGATGGACCTGCCTGATGGACTCTATGAGACTATTGCTGGTAGGACAGGTGACTTCACGTTAGAGGGCTATATACAAGTACAGAATGGTAATGGCGAATTGGTTAAGCGTGACTTCTCGCAGAAATACTCAGTGGTAGATCCTTCAGCCACTGTCAGTGCCGATTTGATGAACGTACTCTATGCTGGTTATAGCAATCCGTTGAGCATCAGTGTACCGGGAGTCCCTGTGACCAAGATACAAGCGTCGATGAGCGGAGGAACCCTGCAGCCTGTAGGACCGGGCAAATATATTGCCCGTCCGTCTACTCCGGGAAAGGATGTGACGATAACGGTGACATCTACCAATACGGGTCGTGCCCAGCAGATGGGAACCTTTACGTTCCGTGTCCGTCGTCTGCCAGACCCGACACCTTATATTGTGGTGAAGGACGAAAATGGTGCAGACCGTTTCAAGGGCGGTGGCTTGTCGAAAGTTCAGTTGACAGCGGCTGACGGTATTGGTGCCGCTATTGACGATGGCATCTTGGACGTTCCTTTCCATGTGCAGAGTTTCGAGACGGTGTTCTTCGACAATATGGGTAATGCCGTACCGATGGTCAGTGACGGTGCTCATTTCTCGGCACGTCAGAAAGAGACCTTCCGCAAATTGCAGCGCAACCGTCGTTTCTATATCTCAAGAGTTACGGCGACGGGACCTGATGGCTCGGCACGAAAGTTGAACGCATCGATGGAAGTTATAGTGAAATAAAAAGATTAGAAAATATGAAGAGAGTATTGTTCTTATTGATGATAACGATGATGGCTGGCTCTGCAATGGCACAGCCGAAAGCACGTCGCCAACAACAGCAACAACAGAAACAAGCCCAGAAACAGCAGGCGACTGCCCAGAATCAAGGTCTTAGCCAGCGTGCCCGTCTGATGTACCCTACCTCGTTGGATATGCCGGAGGATGTTGTGTGGCGTCGTGACCTTTATCGTGAGATTAGTCTGGAAGAAGAAGCCAATTCTGGACTCTATTATCCTGTGGAGCCTATTGACAAGCAGATGAATCTTTTTACTTATGTCTTTAAGCTTGCCTTGAACAATTATATCCCCATCTACGAATATCGTCTTGATGGCAATGAGTCGTTCAGCGATTCCTCCAAGGTGGCAATGAAGACCTTGTTGGACAATTATCACATCTTCTATGAGACACGTGATGGAAAATTGCGTGTGGAAAACAGTGATATTCCCTCTGCGGAAGTGAAGATGTACTATCTGAAAGAATCTGCTTATTATGACCAGTCAAATGCGCAGTTCCGCCGTAAGGTGATGGCGCTTTGCCCAGTCATGATGCGTGAGGATGACTTTGGAGGTGAGGCGGCTAAATATCCGTTGTTCTGGGTGAAGTATACGGATCTGGAGCCCTTCTTGAGTCGTCAGACAGTGCAGGCTTCTAATCTGAACAATGCTGCTACGATGACTTTGGAAGACTTCTTCACGATGAATAGCTATAAGGGAAAGATATACAAGGCAGGTAATCGTATGGGACAGACAGCCTCACGTCCTCAGTTTGGCGAGTTTAATCAGACCAACGCAGATGAGGCTGCAAAGAAAGAGCAGGCGAAGATAGAGGCAGAACTGCTTGCATTCGAGCGCGGTATGTTTGGTCATACCCCTCAGCGTGACTCCTTGGACTCTATTGCGAAGATACAGCCAGAGAAAGAGAAGACTTCCAAGAAGAGTTCGCGAAGCGGTCGTGACAGTACGGCAAAGAAAAAGAAAAGTAAGAGCTCTACAGATAGCGGCTCTACCTCTTCTGCACGTATTTCTGTACGTCGTCAGCGACATTAATGCGGAAAAGCATAAAAAAATTTGCAAATGTCAGATATTTTATTTATCTTTGCAGCAGGATAATTAAAACGTAAGGATTATGAAAAAGATATTGACTGTTATTGTTTTAGCATGTATCGCATTTGCTGTTCCAGCCCAGGCTCAAGTGAAGTTTGGCCTGAAGGGTGG
>CACZCT010000045.1 GCA_902779745.1 uncultured Prevotellaceae bacterium
GGCTCACCCTTACCTAAGTCTACTGTGGTCACGTGCAGGTGGTCTGAGTTGGGGTGTGCCTCACAGGTCAGCACCTTACCTACATACAGACCTTTCAGTCCTCCCTTGATACTCTGTACTTCCTCAAGTGCGTCGACTTCCAGTCCCGTTGATGTCAGGGCATCACACACCTGTTGTGGTGTGAGGTCGAAATCCACGTACTCCTTCAACCATTTATAAGATATATTCATTGCAATGATGTGTTATTTCTGAAATCGGGCACAAAGGTACGAAAAATTCGGTTAAGTGAAGACAAAAAAGTATACTTTTTATGTTGAGCGTGAGAATTTTACTTAATAAGTGAGCGAAAATGCAAATTTATTTGCAATTTTCCGAACGAGAGTACCTTCGACGCAAGTCAAAATTACATAAAAGTAGGCAAAATACCATGCTTTTTCACTCATTTTTTGTAATTTTGCATCATGATGAGACAAATAACAATGATTTTAATGCTGCTGATTTCTATCGTGGCAATGGCAAACGAGAGAGGACTAAAACCACGACTGGTGGTATGTACGGATATTGCGCCAGCAGACGTGGAACCTGACGACATGGAATCGATGGTGAGGCTGATGGCTTATACCGACCTCTTTGAGATAGAGGCACTGATTACATCGGTGGGCTGGAACTGCGACCCTTACCCCGTGGAATGGGCTGCATACCTGCAGCGTGTCATCGAGGCATACAGGAAGGATGTGGGAAACCTGATGAAACGTTCAGGACAAAAGTCATTCCTGCCGATGAAACAAGAGAACCTGCAGCAGTATATCGGCTATTGGCCCAGTGCCGACTATCTCAAGAGCCGTGCGGTGATGGGCAGTCAACATGGAGGCATCAAAGCCATCGGTACACAGAACGACTCTCCTGGCAGTGAGTTACTGATCCGTCTGGCTGACGAGGACGATGCACGTCCTATCTACGTCGCTGCATGGGGCGGTGCAAACACACTGGCACAGGCTATCTGGAAAGTGAAACAGACACGGACTGATGACGAGGTGAAGCGCTTCATCCGTAAGTTCCGCATCTACACCATCACAGACCAGGACATGCAGTACAGCATGAGGATGGAGCGTGCCTACAGCTCTCACCAATGGCTCAGAAGCGAGTTCAAAAACGACTTGCAGTTTATATGGGACGAGGGTACCTGGCAGGAGCAGTGCGAACTGGGCAAGCGCTACTGGCAACAGCATGCCGACCATATTCAGGGGAAAGGGGCGTTAGGCAAGGAATATCCTACCTATAAATGGGGTGTGGAGGGTGACACTCCCAGTTTTCTCTATGTGATGCCTCACGGCTTGAACGACCCCGAGGATCCTCGGCAGGCAGGATGGGCAGGCTATCATGAGTATGGCATGTGTCCTGACTCGCTGACAACAGCATGGACCAGTTGGGAAGAACCGACACGCAGCATCAGCATCGGCTACAAGACGCGTTTCTATCTTGACGAGCTCAATGACTTCATCGCCCGTATGCAATGGGCTGCGGAAGGTAAAGGCAACAGGAATCCAGAAGTCATCGTGAACCGTAAAAAAGGAAGACAACCCATCCACATCCAGACAAAGCCCGGAAAGATCATCAAACTCAATGCCTCTAAGTCAACAGACCCTGATGGTGACGCCCTAACATTCCATTGGTGGCAGCAACGGGAGATTGGGGAAGGTACACTGTTCTTTCACCATTCGAAGGCGGAAAAGACCGACGTCCTTATTCCTGAAGACAGCAAGGGACAGGTGTATCATGTCATCTGTGAGGTACACGACAACAGCCCCCTCCATTTGGTATCCTACCGCCGTATCATCATCACCATACAGTAAAGTGCAAAAGTGCCTTCCATGCTTCATGCTAATATCTGTTATGGGGGCAAAGGAATGCTTCCTTAGGGGGTATAACAGGCATTGGAACAAAGTGAAAGAGGTATCGGAACAAGTGATGGGAGGCATTACAATGAAATAGATGTAGCATTTTGAGCTTTTGACAGTTGACAGTTTGACAGTTATTGAAATGAGATTCACAAAAACAGTGCATATTTTATGTATAAATATATACTATATATAATATATATATTATATATAGTATAACTATTAATTCCCTTTCCACTTCAAAATTAATAACTGTCAACTGTCAAACTGTCAAAACCTTATTTCAACTTGATAACAGATTAAGTGTGAAAAAGCAAAATATAGAACGCTATTTTTTGGTGATGTTGGAGAAAATTTGTATCTTTGCACATAACGATCCACTAAACTAGTATATTATGTGTAAAACAAATTATCATATTGTCCTCGTGATTATCGCCGTTATGATGACAGTGCTTACATTGGCAGGCTGTAGCGACAAGAAACATGGTCCACTGCGGGTGGAGAGAATAGACACGGAGGTCGATACGCTGGTCTTCAAAGCCCGTAAGACGGGAGACCATCAGCGGGTGCTCGCCTTGGTCGACAGCCTTGAGAAGGCTGGTGCGCTGTCTCCGCTGCGCATCAACTACTACCGTGGCGAGGGATTGAGGGAACTGGGCAAGGACAAAGAAGCGATGGAGTGCTATCGCAAGGCCACCGAAAAAGCCCTTGACAACTATGACGACCTGTGGTGCTACCAGGAGGCGGCACGCCATCTCACCCGTATACTTTTCAACGAGCAGAACTACGAGGAGTTTGTCAACACTGCCATCCCCCTTCTGAGTGTCCTCGACTCTGTGGAGTCCTACGACCCCGAGGCCCGCATACAGATACACGCCATGCTGGGTATGTGTAACCTGAAACTGAAACAGCCGCAGCAGGCTAAGGAGAACTTCAACATTGTCTATGCTGGCTGCCAACAGTGGCTCGCTGAGGATACGACAGGTCGCGCATCGTTCGCCTCGTTCCAGAACTACGACAATATAGCAGGGTTCTACCTCGACCTTGAAGAATTCGAAGAAACCAATAAGTGGCTAGAGCGCGAAGAAGCGTTGTTGCCGGCTTATGTGGCATATAATGGGGAAAATATGAAATGGCTGAGCGACTACTATACTGCCCGTCTGAAGATTAATCAGATAGAAACAGTTTGGGGGCTGGGCAACAAGGAAGAGGCGATTCGCCTCTATGACGAATATAAAAAACTGCCTGGTGCAGAGATAGACTATAACATCTTTTCCGAGATAGCTCTCCTCATGAAAATGGGACGTTATGCAGAAGCCGCCGATAAGTATGCTATCCTTGACCGCTTCGTTCAACAGAGCGGTATGGAACTGTCGCTTAACACAATCGGGATATACTTCACAAAAATGGAAGCCAACCTCAAGGCGGGGCGTAAGGACTCGGTTTGCTACGTCGCTAAACAGATTGTCGAGAACATCGATTCCGTCATCACACGTCAGAAAGAGAGTGAGGCCGCTAAGCTCGCCACAATCTACGATACACAGGGTAAGGAACGACAGATAGCCGAGCAACAGGCAGAGTTGGCACATCAGCGTATTATCGGTCTGTTGGTCGCCATTGTCCTGCTCATTATCTTCTTCGTCATCTACACACTGGTGCGCCGTCGTGCTGCCAAGCGTATGGCCGAGATGAGGGCTGCACAGGAGCGCATCGAGAATGAGCTGCGCATTGCACGTGACATCCAGATGTCGATGGTGCCCAGCACGTTCCCTAACTACGAAGGACTGGACATGTACGCCTCGATGACACCAGCAAAGGAAGTCGGCGGTGACCTCTACGGCTATGTCCTCATCGGTGACAAGCTGTACTTCGCCTTGGGTGACGTCTCAGGAAAGGGTGTGCCGGCCTCGCTGTTCATGGCACAGGCTACACGACTCTTCCGCACGCTGGCTGCCCAGAAGATGATGCCTGCTGAGATATGCACCCATATGAACGACGCCCTCAGTGGCGAGGACAACAAGAGCAGCATGTTCGTCACCTTCTGGCTCGGACTCGTCGACCTGACAACCGGCCATCTCGACTTCTGTAATGCAGGTCATAACCCACCCGTCATCGGTGGTGGTGAACATCACGGCAACTTCCTTGACATGCAGCCCAACGCACCCATCGGTTTGTGGCCAGGTATGGAGTTCGTGGGTGAGGAGATAGACAGCATCAAAGATCGTCCGCTGTTCATCTATACCGACGGACTGAACGAAGCCGAGAACCGTCAGCAGAAACAATTTGGCGACGACCGTCTGTTAGACATCCTACGCACCATGCACTTCGACTCCGCCCAGCAGGTCATCGACACGCTAAGGGAAGAGGTGGAGCGGCATCGTAACGGTGCCGAGCCTAACGATGACCTCACCATGATGTGTATCAGGATATCGTAAAATAAATGAAGCCTGGGGCAACTACCCAGGCTTCACTATGTTGTCTATGAAATAATTCTTAGAAGAACAGGTAGCGGTTGTCCACTACGTCGGCTTTCAGATAAAGCTCGTTCATGAAACGGCTGGCAGCCTGAATAGCTCTCTGCTTCAATTGTACTTCCTGTGTCTTAGCTTCGAACTTGGCACTCTCGCGCTGTTTCTTGTTCAGCACCTTGAAGAGGAAAGCACCACCGTTACCCTTGACAGGAGCAGCACTGAACTGTCCAGCCTTGGCAGCGGCTACAGCACCGCTCAGGGCAGGCTCACTGGTACCTGTAGCCTGTACGAAGACAGGAGCGGAGAAGGTAATCTGACGGACGCTGTCGATGCGGGCACCCTTCTGCTTGGCAGCATCCAGGCTGTTGACACCCTTCAGCATCTCGGCAGCCTTGACGAACTTCTTGTCGCGGATCACCTCCTGCTTCACCTGATCCTGAACAGCATCAAGTGAACGATAACCAACCTTGTTAATATTGGTCAGGGCAATCACCATCAGGTGGTCGTTGTTGCCACACTCATAGAGCGGAGATACGTCACCTGCCTTGGCATCGAATATCCACTTCATGGCATCACGGGTAGAACGGAGACCAGCTACGCTGTGCTCTGAGTTATACATATCCTTACGCTCCTGAACACGGAAGCCGAACTTCTGGGCATTCTTCTCCAAATCCTCCAGTGTCTTGTTCTCACTGACATACTGGCTGAACTTGTTATAGGCGTTAGAATAAGTATCCTTTGAGAAATCGATAGTGTGCTTGATAACAGCAGCATCGTACTTCGTGACCATAGCCTTGCGGTTGAGTACCTGTACGATGATGTTACCACTTGTAAACTCCACGTTCTTCACCTCATTGGGAGCTGCTGTCGTAATAGTTGTCAGATAAGTTTTGGAGTCAGCGTCGATAGAAGGGGCGCTCTCATACATCGAAGAGGTCAGCCACTGCTTCTCACCCGTCTGGTTGTATTTCTTGGCAAGTGCCTCGAAATCGGCACCACCCTTCAGAGCGGTAGCAATACTATCGGCAGTCTTACGGGCAGCCTCAACAGTTTCTCCACCCACCTGAATCTGACGATACTCAATAGAGTCGGGCATCTCAGCCTTGCCGATGAGCTTGATCACGTTAACGGTATTGTCATAGGTTGTCTCAAACGGAGCACTCACCTGACCGACCTGCATGGAATCCAACTTGGCGGCGATATCAGGAGCAAAGGCACGCTTGGTAGCGGCAATGCCTGTGTAGGCAATCTGTGACTGGGCCTTACGAACCACCTCAGCAGGAGCAGCACCGCTCTCCAGTTTCTGACGAGCGTCATTGATGGTCTTCATTAGAGCGGCACGGTCGGCAGCAGAGGCTACCACCTGGTAATCAACATACTTGATGTCGCGGCTCTCCACATACTGCTTGAACATTTCCTTCTCCTCGTCATACTTAGCCTTCAGGTCGGCATCACTGACCTGTACGTCGGCATCCTTGATAGCAGAGTAAGGAAGTGTGGCAAGCTGGATGTCGCTCTCCTGGTTCTGGTCCTCGAAAGCCATCTTGGCAGAAACAGGGTTAGAGAACAGACACTGAGCCAGCAGATTCTGGTATTTCGTACCCAGCGTATTGATACGGAGCTGCTTCTCAATAAACTTCCAGTAGTTGTATATCTGCTGATACTGCTCAAGCACCTGTGCCTGCTGCGGCTGTGACTGCATCTTCTTGTAGTCGTCCAAGAACTTGGTAAGCTGTGTCACATCAAAACGACCTGTCTGCTGATTGACGAACGGAGTCTGCATCAGCATGGGGTTCGTACCAGCCTTCAGGATATTCTGAAGTTCCTCGTCAGTAACGGTAAGACCTAACTTTGCGGTCTCTGTCTCCAGAATGGTATTGTTGACAAACTGCTGCCATACCTGGTCCTTCACCTGATTGAGCTCCTCCTCAGTGAGATTGTCACGACCCTGGGTCATCTTAATCACTGACTGATACTCATCGACAAGAGCCTGGAAGTCCTGTACGGAGATTTTCTTACCTAACACTTCGCCGACCTGCTGACGCTTCTCGTTGCTTGTGGCTTCACAAGAACGGAACATCTCCTCGGCAATGAACGCAAACAGGGCGAGACCGATCACTGCAGCGAGAACGGGACCCCAGCTTCTGATTTTTCCAATTGCTGCCATTATTTATTTGACTATTTAACTATTTACTATATTGACTATTGAGAGGGCAGAGCCCATTTTTTTTCATTTCAGCCTGCAAAATTACAAAATAAATGGGAAACGACGAAAGATATAACGAAAAATTTAGTCTATTCTGTCACTTTTAGCCGTACCAGCTCTATTTTTGTCATCGTATTTTTGATAATCTTGAACTCAAAACGTCCAATCTTGACCACTTCGTTGAGTTTCGGGAAACTCTGATACTCATGCAGGATGAGTCCGCCGACAGTCATATAGTCATCACTCTCAGGCAGTCCGATGTCGAAAAGTTCATTGACTTTCTCTATCTCCAGACGGGCAGAAAGCATATATTCGCCCTCACCTAACTCCCTGGCAACGTATTTCGTGTTATCATGCTCGTCTTCGATATCTCCGAAGATTTCCTCTACGATATCCTCCAGGGATACCAGTCCACTGGTGCCGCCGAACTCGTCAATTACCACTGCCAGCGATTTCTTCTCTTGCAGGAAGGTATGCATCAGTTTGCTCGCCGCCATCGTCTCAGGGACATAAGGCATCTCCCGGACTAACTGGCTGATAGCTGTTGGCTTTTGGTTATTAGCTGTCTTGAATAGGTCGGAAGAGTGAATATAGCCGATGATGTGGTCGATATCGTCGCGATAGACGACAATCTTGGAATGACCACTCTCCACGAAACGGTTCAGGAGCTGTTCCATCGTACAGTCTTCCATGTCCACCGCCTCTATCTCCGTACGGGGCACCATACAGTCACGCACCTTTGTATCGGCAAAGTCAAGGGCATTATGAAACAGTTCCACCTCGTCCTCTATCTCGTCCTCACTCTTGGCATTGTCGATACTCGACTGCACCAGATAATCGAGGTCTACTTTCGAGAACTCCTTGTCTTGCTCTTCCTTGAGCATCTTCACCCCAAACAACCGTAACACGCCACGCGACAACAAGGTGGCAAAACGGGAGACGGGATAAAGCACTACATAGCACACCCATGCAGGCAGGGCGAAAAAGGTCAGCATCGCATTCGGACTTGCCTTGAAGACGGTCTTCGGCAGGAATTCTCCCGTAAATAGGACCACGATGGTGGACAACAGCGTATCTGCCGTCACACGGAAGCCGTCGCTCAGCGCATAGAACAAGGTAGTATCAAAGATACGGGCAAATAGAATGCCATAGACAACCAATGCAATATTATTACCTACCAGCATCGTACTCAGGAAGTTGTTGGGATGCTGGTAGAAGAAAGCGATGGCACGTTGGGAAAGACCGTCCTTCTCACGATCCATCTCAGCACGCAGTCGGTTACTCGACACAAAGGCTATCTCCATGCCCGAGAAAAAGGCGGAGAAGACCATGGTCACGATAAGTCCAATAATGAGATGGGTCATGGCTGTATGGGTTTGGTGGTTGCTTTATGTCTGACGGCTGCCTGACGGATAGGCTTCTCCTGCTTTGCCGTATCAGCAGCGGTCTTGTCCTTGTCCTTTGCCGGCTCCTCCGGTTCAGGTTCAGGTTCCATATCTGACGACTGGAATGAGCCGACGCTGTTGGTAACCTCATAATGATGCATTTGTTCGTCACTTCGGAAATAGGTACCCTCCAGTTCACGCTCGGGAGTCACCACCTTGGAATACTTATGGGAATAGAACTCATGCTTTATCCCATCCCAGAAAAGTTCCTCGCTTCGGAAAATCAATCCATTAACATTACGGATGCGTACTCTTCCACGAAGTTCCCATAGTTTCAACTGGTCATAATACCATGCCGTATCCGCATAGATATATCCTTCGATATGGAATTTCTGATCGAACTGCTCCAAAAAAATGCCCCGCTCAAACGTCCAACGGGTGGGGTTCTTAACCGTGTTCACATCCCACCGTTCCGTCACGATACGGTATTTGATGACACCCGAGTCGGATATCAGCGTATTGACACCATAGGTTGTCATCATCGACACGGAATCACGCTCGTGAATAGCAGGTGCCGTATGCTCTTGTGGCTGTTCACACGAGGCAAGCAGCAAAAACACTAGAAAAGCAGTAAAGAGACTTAGTCGACTTTCCATTTAGCAAACCAGCGTTCGTTGAAGGTCAGACCAATCGTGACACGGAAAGAGTTCTCTGTGACTAAATTCTCTGCCGCACGGTTTACCCACTGGAAACTGACATTCAGCACAGAACGGTTGTTCCATGAATTGACCAACGGAATACCGAAGCCGGCACTCACCGTCATCTCCTTTGGACCATCCTTCTTATGTACTTTATAATAAGGTGTAGCATAAGAAGCACCAATACGGTAATGTACACGGTTCAGGAAGCGACGGCTCATCAGATTAGGAACCCACTCGGCACCAACAGTAAATTTATGACGGTCTTTATAGAAATCCTTCGACAACTCGTAGTTGTTGGTTACCTCATTCACCATGGGATACTCCTCAGAGCCCCAACACTGCAACTGATAATCAGCACCTATTGTCAAAGAGTTGTTATGACTGTAGGCTAATCCTGCGCCATAAGTCATCGGAATAGACAAGCCGTTGGAGATAGAGTCAATCGTAATTCCTGCTACACCTGTCTGGGTATCTATGTTTATCACGGAAAGAGAAGGATCGGCATTCAGCTTATGCCCTAATCCAAAGGTGGCACCTATGGTCAGGAAATCATTCTTCCCTAACTTTTGCCGATATTGTGCACCAAAATCCAATTTATAACTGCTGACCTCCGCGCTATATTCCTTCCTAAGTGTATTGACATAGGCATCACTGCTAGTCATGATTACGGAACGCTCATAATCTCCCCAAAAATAGGATGCATTGACACCCAGGGAAAAGCCTTTGAAAAACTCATAGCCCATACCCAGATATGCCTGACGGAATCCACCTTCACCTTCATGAGATGTCGTTGCGGTGTATGAGGAGGTTCCGATAATCTGACTTGTAGAATAGGAATAGCCGATATTAGTATAAGGAACAATACCGATACTGACGCCGAACTTTGGGAAAACACGGAACAAGGCTGTTGCATATTCAAAGTTCGCCGTCTTGGCATTGACTTTCGAACCACCTTCCTTGAAATTAGTTATCTCCCCAGAGACCGCTGCATCGAAAATCATACTCAGCGAGTCAACTGCAGAATAAGAGGCAGGGTTCTGCATGTTTACCTGATTTCCGCTTCGGAAGCCTTGGAACAAACCACTCATACCACGGTTAAAGCCCTGAGACTGGTCTGATAAGATGCCTAAGCCATACTGACTATATGGTGATTTCGTACCACTCTGGGCTATTATCGACAAAGTGCCGAAACCCAGCAAAATGCTACTAAATAGGAGTTTCTTCATTCTTTATTTGCTTTATCTTTTCAAAATTCGACTGCAAAATTATTGAAAAAAAACGAAATAACCGAACGTTAAGTGGAAAATATAGGTTAATTTTGCATCGTGAAACATTTAGAAATTATTTTTAATGCGCTTAAGGGCGGGCTAATGGGGGCTTGTATGCTCCTTTCCTTGCCTATTTGGGCACAACAGGACTCCCTTCGGACAGATTCGGTGGAAATCAGTCTGCTGACCTGTCAGCCGCACGATGAGGTATACAGCCTCTACGGACATACCGCCATCCGTTACCACGATTTACGGAAAGGAGGACTGGATATTTCTTTCAACTATGGAATCTTTGATTTCCACAAGCCTTTCTTCGCCCTTCGTTTTGTCTTCGGACTCACCGACTATGAGTTGGGAGCCTATCCTTATCGCCTTTTCCTGGAGGAATACCGACGATTCGGTTGTATGGTGACAGAACAGGTACTGAACCTGACAGATGAGGAGAAAGCGGTGTTGCAACAGGCTCTCGCCGAAAATATGAAGGAGGAGAATCGTGTCTATCGCTATAACTATTTCTATCATAACTGTACGACAAAGGCACGGGATATCATCGAACAGTGTATCCAAGGAAAGGTTGTCTATGAGCCGCGGGAAGACTATACTCCGACCTATCGGGAAATGGTGCATGAGATGACACATAACAATCCTTGGTCTGCGTTTGGCAACGACCTATTGTTAGGGGTGTTGGCTGACAGGAAGACAGACCAACGCCAACAGGAATTCCTGCCCTATAATTTGATGTACGACTTCGACCACGCACAGATATACCAGAATGGAGAATACCGTCCTTTGGTCAAAGAGCGTAGGATAGCAGTACCTGCAGGTATCCAGATGGTGAAGCAAGGATTCCCCCTTACGCCATTAGCGTGTATGATCATCCTATTAAGTGTCGGACTCATCCTTTTCCTTATTGAATGGAAGAAGAGATGCGCCTTTGTGGTATGGGATGTGCTTCTGATGCTTATCACGGGTATCATTGGTATCATACTCTTCCTCATGCTGTTTTCGCAACATCCTACTGTCAACATCAACCTGCAGTTTATCCTGCTGAATCCACTGCCCTGGTTCTTCTTATGGCAGGTCATCAAAGATAAAAAGACACGCTATTGGCATATCACCTTCGTACTGTGCCTCCTGTTCCTGATCGGCAGTCTTTTCCAACACTATGCTGAAGGAATCTGGAGTTTGGCATTGTGTTTGCTGTTACAGTCAATACTTCACATTTTTTGCAAGCGTCGATGAGAAATAAATACCTGTATATCACCCTGCTCAGTATTCTGGGACTCCATGCAGAGTCACAGGCTCAAGTCATTGCACAAGCCCCTCGACTGGTGGTCTGCATCACCATCGACCAGTTGCGCACAGACTATCTGGAGACCTATTCCCCACTCTATGGTGAGGAAGGACTGAGACGACTGCTGACTGAGGGAAAGGTATTTACCAATGGAGCCTATAACTTTACACCCGTCGACCGTGCTTCTGCCATCGCCTCCCTCTATACAGGTACTTCACCTTATTACCACGGGATTACCGCCTACGAATGGCTGGACAAGCAGACACTACGCCCACAGAACTGTGTAAGAGACCAGAAGATCGGCTATTCCCCACAATATTTAGGGACTTCCACCCTCAGCGATGAGTTGAAGATGGCTACCAATGGAGTGGCTAAGGTTTTTGCTTTTGCCCACATGGCTGATGCTGCCATTTTGTCGGCTGGTCATGCTGCTGACGGTGCCGCATGGATTTCTGAAGGGAAATGGACGACGACTACCTATTATCGTCCACTCAGCCAATGGCTGAGTGGATATACACGCCTTTATCAGCCCGAGGCTGATGCCAACAAGAGTGTGACAAATGCCGCCTTGAAGTGTGTTGAACAAGCTGGCATCGGCATAGATGACAAGACTGATTTGTTGAGTCTGACTTATGAGGCAGGGACACAGATGGAGTCTTATGTGGAACTCGACCGTACGATAGCAGTACTGCTGAAAGGCATCGGACAAAGGATTTCCCGTGATCGTGTCCTATTTGTCATTACGGGTACAACAAGTCGGGAGGAAGAGGAAGAAGGCAATCAGGAACGCTTCCGCATCCCTACTGGAACCTTTTACATCAACCGTACCGCCAACCTATTGAATATGTATTTAGGAGCCGTCTTCGGTTCTGCGAAATATGTGGAATTCTGCTATAAGAATCAAATATATTTCAACCACCAACTGCTTCGTCAGAAGAACATTCAAATAGGCGAGATATCCAGCCGATCACAAGAGTTTTTATTACAAATATCTGGTATTCGTAACGTATATACTGCCAATCAGTTACTAACGAGTGATAGTTATTTACTTGAAGGTATCCGTAATGGTTTCAACGTAGAGAAATGCGGTGACTTAATTATTGACATCGCCCCCGGTTGGAAACTCATCAACGAGGATACTTCAGAAAAATCGACAGCCCGTTCGGCACATGTTCCATTCCCCATCATTATCTATGGAGCAGGAATGAAAGCAGAACGGATCCAGACACCTATCACCGTTGACCGTATAGCACCTGCCATTGCCCGTGCTATCCACATCCGCGCCCCCAACGCCTGTTCTTCAGAACCACTTTTTTAAAGATAAAAAGTAAAAAAGTCAAAAGCTAAGCAAAAGTACGAAAATTATTTCGTACCTTTGCACCCGTTTTATATTAATAAGGTCAAAATAAGAAATAACAATATGAATTTAACCAAGATTTTAACATCATTATTCGGCAACAAGTCTACCCGTGACATGAAACTCATCCAGCCACTGGTGGAGAAAGTGAAAGCCGTATACCCAGAGATTCAGAAACTCGACAACGACCAGTTGCGCCAGCGTACTAAGGACATCCAACGGCAGGTGCAGGAGTCGGCAAAGAAACAGAAAGAGGAAATTGAGCGTCTGAAAGGTACTATCGAGAATACACCTATCGACGAGCGTGCAGAGATCTTCGGACAGATAGACAAGTTGGAAAAGGAAGCCTTGGATATCTATGAGGATGCCTTGAACGAGGTGATGCCTGAGGTGTTCAGCATCGTCAAGGAAACAGCTCGTCGCTTTGCCGAGAATGAGGAGACCATTGTCACCGCTACGGATTTCGACCGTGAACTGGCTGGTGATCCGAAAAAGGACTTCATCACCATCGACGGTGATAAGGCCATCTATCATAACCACTGGACTGCCGGCGGTAATGACCTGAAATGGGAGATGGTACACTATGACGTACAACTCTTCGGTGGTGTCGTACTGCATCAGGGTAAGATTGCGGAGATGGCTACCGGTGAAGGTAAGACCCTTGTGGCTACCCTTCCTGTCTTCCTGAATGCACTGACAGGTAACGGTGTTCACGTCGTAACCGTCAACGACTATCTCGCCAAGCGTGACTCCGAGTGGATGGGACCGCTATATATGTTCCATGGTCTCTCTGTCGACTGTATCGACAAGCACCAGCCTAACTCCGAGGCACGTCGTAAAGCTTATCAATGTGATATCACCTTCGGTACCAATAATGAGTTTGGTTTCGACTACCTGCGTGACAATATGGCCATTTCACCACAAGACCTCGTACAGCGTGCCCATAACTACGCCATCGTCGACGAGGTCGACTCTGTGTTGATTGACGATGCCCGTACCCCATTGATTATCTCTGGTCCTGTTCCCAAAGGCGACGACCAGATGTTTGAGGAGTACCAGCCACTGGTAGAGAAACTGGTTGGCGTACAGCGTCAACTCGCCACCCAATATCTCGCCGAGGCGAAACAGAAAATTGCCGAAGGACGTGAGAAGAATGATAAAAAACTGGAGGAGGAAGGTTTCCTCGCTCTCTTCCGTTCTCATAAGTGTCTGCCCAAGAACAAGCCCCTCATTAAGTTCCTCTCGGAAGAAGGTATCAAGTCGGGGATGCAGAATACTGAGAATACGTATATGGAGAACAACAACCGCCGTATGCCGGAGGCTGTAGAGCCTCTGTATTTCGTGGTGGATGAGAAATTGAACTCCTGCGACCTTACCGATAAGGG
>CACZCT010000046.1 GCA_902779745.1 uncultured Prevotellaceae bacterium
CGACTGTCGCCACAGTTCATCCAATAATATCTCCCATTATAGAAGACGACACCGACAAGTGTAGTTCCCATCTCCGCCAAACGAGGGTCGACATGACCTTTGGAGGTGATGATCTGGTTAACAGAAGAAAGCCATTCCATCATCATCTCATTGAATTCCCCTATAGAAAGACCTTTCGGCAGGTCATTGACAAAATAATGCAGATTAGTGAGTGCATCGGCACTAGCCACCTCACCGGCCTTATGACCGCCCATCCCGTCCGCCACAGCAATCACGAAACGGTCTGCATTCTCCGTCATAAACTCTGTCTGATAGGCTTCGCCACGAACATACTTATCGTAGGCAAGCACCATGTCCTCATTATTACTTCTTACACATCCCACACGGCTTGCCGCCGTTAAGACAATTCTACTCATACTGACTCTATTTCTCTAAAAAACAATCTTTATATCAGCCCTTTCAGTTTACACTCACTTGCAAATTGATATTCGCAAGTGCAACAATATCACCACTTTTAATGGACATCGGAATATCGGGCAGCATATCACGGTCATTGAGTTTCGTCCCGTTGGACGAGTGTTTGTCAATGATACACCAACCTGTGTCTGGTTTGTAAATCAACTGGGCATGGACACTCGACACATACATATTCCCTTCAAACAACTGCTGATAGGGTCCTTGTTTTCGACCGATGATAGCACCGTTTATACCCACAATCCGGATATTCAGCGACGGGTTATACAGTGTCAGCGTAGGAATTCCCTTAATCTGCACATCAGCAATCATCGGACTCTGATTACGCTCCCTTGCTGTCGCAAATGTCTGACTGATATCCGCAGCGGTAACATGGGAACTCTGCTGATTCGGTTGTTCATCGGGACCTGCCATCATACTGCCACAATACGTGCAGCGACGTCCTGTCCCCACACGACCACAATTGGTACAGTATTGCAGTTCCTGTCCACACTGGTCACAGAAATGTGACTGCTCTTCTATCTCTTCTTTACAACTTGGACATATTATCATAACTCATCCTTTATATCTTCCGGCATAATCATCTGATAAGTCTCCTGAGTCACATCCTGTGGGGACATTCCACTGACGCGGACAGACAATTGCTGGATAGTCTCATCAAGCATGTTACGCATCTCACGGGCATTACCAAACGAATCGCTCTTGTTGACTACCTTGCGGCAAATCAGATCCATCAACTTGAACTCAGCGGCAGGCGACAACGTGTAGTTGTCCTTCGATGCCATCTTCTTGTAGATGGCAAGCAACTCGTCTTCGTTATAGTCCTCAATATGCATCTTATGGGTAAAGCGGCTGGCAAGGCCCGGATTGACGTTCATAAACGCCTCCATCTCATCCTTGTAGCCTGCGGCGATGACCACGAACTTGCCACGGTCGTCCTCCATGCGTTTCATCAACGTGTCAATAGCCTCCTTGCCATACTGGTCGTTCTCAGAGGACAGGGTGTATGCCTCGTCAATGAACAGGATACCGCCCATCGCCTTGTCACAGATATTATTGACGATCTTCGGTGTCTCACCCATATACTTACCCACCAACGTCGCACGACTGGCCTCAATTACACGGCTCGTCGGCAATATCTCCATACTCTGCAGGATCTCGCCCATCTTACGAGCAATAGAGGTCTTACCAGTACCGGGATTACCCGTTAGCACGAAGTTCATGGCCATCTGCTGTACCTTACCGGCCCCCATGGCAGCACGCTGCTTCATGAACATGCTCTGTACGGCAAGGCGGCGGATCATGTTCTTGACAGAACGCATACCGATAAACTCGTCGAGTTCGTTGAGGACCTCGTCCAGCGGACGTACCTTCTCGCTCTGAGGAACGACAAGGTCTGCCTCGGTAATACGGTACATATCCTCGTCCTTGAAATTGGGATTGTTCACCTCTGCCATCAGACGCTGACTCTGTTTCTCCACAGCGGCATCGAAGATACGACGGGCATCACGGGCATTGCCGAAGTTCTTGTCTCGACGGAGATACAACTGCTCAAACTGACGATGCACAGCTTCCCGGGTATTGTCATCCACGGTGAAGTTCTTACCCTTGGCAAGGTTGACGAATATCTGCGTCAACTCATCCGGGGTGTAGTCGTCGAAATGGATGGTCTGTGTGAAACGACTCTTCAGTCCCGGGTTCGAATCAATGAAGTCGTGCATCTGATCAGTATAACCTGCCACGATACAAATGAACTTGCCACGGTCATCCTCCAGTCGCTTCAACAAGGTGTCAATCGCCTCACCGCCAAAGGAGTCATTATCTCCAGACTTCAGCGTGTAGGCCTCATCAATGAACAACACACCACCCATTGCAGAGTCAATCAACTGGTTGGTCTTGATAGCCGTCTGACCAGAATAACCGGAAACCAGTTTACTCCTATCTGCCTCCACCAACTGTCCTCTGGAAAGGATACCAAGGCTACGGAACACATCCGCCATGATACGGGCGACCGTCGTCTTACCCGTACCGGGATTACCTGTGAAGACATAATGCTTGCCCTGGAAGGTGTTGTTCTGACCACGGCGTATCTGAAGGTTGAGGAAGGCGGCAAGATTGGAAATTTCCTGCTTGACAGCGGCAAGACCGACCATACCGTTCAGTTTCTGCAGACACTCGGTATAGTCGACAGCCTTCGGTGCCTCATACGGGATATCCTCTTGCGTGATGGTCATTAACTCCTCGTTAGACAAAGTAGAGATGTCACTATGCTGCATACGCTCCGCCTGCTTGGCACATATCTTGTCAAACAACTGGCGCATGGTACGTCCATTGGCGAAGTCCTTGTCACGGGAGTCATACAGTTCCCTAATCATTTTACGGGTCAACACCTCCGCCTCCGGTGCAAAGATATACTTCTTCGACTTGGCAAAGACCTGCATAATCTGATACAACTCATCAGGATTATAGTCCTCGATATTCAGGAAATAACTGAAACGGCTGCGCACACCGGGGTTGATACGGAAAAGATTCTCCATCTCCGTACGGTAACCGGCAGCGATGACAACGAACTTACCACGGTCGTCCTCCATACGCTTCATCAACTGCTCCAGAGCCTGGGCACCCTGATTGTCACGGTCACCGCCCTGACTGACCGGAGCCAACGTGTAAGCCTCATCCACGAAGAGGATACCGCCCATCGCCTTGTCACACAAACGGTCAACCACCTTAGGGGTCTCACCCTGATAAGGACTCACCATCTTCGCACGGTCACACTCTACGACATGACCGCTGTCAAGATAACCTATTGCCTCCAGAATCTCACCCAGTTTACGGGCAATCGTCGTCTTGCCCGTACCGGGATTACCCGTTAATACGATATGGATACCCGCCTTCTGCTGTTCACCGAGTCCACGCTGGGCACGCTGCACACTGTTCTGGACACTATAGGCTATCTCGCGGACGGCCTTCTTCACGGCATCCATTCCAATATACTGGTTGAGGTCGCTGAGAATGTCATCCAACGTACGCTCTTCCGGCACATAGCCACGGATATCTCCTTCCTCTATCATAACGGCATCAGCACCACGACTGATAAACGAGGTGAAGATATCCTCAGCGGTCTTTACCGCCAGGTGGCGATAGCCGAACGTATCGTCCTTTATCTTCAACTGATATCGGAAGAAGCGCTCCAACTTGCGCTCTGCCTCTGGCGTATATGCGGAAATACCGTACTTGATGCGCAATTCTTGCTTACAGACCTCACACAATTCAGTATGCCCAGGGGTTGGCAGGCGGAATATATACTTGAAACGGTTCTTCGCTGCTGGGTTGTTGATCAGGAAGTCATCCAGACCTTTTGGAAGACCAGAGATAATCACAATAGGATTGTCGTTCCATTTATCCATCTCGACAAAGAGCTTGTCAAGGGGATTCACCTGATTGGAATATCTGTCAGGCAACAATTTCTGTACGTTATCGAAGAAAAGGAGTCCATCCTTCGCCTTCTTGATATTGTCTTCCCATTTATCGACAAAACGCTGATAGTCGACTGCGTCTACCATCGTTAACTTGGGCTTCTCTATAATCCTGTGCTGATAGAAATAATCTTTTATTATCTCAGAAAGTGCAGTCTTGCCGGTTCCAGTCTCGCCTATGATAATCGCATTCACACTCAGACGCACTTTCATGACATCCTTGCGAGAATGTAAATAGGTATAGGTATCAACCACCGTCTTGAGTTGCTTCTTGACATCATCAAGACCTACCAACTGGTCAAGTACGTTCTGTGAGATAAGGGGCTTACCGCACCACTTGCAGAACTTCGCTATTGAACGGTTTTCTTTATGACAATGCTCACATACCATACTATTCCACGTCCTTTTGTATTTGTTTGACTACAGCCGACGGGTTCAATCTCCAGTCATTCGCATTGGGATTACCCACATTCAGCAACTTCGGGCTGAATATAATCAGTTCCAGTAATAAGATTCCTATCAAGGCAGACCATAAGATATAATGCAGGACAGACTCCCCACTCAGTGAGCGGACCTGATTGGTCACATCATCCAGTAAGCCAAAATTGGATCCCTTAAACTTGAATTTCTTCTCTTTGAAAGTATAATACAACGGTTCTATCAAGGTAGACTTGATGTCGTCTTCCGCCATTCCCGACTCCAAAAGATTCTCACTTTCCGTATCTGAACGGAAATCGGTGAAATGACAAATCAGCATATAGAGTGCCGTAAGGATCAAAATAGTAGGAATAAACATCCCTGGAGCCGTTCCGTTGACATATCTCAAAATCATCACAGGAATATAGGATGACAGGATGCCCAACACCCCCCACAGACAGGAGAACACGAAACCATATCCTTTAAAGAAAGCACGTGTACCTATTATTATTGCAGACATTCCCCCAAGGGGCAACACAATTGAAAGGCCCTCATACCATAAAAGGTACTCACGACCACTAATACCGAAGAGCAACAGGAACAACGCCCAGATGCCACATAACGAGTAGAAAACGATCCGCCATGTCTTTTCTTTGCTTTTTGCCCTATAGTACATCCGTCGCACCTCCGCATATTTCTCTGAGGTCTCCTGTTTTGCCATACCGAAACGTTTGAAATGGATCTGGTTGGGATCTATCTCACCCAATTTCAAAATCCAATCCTCCAGGCAATGCTCATAGGAATATTGCTCACTGAAATCTTTCTCCGGATCCTCATGGAAGAAGATAGAGAGCCACTGACTCAGAGCACCCTTTTTCATTTCCTTGACCATTTCCTCCTGATGACCAATCTTGTCGACGGTAAGTCCGTCAACCAACTCCAGCCCGTCATCTAACAGATAAGTAGGACGGGCACCGAGAATACGACAAAAACGATAGGCTGCCGTCCGTAAGTCATAGGCACCCAGGCGCTCCGTATTCTCCTCGCTCTTCATGTCGAAACAGGCACGAGCCTGATTCAACTGCTCTACCCATCCGTGCAACTGCGCAAAATAGGCAAAGCGACCATTAGGATCAGAGAATTCCGTAATACACTGGTTAAATTCCTTTTCCGGAAGATGCTGCCAATCCTTCATCTGTTGACTCAACAATACACCTACACGATAAGGTGTATCAGCATCACGCAAATCATAGGCTGCGTCACGGTCTAAATTATACAACACTTTATAACCCAGGGAACGAGACGGTTTCTGTCCCTGTGTCATGATACGCAGCGATTCACATGCCATCCTGTCCTCATGACTGTACATCCATGACAACAACCTGCCGTCACTCAGAGAAAGCCATGCGTCGTCAGAGCATTCCTCATAGCCAAAGGAATGGATAATCTCCCGTAAAGAAGAAGAGGCATATTGAGGCAGGAAAGGGATATCCTTATCTATCTCATACGCCATACGGAGAATAGCAATACGACTGTCAAAGTTCTTCTCGGAGAAATAACCACGAAGCCTGCTGATATCCGCTTTGGAGTGAGACTCCAGATAGAGATAGAGATTATCGTTAGGATTCCTCAGGGCTATCGCATACTCGTCCTGATAACTGAGAAGTGAGATTCCTACACTATGCAAGTCGTCACAAAGGTTACCATGCAGGTCCTTGTAAGGATAGGTTGGCTCCATCACATACACGGCAGCCATCAATCCCGCATGCTGGTCTACTGGATAGCGGTTGACAACGATATCCTTCACTGCGGAACTGAGTTTCACGTTTCCACATTGCTCCAACCAGCCGGCAATCCTGCCGTTATACAGATAACTGATGGCAAGACGCTCGTTGTCAAGCAACAGGGGTATCAGTTCATGAACATTGTCTGCAACAAGGTTCTTCTCAGGGTCAACAATGAAACTTCGATACTTCAGGATCGGTGACGAGATATCCACCTCGACATCCTCGCCAAGGAACCAACGCTCCACCTGCTCATACTTCCAACGATTCTGGGGGTTAACGGCTGTCAGACCCTGGACCAGCATCTTGACACGGTCAGGAAGCTCATTGATACGGGGTAGACGACCCTCATTCTTCTTACGCATCATGACACGCTCGTTCTGGCTCAACGGGTTCTCACCCAGCCATAGTGTCATCAAGGTAATACCCAGTGAGTAGAAATCGACAGACGGAGTAATCTCCACCTCACCGTCAATCACGTCATTATACATCTCAGGAGCCGCAAAGACCGGGGTGCGTGCCTGTGTGGTCCTATGTAAGCGCTCTTCGCCTTCCAGTACACTGGAGATACCGAAATCACCCAGCACTATCTCCTGATGTTTCTCATCACGAAAGAAGAAATTGCTGGGTTTAATATCCTTGTGGATGATATTGCTATTGTGACAATAGGCAAGAGCGGCAGCAGCCTGTAAGGTAATACGGCGGAACTGGTTAAAGTCGCCATCCAAGTCATACTCCTTAAGCGTTCCTCCCCGCAAGTACTCCATCAACTCATAGTCACGACTCTTACCATCCACATAAGTCTTGCCATAGTCGAAGATCTTGACAATTGTCTCCATGCCAAAACTCTGTATGATACGCATCAGCGTCTTCTTGATAGAGAAATTTGGATAATAGATTTTCAGCACCATCTGTTTCCGGTCACATTCCACCAGAAACACCTGTGCCTCACCGGAATTATCACTGAGACATTTTATACAATGGTATATTTTTCCTTTTATCAGAAAATCATTAGCGGAACTCGACTTAGCCGGCTCTACAGCCCCAGAGCGGAAAGTTCTGTCACCAGAGGTGCCGCCTTGAGGAGCCACTCTAATAGTCGAATTATTATCCCTTAATGTATTTATGGCTTGATCCATTATTTGTCGTCTTTAATTTCTGCCGTACTATTCTTTCCTAAAACAACCCATTTACCGCCTAGGTGAGGCTTCGCGCAACCACAAGGACTACTGTGCAACGCATGTTTGAAATTACATACCCACGCAAGACGCACTCCCATCGGTTTACTTGCCATGGCATAGTTGCGGGCTTGCACAGGAGAGGAAGTCGGGGGAACCGCCAGCTTGTCAAGAATAGCAGAAAGCTTTTTGATTTTCTCCGTCTTTTGCTCTTCCAGTTCTTCCTTTGTCATACGTTTCGTCTCCACTTTGGGAATAACTGGATTCTCCACACCTGCGTCTTTTGCCAGCAGTGACAACATTCGTTCACGTAATTTCATGTTCATCTGCTCACGGACGATGTCGCGCTCGGAATTATAAGGCAACGAACTCTCCAGACGGGAATACTCCTGGACAACATCCATCAACTCCTGATAGTCCGGATTCTTCTGCAGTTCCTTCACCAGTTCCTTTGTCTCTGCCGTCAAAGCTGTTCCACATTGTTTGCAGAAAGCGAAGTCGTTCATCGCATGACAGGTAGGACAGACTAATCCCCCACGAGGACTTCCGCACTCGGGACAATACGCCTCGTTGCCCGTCAACTTCGCCCCACAATAGGAACAAACATCCTTACGAATATAATGATGGCATACCTCACAAAAGTCGGCATCAGGGTCTATTTCCGAAGAGCAATAGGGACAGGTTGCCTTACTGATTGGCTGACCACACTGGGCGCAAAACATCGCCTCGGGATCATTGATGGCACCACAGAAAGGACATACCTTTCCGCCTGCCTGCTGTTGTTGCTGTTGTTGTTGCATTTCGGGCTGTTGTACCTCTTCCTCCCGTACATATTCCCTTTCGCGAACGAATTGCTGAGGACGTAAGGTCCTCTGTGTTCTCTCAGTATTTACAGTATTGTCACTTGTCATTTTTTAGGATAGTGCTAAGTTAGTTGCAAAGATAAATAATATTTTTTTAATAAAACAAAAAACCGCCGTAAATTTTATTTACGACGGCATTTTTTCCTGTTTTAGCATGATTTTACCATAACGAAAGGCGCTTTTCCTTAGGGATAAACATCTTGTCGTCCTCCTTCACGCCAAAAGCGTCATACCACATGTCAATGTGAGGCAAGGCTCCATTGACACGCCAACGACCCAGTGAGTGGGGGTCGCTTTTAGTACGGTTACGGATCTCTGCCTCCGTGATATTACCTGCCCACACACCAGCATAGGCAAGGAAGAAACGCTGGTCTGCCGTCAGTCCGTCAATGACTGGTAACGGAGCGGACTTGGTAGCATTTTTATAAGCATACCATGCAACCTGCAAACCACCATGGTCAGCGAGGTTCTCACCCAATGTCAAGCGACCATTCGCATTCAAGTCAGGCAGCACTTTAATGGCAGAGAAGAAATCTGCATATTTATCCGTACGCTCTGTAAAGTTTTTTCCATCCGTCTCCGTCCACCAGTCATGCATATTTCCATCCTTGTCGTAACGGCGTCCCTGATCATCAAAACCATGCGTCATCTCATGTCCGATCACCACACCGATGGCACCATAGTTGAAGGCATCGTCAGCTTTCGGGTCAAAGAACGGAACCTGCAGGATTCCGGCAGGGAAACATATCTCATTGGTGGTGGGATTGTAATAGGCGTTTACGGTCTGGGGAGTCATATACCACTCATCCCTGTCAACAGGTTTTCCGGCAGTATGGTCGATACGCCATTTGTTCCAGAATCGATTACATTCCTGCATATTCTCATAGTAAGATTTTTTCGCATCAATTTTTAAGTCCGACATATCCGTCCACTTATCAGGATAGCCGATCTTCACATAGAATGTATTCAACTTCAACAGGGCATTCACCTTCGTGGAGTCGTCCATCCACTCCTGGGCAGCAATACGCTCGCCAAGGGCAATACGTAGATTCTCCACCAGCGTCTTCATACGTTCCTTAGAAGAAGCAGGGAAATATTTCTCCACATAAATCTTACCCAAAGCCTCACCCATCACACCTTGCACCTGATCGGTGGCACGTCGCCACAAGGGGTGGTCCTCCTTCCTGCCAGATATGACCTTACCGAAGAAATCGAAGTTTGCAGCACGTATCTCATCATTCAAGTAGCCTGCAGCGGAAGTGATAATCCCCCACTCCATATAGTCACGGTACTCTGCAGGGGTAATCTTGGCAAACAACTGGTCGGCACCTGCCATGAAATCAGGCTGACCAACTACCATCTCCTGAATATACTGGCTGGCGATACCCTTGGCATTCATCTGCTTCTCCAACTGGAAATGGGGGTATTTGGCATCAAACTCCTGGAGTGTCATCTTGTTATAGTTGGCAATGGGGTCACGCAACTCAGTACGTGACTTAGACACCTTAGCAAGAGCCAGCTCTACCTTGAAGATATTTTTCATTTTCTTCTCTGCAACAGCCTTCTTGAAACCGAAGAGTTGGAACATACGGACAATGTGCAACTTATAACTCTCACGGATCTTGGTGGTAGCCTCATCAGTCTCCAGGTAGTAGTCCTTCTGTCCCAGGGTGAGTCCGCCCTGACCGACACTCAAAATGTTCTGGGAGGCATTCTTCTCGTCGGCACCCATATAGGCATGGAAGAACTCTACGTCACCATAGGGCATCATCTCCAACTGGATGTCAAAAAGCTGGGCAACAGTCTTTGCCTTCTCCATCCTGTTGATCATCACCATAGCAGGAGCCAGTCCGTCACTCTCACGGCGTACCGAATCCATTGCGAGTTTATACAAGTCACTCAGTTTCTGCTCCACACTGCCCTGCGAATAGGCCTTTTCCTGCAATTCCTTCAGAATTTCGTTGATACGCTTGTTATTGTCCTCTGCCAGACGATCGAAGCTACCATAGCGCGAATAGGCGGCAGGCAGTGGATTCTTCTTCATCCATCCGCCACAGGCATACTCATAAAAATCCTCCCCCGGCTTTACTTGCTGGTTGAGGTCCGTCATATCGATTCCCGACTTCAGTGCCGGCTGCGCCATAGACGCAACAGACATCGATGATAATACCATCATCATGAATACTCCTTTAATCTTCATAAGTTATATTGATGTTAATTGTTCGTACTCCTCGGAAAGCCTCTCCCAGCGCTCCACTTCTTCGTCAAGGGCTTTCTTGACTGTAGTATATTCCGTCACGAACTCCATATTGGAGGCATTCGCAGGATTCATCAGTAACCCGTCAAGTTCTTTCAGCCGACGTTCCATGTCACTGATCTTACGCTCCGACTCGTCTACGGCACGCTCCGCCTTACGGAGTCTCTTTTGTCGCTCTTTATGCTCGGCATAGTTGTTATTACTCGGAGAGCTCGGAGTACTCGGAGAACTCTGACTTTTCTGAACACTCTGAAGTTCCGACAGTTCACTGATTTGTCTCGATTGCAGGAAGTCATAGATACCACCTAGATGCTCTCTTACCTTACCACCTCCGAACTCATATACCTTTGTCACCAGACCGTCTAAGAACTCACGGTCGTGACTGACGATGATGGCAGTACCGTTAAAAGCCTTGATGGCTTCCTTGAGCACATCCTTGGACGGCATGTCAAGGTGATTGGTAGGCTCATCAAGTATCAACAGATTGACAGGTTCCAACAATAAACGTATCATGGCAAGACGACTGCGTTCACCGCCACTCAACACTTTCACCTTCTTGTCGGAAGCCTCTCCGCCAAACATAAAGGAGCCTAATATATCTTTGATTCTCAGACGGATATCTCCTTTCGCTACATTATCTATTGTCTGAAAGACGGTCAGGGATTCATCCAATAACTGTGCCTGGTTCTGTGCGAAATAACCAATCTGGATGTTATGCCCGATCTTCAGATTTCCGTCAAACGGTATCTCCCCCATGATACACTTCACAAGAGTCGACTTACCTTCACCGTTCTTACCGACAAAAGCAACCTTCTCCCCTCGTTTGATGGTCATGTTCACCTGTGCGAACACCATGTGTTCGCCATAGTCTTTCCGTACATCCTCGCAGATGATAGGATAGTCGCCGCTGCGAAGACAAGGTGGAAACTTCAAGTGCATGGCGGCATTGTCGACCTCGTCTACCTCGATGGGAACAATCTTCTCGAGTTGTTTGATCTTCTGTTGGACCTGTACCGCCTTGGTCGCCTTATAGCGGAAGCGTTCGATGAAGTCCTTCATGTCAGCCACTTCCTTCTGCTGGTTCTCATAGGCACGTATCTGTTGTTCACGACGCTCCTTGCGAAGCACGACATACTCGTCATACTTCACCTTATAATCGATAATTCTTCCGCAGGATATCTCCAGCGTCCTGTTCGACACATTATTGATAAACGCACGGTCATGACTGACGAGTACCACTGCCTTGGCACTCTGCGCCAGGAACTGTTCCAGCCATTGTATCGACTCGATGTCCAGATGGTTGGTAGGCTCGTCAAGCAACAGCACGTCAGGTTTCTGCAACAGGATCTTCGCCAGTTCGATACGCATACGCCACCCACCGGAGAACTCACTGGTAGGTCGTTCGAAATCCGTACGCAGGAATCCCAGTCCCATCAGGGTGCGCTCTAGTTCCGCCTCACAATTCTCCGCCCCCATCATCATATAACGGTCATGCTCCTGGGTAAAGCGTTCCACCAAGGCGAGATAGTCGGCACTCTCATAATCCGTACGGTCGGCAAGCTCCTGATTCATGCGGTCGATACGCTCTTTGAGCTCATGGACATGCGAAAAGGCTTTTTGGGCTTCTTCCCGCACTGTTGTATCGTCCTGCAACACCATCACCTGCGGCAGGTAACCGATTGTGGTGTCGTTAGGTATACTCACCACCCCACTGGTGGGCTGCTGCATACCACATAGTATCTTCAACAGCGTAGACTTCCCTGCCCCGTTCTTACCCACCAGGGCAATACGGTCACGGTCGTTCACCACGAAACTTGCATTGGTGAACAACGGTCTGGCACTGAATTCCACACTAAGTCCTTCTACGGAAACCATCTCTTTCTCTATAATGAATTGCAAAGGTAGTACATTTCCACATGAATGCAAAATAAATTCATATTTATTTAATCGTTCTCAAATATTCTTCGTACTTTTGTGGCGTTATGGAGCAGATTAAGATTTTCACACAACTGATATCCAGCGAACTCCATCTGCCTGAGCATGGTGTGGAGAACACGCTGAAGTTACTGGACGAGGGATGTACCATCCCGTTTATCTCCCGTTACCGCAAGGAGCGTACCGGTGGACTGGACGAGGTACAAATCGCATCCATCAGTGACCGCCTGGAACGTCTACAGGAAATTGCCAAGCGAAAGGAAACGGTTGTCAAGACCATCACTGAGGCTGGAAAGATGACTGCCGAGTTGCAGAAACGTATTGATGACTGTTGGGAGGCAACGACACTGGAAGATATCTATCTACCTTATAAACCGAAACGGCGCACCCGTGCCCAAGTGGCTCGTGAACAGGGACTGGAGCCGCTGGCCGCTTTGCTTATGCTACAACGGGAGTCTCATCCCGAACAAGCCGCCAGGTGTTTCGTCGCAGGCGATGTCCCCGATGTCACCTCAGCTTTGAAGGGTGCCCAGGATATCATCGCAGAACAAGTCAGCGAGGAGGAACGTTCTCGCAATCAGGTACGTGCCGCCTTCCGCCGTGAGGCATTCATCGTCTCAAAAGTCGTCAAGGCAAAGAAAGACACCGACGAAGCAGCCAAATACTCCGACTATTTCGATTGGGAGGAACCGCTGAGACGCTGCTCATCACACCGTTTGCTTGCCATGCGTCGCGGCGAGGACGAGGGTATCCTCCGTGTCAGTATCACAATAGATGATGAAGAGGCGGTAAGTCGGTTGCAACGCAACTACGTGCGTGGCAACGGTGCCTGCCAGCGTCTGGTCGCTGAGGCTGTCGAAGACGGCTACAAGCGATTGCTGTATCCTTCCATTGAGACGGAGTTTGCTAATATCAGTAAGGAAAAAGCCGACGAAGAGGCTATCAAGGTATTCACAGAGAACCTGCGCCAACTGTTACTCGGAGCACCGTTAGGACAGAAACGAGTGATGGGTATCGACCCTGGTTTCCGCACAGGTTGTAAGGTAGTGTGTCTCGATGCACAAGGCAACCTCCTCCATCATGAGGCCATCTTCCCCCACCCGCCCGTCAACCATCGTATGCAGGCAACTGTTCATGTACAACAGATGCTGGAGCAATACCATATCGAAGCCATTGCCATCGGCAATGGTACGGCAAGCCGTGAGACCAAGGAGTTCGTGGA
>CACZCT010000047.1 GCA_902779745.1 uncultured Prevotellaceae bacterium
GTTTATGAAGAAATAACCAGAAAAAGACTAATAGCTCGCCGTACAGGGAATACCGGCGGCAATCACACGGTCGCGAATGGCATCAAGCTGTTCGCGACTGGCTTTTTCCAGTCCGTGGGCAGGTGTCTCACGGTCGATGGTATAGACCATGACCTGTTGGGGGTTGATCTGCTTGACAGCCTCCAGCCACGGCGCTACATATTCTTCCCCGGTATTGTCGACAGAAGAACCTCTCATGAACATCGTCTGGATGATGATATGTCCGTGAAACGCCTTCATCTGCTCGATGATGAGGTTGACATCATACGTGCCGTTGGGTCGGTCAACCTTTTGGATATAGTCAGGGTCTACGGTATCTAGTTTGAGGATATTGTCGTCCACCTTCATCAGGGCATCGTGTACCTGTGGACGGTGAATCATCGTGGAGTTGCTCAGTACACACACCTTTGCCTTGGGACAATACTGGTTGCGCAGTTGGATCGTGTCGTCGATGATCTCCGAGAAATGAGGATGACAGGTCGGCTCACCATTACCGGCAAACGTGAGTACATCGGGCAGTTGTCCTGCTGCCGTCATCTCCTGCAGTTTCTGTTCCAGTCGTTGAGACACTTCCTCACGGGTAGGCAAAGGCAGGGTAGGGCGGTGGTCTTCGTTGAAGCCGCACTCACAGTAGATACAGTCGAACGAACACACCTTACCGTCGGCAGGCAGGAGGTTGATGCCCAAAGAGATACCCAGTCTGCGGCTATGCACTGGACCGAAAATGGGTGAAGGATATATAATTGTACTCATAGTGCCGACAAAATTACGAAATAATTTTCATTTACCGCATCTTTAAAATGAAAAATAATGCGAATCAGCAGTCTCCAGCCGATTTCGATATGAGGTGCGAAGACCTCTCGGTCTTTAGCAACGGGTGTATCAGGGGACTGTCCCGCGACACATCTTTTTGCAAAGATCCATCAGTTCTTTCTTATAAATGAAAATACATTTCCATTTTCTTCTCTTAATCGAAATTTTTGTATAAGGAACGAATGAAGCCTCAGGAAGCCATAGTACGGATTGCTAGAAAATTATCAAATATACTCTTCTCCATTCTAAAGAATGAAACGGGATACGTACCATATCATATGGGTAAATGAAATACAGATTATTGGACAACTTCATAGAACGACTCCTTTTTTATTGTGATGAGCCAGAAGACTTCATCTTTTACAGTTTGTTGCGTTCTTACCTAATCATCTGAAGAAGTAAAATGATGTACGGATACGTCTGTATCTTCTCATAGAAGTTTGTCTGATAGGTCTGTTGACAGTAGTCAATCAATACTCAGCGTTTACTCGTTGGGCTGACAACTACGGCTTCTTCAAACGTCATCGTACTAGTGGACTTCACGCTAAGTGATTGATAATAAATAGTTAATAAACAATAAATAATATCCAATTATTTGGAAAGCAACATAGAAGATTTTGAGAGCCTTTGGCTTTTGTACCAGGCTGAGGGCCTTCCGAAGAATATCTCGATAGAGGAATTCTGCACAAAGCACGGAGTTGACTTCCCAAGCAAGACGCATAAGAGGATTTACCCCATCACGATCACTGGTCGTCCGGAAGAAGACGAGGCGATTCAGGCTGAAGCGGAGAAGGTGAGTGAGGAGAGCAAAGTTCATGATCCTGTCAGGCATCCCTTCAAGTACCCCACTGACCGGGTGGCTAACATTAACAAGAAGATCTCCATCAGCATCAAGTTCCCTGACGGAATGAAGATAGCGAAGACAGGTATCAGTTTCACTGAGCTCAAGCATCTGATTGAGAGATTGGAGGTGGTATGCTGACCATCTCCGGACTGAAGAAGTTCTACTTCGTACCCGATATTAACGATATGCGCTGTGGCGCCCACAGATTGCTTCAGATAGTAAAACACAAGCACCATTTGCAAACCAACAACGGTGACGTGTTTATCTTCATGTCGAAGAACCAGAGAACGGTGAAGATGGTGAATTTTGAGAAGAATGCCTACTATGTGCTGTAAGGACTATAGTGTTCTGGTGGACTTCGAAATCACGGTCATTCCCGACAACACGGGTGAGGAACTGCCTTTGTATTTTTCCGATACCTATCTTCTGAACGACGGCACACCTACCAGTATCAACATTATACGACAGAACCGCCAACAAGCTGATGCCACCTACGACCTGCAGGGTCGCCGCATCTGTGGCAAGACGGGCAAGGGGTTGTTTATCATCAACGGCAAAAAGGTTATATTGAAATAATATACACAGAATGTAGTGCCTCTGCTTCATCATAAAATGATGCGCATGATCTTAACAGACCATGCGCATTTTTAATTGGACCATCTTCTATCATCCTTCTTACATCAGCCCTCATCCTTCAGATATCTCATGACAGGTTCCTGTGTCATCCATCTTTTTGAAAACAAATCTTACCAACAGGAAATTCACGGGAATTGAAACGGCATAAACACCCACAGGAGCCATCTCGGCACTCAAGCCTATCCAGATGAAGAAATTCAGCAGAGCCATCTGCAACAGGTAGTTCACGATGTGAGCCACACCGAAACCAGCTCCGTTCTTAACTGAAGTCTTCTTGTGGAAGATGTAGTAGGCGCTCATGTAATAGTTGAAGATAAATCCGGCAATATAGCCTGCTGTCCATGCTATATTCACGTTCATCACCAGTTGTAGCAGCCAGTACACTCCATAGTGGATAACCGTCACCAGTGTACCCACAATGGCAAACCGAATCATTTCTCCGATAGCCTCTTTACTGATATTGAGTTTTTTCACGTTGCAAAGATACATCATTTTATCCAATATTGGAAATTTTAAAGATTTATTTGGCTATTTCGATTGAAAAGTGTAATTTTGCACGAAATTAGGTGTATTACGTCTAAAAAGGAAATGGGAAACAAGCGAAAAAGGACCCGCAGCCGTCGTGGCATGCAGGTTGTTACACTATGTATCAGTACCACGATGGTGCTGATTTTATTGGGAATGGTCGTGTTCTCAGTCCTGTTGGCCCGCAACTTGTCGAACCACATGAAGGAGAACCTGACCGTGACGGTAATGTTGAAGGATTATGTGACAGTCAATCAGGCGCATCGTCTGTGCCGTGACTTGTATCACCGTCCGTATTCCCGGAATATTGATTATATCAGCAAGGAACAGGCACAGGAAGAACAATCCAAGGAACTGGGCAGCGATCCTTCGGAGTTCCTGGGCTTTAATCCGTTCTCCGCTACATTGGAAATACAGTTGAAGTCCGACTATGCCAACCGTGACTCCCTGAAATGGATTGTCAAGGAGATACGCAAGGATGCCAGGGTGAGTGACATTGCCTATCAGGAGGACTTGATAGATCAGGTAAACAACAACCTGAGTCGCATCAGTCTGATACTGTTGGTGTTGGCGTTGCTGTTGACGTTCGTGTCATTCTCGCTCATCAGCAATACGGTACGACTGAGTGTCTATGCCCGTCGTTTCACCATCCACACCATGAAACTGGTGGGTGCCTCATGGGGCTTTATCCGTCGCCCGTTCCTGCGTAATGCTGTAATGGTGGGTGTTGTGGCCGCCCTGTTGGCCATTCTTGTCTTGGGAGCCTGCTTCTTCGGACTATACGTCCAGGAACCACGTATTTTGACGATTGTCGATTGGGAGGAACTGAGTATCACGGCTGGTGCTGTCCTGTTGTTTGGTATTCTGATTACGTCGCTCTGTGCGTGGCTGGCTGTCAATAAGTTCCTGAAGATGACGGCAGGGGAGTTGTATAAGATTTAAGGAGTTAAGAAGTTATATGGATAGGAGAAATTTAGCATTTGACCGCGTCAACTATATTTTGTTGGTTGTCGGCATGGTTGTTGTAGTCATTGGTTTCATTCTGATGAGTGGAAGCGGTTCTACGGAGAGTGCCTATAACCCGGATATATTCAGTGCCCGTCGTATCAAAGTGGCCCCACTAGTATGCCTGATCGGTTTTGTGTCGATGATCTATGCCGTGATGCGTAAGCCAAAGGATAAGGAGGTGGAGAGATGAACTGGCTGGAAACGGTTATTATTGCTATTGTTGAGGGTTTGACGGAGTTCTTGCCTGTGTCCTCAACGGGACATATGATTATCACGCAGAACTTGTTGGGGATTCCTCAGGGTGACCCGTTCGTTCATGCTTTCACATTCATCATCCAGTTTGGAGCCATTCTGTCGGTAGTCTGTCTCTATTGGAAGCGTTTCTTCCAGTTTGACCATAGTCCGGCACCAGCGGGCAGCAGTTTGTTGCAGCGACTCAAGCATAAGTATTATTTTTACTGGTTGCTGATCGTCGGTGTCATTCCTGCTGTCGTGATAGGACTACTGGCAAAGAAGTCCGGACTGTTGGACTGGTTGCTTGACAGTGTATTGGTGGTTGCCATCATGCTGGTAGTAGGTGGTATCTTCATGCTGTTCTGTGACAAGTTGTTCAATAAGGGCTCTGATCATAATAAGGTCAACGAGAGACGTGCGTTTAACATTGGTCTTTATCAGTGTATCTCGGTAATACCTGGTGTGTCACGCTCGATGGCTACCATCGTGGGTGGTATGACACAAGGACTGACCCGTAAGCGTGCGGCGGAGTTCTCCTTCTTCCTTGCCGTACCGACTATGGCAGGTGCCACGCTACTTGACTTGCTAGACCTGCTGAAAGAGGATGCAGTATGGGCTACCCCACATAACATCACCATGCTACTGTTAGGATGTGTTGTCGCCTTTGTGGTTGCCCTGTTTGCCATGAAATGGTTTGTGGCTTTCCTGACAAAATATGGCTTTAAGGCGTTTGGCATTTATCGTATCATCGTCGGTGGCATCATCATCGTGCTGTTGCTGACGGGTCATTCTCTTGCAATGGTTGACTAATGAACTTCCTGACAGGCGAATATATCTATATTAACAAGCCCTACGGCATGACGTCGTTTGGTGCTTTGGCGTATGTCCGGACCCGCATCTCACGGAAAATGGGAGTCAAACGGGTCAAGACAGGACATGCCGGTACCCTCGATCCCTTGGCAACAGGGGTGCTGATACTTTGTACGGGGAAGAAGACCAAGGAGGTAGAACGTCTGCAGCTTCATGACAAGGAATATACCGCTACGCTGCAACTGGGTAGTACCACTCCCAGTTATGACCTTGAGCATGAGGTGGATGAGACCTATCCTACGGAACATATCACCCGTGAGCTGATAGAGGAGGTGCTGACGGGTTTCGTCGGTGACATCCAGCAGGTGCCTCCCCAGTATTCTGCCTGTAAGATAGGGGGTGACCGTGCCTATGAGCTGAAACGCAAGGGCAAGGAGGTGCAGCTGGCTGCCAAGACGATCCATATCAGTGAACTGGAGCTCACTGACTTCCAGCCAGAGACCATGCAGATGAGTATCCGTGTCTGTTGCGGCAAAGGTACCTACATCCGCTCCCTGGCACGTGACATCGGCAGGGCACTCCATAGCGGTGCCCATCTGACGGCACTCTGCCGCACCCGTCTGGGTAGTGTGCGCATCGAGGACTGCATCACCATCGAGGACTTCCCCCAGTGGCTGGATAGTCAGGAGATAGAATTGGCGTAATCCCGGCACCCCGGTATCCCGGCATACCGAATAATGAATAACGAAATAACGAAATAAAATAATGAAACTATCACAATTCAGATTCAAATTGCCTGAGGCACAGGTGGCATTGGAGCCGCCTCATAAAGATTTTGAGAATGAAGACGGAACAGTAGAGAAAGTCTATCGTCGTGACGAGTGTCGCCTGATGGTGGTGCACCGCAAGAGTCAGACGATTGATATGTTCCAGAAAGATGCCGATGGTAAGGATACAGACCAGCCGTTGTTGTTCCGTGACATCGTGAACTATTTCGGCGAGGGAGATGCTTTTATCTTCAATGACACGAAAGTGTTTCCTGCCCGCCTTTATGGTACGAAGGAGAAGACGGATGCCAAGATTGAGGTATTCCTCTTGAGGGAACTCAATGAAGAACTGCGCCTCTGGGATGTGTTGGTAGAGCCTGCCCGTAAGATCCGTATTGGCAATAAGCTCTTTTTCGACGAGGACGGCCCGATGGTGGCTGAGGTGATAGACAATACCACCAGTCGCGGCAGGACGCTCCGTTTCCTCTATGACTGTCCTCATGATGAGTTCAAGCGTGAACTCTTCGCCTTGGGATCGGCTCCGTTGCCCCGTTATATTGTCGACAGACGGGAGGCTACTGCTGATGACATGGAGAACTTCCAGACCATCTTCGCTGCCAACGAGGGTGCGGTGACGGCTCCTGCCTCAGGACTGCATTTCAGTCGTGAACTGATGAAGCGCATGGAGATTCATGGTGTTAACTTTTCGTTTATCACCGTCCACTGCAGCCTGGGCTGTTTTGACACCATTGAGGTGGAAGACCTGACCAAGCATAAGATGAACTCGGAGCAGATGCTCGTCAAGAGTGAGGCATGTGAGGTGGTAAATAAGGCAAAAGTGGAAGGACATCATATCTGTGCTGTAGGCATCAGTACGCTGCGTGCCACTGAGACAGCCGTAGGCACCGACGGTATGCTGAAAGAGTTCGACGGATGGACCAACCGGTTTATCTTCCCTCCCTATGAGTTCGGACTGGCTGATGCCCTCGTGACGAATTTCTATCATCCGGAGTCTACGATGATGATGGCAACAGCCGCCTTCGGTGGTTATGAGCTGGTCTATGAGGCTTATGAGAAAGCTGTGAAGAACGGCTTTATGTTTGGCTGCTACGGGGATGCGATGCTGATTCTGGATGACTAACCATCAGGTATATCTGGGACTCGGCTCGAACCTGGGTGACAGGGAAGAGAATATCCGCAAGGCGATATCACTGATAGATGAACGGGTAGGGAAGGTGCTTCGACAGTCTTCGTTGGTCGAGACAGAACCTTGGGGTTTTGAGTCATCAAACCGTTTCCTGAATGCGGTCATCCTCTGCGAGACTACGCTCACCCCTCGCCAAGTGCTGAAAGCCACGCAGAAGATAGAGCGGGAGCTGGGTAGGAAGAAAAAGCTAATAGCCAACGGCCAACAGCCAAGAGCCAATTATAAAGACCGTCCTATAGACATCGACATCCTGCTCTATGACGACCTGACAGTTGATGAGCCCGACCTGAAGATCCCCCATCCGCTGATGCATGAGCGTGACTTCGTCATGATACCTTTGAATGAGATAAGATAATATACTAACCTACAAAAACAAACTGCGTATGAAAAAACTATTTCTGATGATGATGGCTCTTGCTGTCGGCATGAGTGTACAGGCAGACAATCCCTACAAGAAATTTACGGAGAAGTTGCCATTTGCGATGCCGGAAGTGAGTACTCCCGTGATTCCTGACTACGAGGTGAAACTGACTGATTTCGGTGCCGTGGGTGATGGTGTCACCTTGAATACAGAGTCTTTTGCCAAGGCGATTGATGCATTGAGTAAGAAAGGGGGCGGTAAACTGGTGGTGCCACAGGGTGTCTGGTATACAGGTCCTATCGTGCTGAAGAGTAATATCGAACTGAACCTCAAGGCAGGTGCTGTCATTCTCTTTGCTGCTGACGAAACCCTTTATCCTATCATTGAGACCTCTTTCGAGGGATTGGATACGCGTCGTCTGCAGTCACCCATCTATGCCAAGGGTGCTACCAATATCGCTATCACGGGAAAAGGAGTGATTGACGGCAATGGTCAGTACTGGCGTCCTGTCAAGAAGGGGAAGGTGACGGAAGCCCATTGGAAGGAACTGCTTGCCATTCCCGGCAGTCAGGAGATGAAACCTGGTTACTGGGTACCCTCCGCAGGTTATGCCAAGGGTGAGCAGGGTGCCAATATGAATGTGCCCAACGCCCAGACAGAAGAGGAGTGGAATGCCATCAAGCGTTTCCTGCGTCCTGTCATGATATCGTTCGTACAATGTAAGAATGTGATGCTGAAAGGTGTCATCTTCCAGAACTCGCCGGCCTGGAACCTCCATCCGCTGATGTGTGAGAATGTCATCATCGACCAGGTGTTGGTGCGTAACCCCAGTTATGCCCAGAATGGTGACGCCCTGGACCTGGAGTCCTGCAAGAACACCCTGATTGTCAATTCCCGTTTCGATGCCGGCGATGACGGTATTTGTATCAAGAGTGGTAAGGATGCTGACGGTCGCCGTCGTGGTATCCCCTGCGAGAATGTCGTGGTCGACGGCTGTACGGTATTTGCCGGACACGGCGGTTTCGTGGTTGGCTCAGAGATGAGTGGCGGTGTCAGGAACATCCTCGTGGAGAATTGTCAGTTCCTCGGTACGGATGTCGGTTTGCGCTTCAAGTCTACCCGTGGTCGTGGCGGCATCGTGGAGAATATTTATATTAATAAGGTGTCGATGACGGATATCAAGACCGATGCTATCACCTTTAATATGTATTATGGTGGAAAGTCGGTGGCAGAGATGCTGGCAGACGGTGACAATCCCGACAATACCACGAAGATGCCTGTGACGGAGGAGACTCCCATTTTCCGCAATATAGATATCAAGAATATTATCTGTAACGGTGCCGGACGGGCGATGGAGTTCAACGGACTGCCTGAGATGCCTATCGACGGTATCCACCTGGAGAATATCCAGATCGTTGCCAAGAAGGATGCCGTGTTCACCAACTATAAGAACGTAACGAAAAAGAACGTGAAGATTACGGTTCAATAAACAAAGAAAGCCTCGCAATAATTGCGAGGCTTCTTTTTGTCTGTTCATCACTAGATTATTTACGCAGACCGAGTTCCTTGATGATAGCACGGTAGCGGTTGATGTCCTTGTTGTAGAGATACTTCAGGAGTTTACGGCGCTGACCTACCATCTTAGTCAGTGAACGGGCAGTACCGAAGTCCTTATGGTTCTTCTTCAGGTGCTCTGTCAGGTGACTGATACGGTAAGAGAACAGGGCAATCTGGCTCTCTGCAGAACCAGTGTCGGTAGCGTTCTGACCATACTTCTCAAAGATCTCTTTCTTCTTAGCTGAATCTAAATACATAATTTTGATGATTTAATTGTTAATATAATACATCTTTCAGATGCCTTCCACAGTCATCATCCGTGGGGTACATCGTCAAATGCGGGTGCAAAGGTACAAAAAAAAGTGAAAAGTGAAAAATGAAAAGTGAAAAATTTGCTGCTGCACCCCCAATTTTCATTAATTATTTGTAATTTTGCACCCGAAATACAAGGAAAAGGTATGCAGGATATTAGGAATATTGCGATTATCGCTCATGTAGACCACGGTAAGACGACACTCGTGGACAAGATGATGCTGGCAGGCAACCTGTTTCGGGAGGGACAGAACCTGAGTAGCCAAGTGCTGGACGCTAACGACTTGGAGCGCGAACGAGGCATCACGATTCTTTCGAAGAATGTAAGTATCAACTGGAAAGGAACAAAAATCAATATCATCGATACTCCGGGACACTCTGACTTCGGTGGTGAGGTGGAGCGTGTACTGAACATGGCAGACGGTTGTCTGCTGTTGGTAGATGCTTTCGAGGGACCGATGCCGCAGACACGATTCGTGTTGCAGAAAGCTTTGCAGATCGGTTTGAAACCCATCGTCGTGGTGAATAAGGTCGACAAGCCGAACTGTCGTCCTGAGGAGGTCTATGAGATGGTCTTCGACCTGATGTTCGCCCTTGATGCGACGGAAGACCAGTTGGATTTCCCCGTCGTCTATGGCTCTGCGAAGAACGGTTGGATGGGTGAAGACTATAACACGCCCACCAACGACATCACCTACCTGCTGGATAAGATCGTGGAGGTGATTCCTGCACCTAAGCAGTTGGAGGGTACACCACAGATGCTGATTACCTCTCTTGACTATTCGAGCTATACAGGTCGTATCGCTGTGGGTCGTGTTCATCGTGGTAGCCTGAAAGACGGACAGCAGGTGACCATCGCCCATCGTGACGGTACCATGGAGAAGACGAAGATCAAGGAATTGCATACCTTCGATGGCATGGGACACAGTCGTATCGACCAGGTTGACTGCGGTGATATCTGTGCGGTCATCGGATTGGAGAAATTTGAGATTGGTGATACTATCTGTGACGTAGAGAATCCCGAACCGCTGCCGCCTATCGCTATCGACGAGCCGACGATGTCGATGCTCTTCACCATCAACGACTCCCCGTTCTTCGGTAAGGAAGGTAAGTTCGTGACTAGCCGTCATATTAACGATCGTCTGGAGAAGGAGTTGGAGAAGAACCTCGCCCTGCGTGTCGAGCCTTTCGAGGATGCTACCGACAAATGGATTGTCAGTGGTCGTGGTGTATTGCACCTCTCCGTCCTCATCGAGACGATGCGTCGCGAGGGCTATGAGTTGCAGGTAGGACAGCCACAGGTCATCTATAAGGAGATAGATGGCAAGAAATGTGAACCTATTGAGGAACTCACCATCAACGTTCCCGAGGAGTTTGCCTCTAAGATGATTGACATGGTGACACGTCGTAAGGGAGAGTTGACATCGATGGAGTCCCAGGGTGAACGTACGAATATCGAGTTTGACATCCCTTCCCGTGGTATTATAGGACTGCGTACCAACGTGCTGACGGCTTCACAGGGTGAGGCGATCATGGCACACCGCTTCAAGGAATACCAGCCCTACAAAGGGGATATCGAGCGTCGTGTTAACGGCTCGATGATTGCCTTGGAGACAGGTACTGCCTTCGCTTATTCGATTGATAAGTTACAGGACCGTGGTAAGTTCTTCATTGACCCGGGTGAGGAGGTTTATATGGGTCAGGTAGTCGGCGAGCATGTCCATGACAACGACCTCGTGGTGAACGTCGCCAAGGCAAAGCAGTTGACGAACGTCCGTGCCTCTGGTACGGATGACAAGGCTCGTATCATCCCCAAGACTGTCATGTCACTCGAAGAGTGTCTGGAGTATATCAAGGAAGATGAGCTCGTGGAGGTTACTCCCCAGTCGATGCGTATGCGTAAGATCATCCTTGACCACGACCAGCGTAAAAAAGCAAATAAACAATAAAACATCTCCCCTTCTCCCGTTTCTTCGTGAAATGCCCTGTACATCGGCATTCCAAGAGAAAACGGGAGTAGGGGAGTAGTTTTTAATTAATCTTTATTCTGTTCACAGGGAATCTGACACCAGAAGGTGGAGCCATGACCTAATCCTTCGCTGGTGACACCGATGGTGCCGCCGCAACGCTCTACAATACTCTTGCTGATAGCCAGTCCCAGACCAGTTCCCTGCACAAACTCATCCAGTTTGACAAAACGCTCGAAGATGGAAGCCTGTTTCTCCTTCGGGATACCTGTACCCGTGTCTTCGCAGTAGATGTAGAGTCCGGGCTGCTGGTCGTCTCCCTCGCAATAGCGGTATCCCACCTTGATGTGTCCCTCCTTAGTGTATTTGATAGCATTAGTCACGAAATTGGTGATGATCTGTTGTATGCGTCCTTTGTCAAGGCGTGTGTTGAAGACCTGATAGGGATTGTCTTTGATGAACTGGACTTCAGGCTTCTGCATACGTTGCTCGATGGTCTGGCAGATGTCATTGAAGAACTGTGCGAAGTCCACGTCAGTGGGTTCGATGGCAAGAGGACGTGAGTCGATGTCGGATACCTCAAGGATATCGCTGATGAGCCGGAGGAGCATGTCACAGTTATTACGGATGATGCGTATGAACTCCTGCTTTTCGTTGGCATCGTCAACCATGGACAGCACGTCAGAGAATCCGACGATGGCGTTGAGAGGTGTTCGTATCTCATGTGTCATGTTGGCGAGGAAGGCAGCCTTGAGTCGTCCGGAGTTCTCAGCACGTGCCGTCTCAATGCGTAGCTTCTCCTGTGCTTCCATGAGCTCTGTGATATTACGCGAGAGTCCGAAATACTCGGTGAGTTGCCCGTCTTTATTGAAGATGGGGATGCCGGAGATGGAATACCATGTGGGCTCGCTATCGAAGAGTGTATGCTCGAAGGGCAGGATCGTATTGTATGGTTTGCCCTGTTGTATGGCACTGCGTATCTCTTCCATACCTTTCTCGCGGGCTTGTGGACTGATGGTCTCCAGATATTCCTCAATAGTCTCCGTGAATTCTGTCTGTCCGGTAGTACGTGACATGTTGACGATATTCTTCTCCGGGAGATAGTGCCAGATATACATCTTACTCTCCTTCAATAAGTAGCAGAGCTGTTCCTCATAGTGCTTGGCAGCCTTGTTGATGGTGTGCAGCTGGCGGTCGTGTTCTCGCTGTCCCAGATAGATGTTACGCTCGGCGGTGATGTCACGGTTGGTGACGATATAGAATACCAACTCATCATTGTCGTTTATCACGGGACGGACGCGGAACTCAGTATATTTGTCTAATCCCATTTGCGGCTCGTAGATATGCTGACAGGTATGTAAGATCTCACGGGAACCGGGCAGATAGACACCTTTGAGGTTTGAGAAGTCGAAGAGCGAGGTGGTACGGAAGTACTGCTCGTTCCTGTCAGTTACCTCGCAGAACTCATGCATCTTCTGGTTGATGTCAAGGAGTTTGCCGTTGGCATCGTAGAATGACATCGCGACAAGGTTGGTGTCGAACATCTTCTTGTACTTGTTGGTAATGGTCTTAATGCGTTGGTTCTCGTTAAGCTCGTCAGTGATGTCCTTCGTGGTATAGACAATATAGAGCAGTTTCCCTGGCGACTGACTATTGATGCTGTTTTCCCTTTCGGCGATGGCATTGCCGTAGAAGGTCCTCCAGCATGGTGACTCACTGGAGCCCTGATTAAGTCTGAGGGTCATGTCGAAGTGGTTGATGATACCAGATGCAAGCTGTTCGTTGAGTTCGTGAAACTGTCTGCCTTCCTCTTCGGGCATGCGCTTGAGGAACTCCTCTGGTGACATTCCGCCCTGTGGGATAATATCCCCGTATTTGTTGCGTAGCATATTGTTTTTGAAGTCCCACTCCACCACGAAGTAGTCACCCATGTTAAGAACCTGGTTCATTATCTGTCCCAGGTCAGAGCTCTCCTGTACTGACTGGCTGACCCTCTGGCGGACAATCCTTATGAGCGACAGCACGGCGACGGTTGCCAGGAACAGTCCTGCGAGGATATAGAGTGCTACAGGTGAGGTATCGTCATGGATGCGCTCCGGGTGGAACCAGCGGTCATAGACCTCTTGCAGCTCGCCAGCCTGTTCCAGACGCGTGTACTGGTCGTCAATGATGCTGATCAGGTCTTTGTTGTAACCGATGATTCGCAGCTCGCCTGACGGGATGTCTATATCGTCAAGGACGATATTGTCGAGTCCAAGCTCTTGGATCTTATGACTCAGGGGTATCTCACCCCAGATAAAATATTTGTACTTGCCCTGGGTGATGCTCGTCAGGGCATCCTTCGGTGAGTGGTATTCAATAGTAAACGGATATGTGTCTCTTTGTGCAAGGACCATTGCCGCATAGTCGTCTTCCTTTAGGAGCAGCGTGTCTTTCGGCTGGAGCTTATTAAGCTGGTCCAGTGGGTTGGTATCTATGCGGCGTGCCAATTTCAGGTTGTAGTAGTTGATGTACTTGTGGGTTGACACATAGGGGGCATCTTTATAGAAGGCGTACAGAGCGTGTATGAGGTCTGCTTCCCGTCTCTGGAACATTTTAGTAGCGATATGCCATTCCTGCATGACAAACTGATGGGGAATGTCGAGTTGGTCGAGAATCAGGTTAAGTACGTCGACGTTATATCCGGCAGGCTGTCCCTCGGCGTTAATGAACTCGAAGGGACGGAAGTCCCAGTCGCATACAATAACCAATGGCTTCTCCCTGGTATATCCGAAGTGATTATCGGCGGAGAGGGAGGACCATAGGGCGAAAAGGCAGAGGAGTAATATCAGGGACCTTTTCATATTTTGTAACGTATCTCGTATCATGCGTCTTTATTTTTCGTTATTCAATGATTGGACTTTACTCTAATACCTTTATGATGTCGCCGGTACTGCAGGGGATGATAATCCATACGATGGTACCTTTGCCGACCTCGGACTTCAAGCGTATCTTACCTCCCATCAGCCTGACAATCTCCTGGCAGATGACCAGTCCCAGTCCACTGCTGTTGCTGTCGGTGGTGACAAAACGCTCGAAAATCTTTCTTGTCTGGGAGGTCTTCACCGTTATAGTCGAAGCGGGCCCGTACATGACCTGAGGTGGTATGCCGCACAGCGTTGGAGATGATCTGGTCGATGATGATGCCCATTTGGGTCAGGTCAATATTGAGTGTGAGATGTTCATAAGGCTTCTCCACGATAAACTCAATGGCAGGTTGCTGGCTGTTCGTCCATACTGTCTGACAGCGTTCATCGAAGAAGATGGGGAAGTCGATGGGCTTGGGCTTGATCTCTATCATGCCGGCATCAAGGCGTGACAGATAGAGGATGTTGTTAACGAGGTTCAGCAGACTGCGTGAGTTCTTCTTGATTTCCTCGACAAAGAACTGCACGTCGTCACTGTTGTTGCTTTGCTCAATGAGTTTGGCAAAGCCAACCACTGAGTTGAGGGGAGTGCGGATCTCGTAGCACATATTATGCAGGAAGGCGTTTTTCACCTCTTCCACCTCTTGTGCTTTTCTGGTCTCCAGTGCCAGCAGCTCCTCGGTAGCCTTGATATCACTGATGTCACGGAACATACCGAAATAGTTGGTGACATATCCACTGTCGTTGGTAACCGGCACGAAGGAGAAAGACAGACATAGCGGTTTGTTCCCCTTGAGGCGGATGGTGGACTTGATGATGGCTTTCACGGGCTGGTGAGTGAGGCTGTCCATGGTGTTCATGATGCGCTGGACGGTGCTCTTCGATTCCTCGGCAGTCAGTGACAGGAGCCGCGTCTGTGTCAGCTGGTACTGAATGGCCTCAATCTTATTGTAAACCGTCAGCGTATGGGTGTCGGGCGAATAGTCCACAATACGCACCCCACCGTTCTTCAGTACGTAGTCGATGTTATGGATATAGTCCTGTAGCTCGTCGGTTGCCTCCTGCAACTTGGTGACCTTCTTCTGAAGACTGGAGTAGGACTTGGCTAACTCCGTGACATCACGTCCTGTGCCGTAGATTCCCAACAGGCGACCGTCATCGTCACGGACAGGTACCAGCTGCAGCTCATAATACAGTTCATCGCGCCGCAGGACGCGATTGAGAGCGCGCTCATCGTCTGGCGATTTGTAGATCTGCGTCAGGTAGGTATATTCCAGATTGTCGAGGGAGAAGTCTGGCTCTCCGATGACATTCTGAATAGAGAAATGGCTATCGATGATCTGTTGGATATCAACACCGATACTCTCAACAGCCTTATTGTTCATGTCATCAATGATGCCGTGTTCGTCGTACGACACCGTGTCAACCAAGGCAGAGTTGAAGATATGCTTGTAGCGCAGCATCGTACTCTTCTGCTGTTGTTGGCGCAGGTGCGCCTTCGTAATATTGGTAGTGGCACCGATGAGGATTGTAGGGTTGCCATTCTTGTCACGCTTCATCACCGAGAAGTTGACGGAGAAGATATGTGCTGTCTTGTCGTCCTTCTTGACGGCATGGAACTCCATGGTCTCTCTCTCTTTCTTACGACTGGCAATCTCACCGATCAGAATGCTGAGCCGTTCAAAGTCCTCTGGAAGTATATAGAAATTAATGAAGTCAGGGGACAGTGGGATGGAGGTCTTCTTGCCGTCACGGTTGATGCTCGTAAGCATCTTGGTAGTGATGTCATACAGCCAGATATGTACCTTACCCGTATTCAGGATGAGTAACAGGCGGTTGTTGGAGCGTCGGATGTTTTTCGTCATCTTGCGCTCATAGAGACGGGAAAAGACATAATAGATAAGGAAGAATATAATGACTGTCAGCAGTGCGGCGACGACATACCATACCCAGGAGGGGATACCCGTATCTTTGTGCTCCGGATAGAACCACTTGTTCTGGATGGGTTGCAGCCTGCCTGTGGAGTTCAACTTGGTATAGACACTGTCCATCTGCTCCAGCAGGCGCGTGTCGTTAGACATGAACTTGTATTCTCCGTGTGGAATGTTGACGGGTGTCAGCTCCAGGTCGTTGTAGCCGAACTTATGGAGCAGCCATTTCAGCGACAGTGTGTTCCATGCAATCTGACTGCCTTTATGGTTATGGACATACTGCACAGCATCCTGCATGTCGTTATAGGGTATGGCATTCTTTCCCCATCCCCACTCCTGCATAAGATGGTGGCTGAAACTGCCGTCATGCACGATGACGCGCTGTGTGGCGAGGTCGTCGACGCTCTTGATGAGCACTGGCTCGTCCTTGCGATGGACGATGCTATGGGTGAATATCTGGATGACGCTACTGCCATATTGTGCATACTCATTATGGAAGTGTGCGTCCATGCCGCACATCAGGTCGGCATGTCCGGTCTTCAGGTCGTTGAGTGCGTCCTGGGTCGGCTTCAGCTTGATTCTATATGGAATATCCAGCTCGTTGAAGATGAGTTTGAGCAGGTCGATATTGAAACCTGTGGGTTCACCAGTGTCATTGACAAACGAGTATGGCCACAGGTCCCACGCATCTTCATAGATCAAGGGGTGTTCTTCGTCATATACACGAGCCAGAGTGACGGTTGGTAGAAGAGTCAGGAATATGACGAACAGGAGTTCTCTTTTTTTTAGCATAGGTGTGCTAATAAAGGGATTCAACAAATGTCTTGGTGATCTGGAAGGAGTTGTCAGCAATGGTGTTCCAGAAGTCATGATACTGGGAGGCATCGGTGTCACGCAATGGGATGTCGCTGATGACACGGAAGGAGATAAACGGTACTTGGTTGATATAACAAGTCTGGGCAAGGGCGGCATTAACCTTGCCGATACCACATTTCTCCACTCTTACGTTGTCTTGACAGAAGAGCTGTTGCAGTTGACGCAGCTCCTTGTCCATTGCTACAATAATACCAATCTTCATATCACTTTTTATTATTTATGGTGCAAAGGTACAAAGAAATTAGAAATTAGAAATTAGAAATTAGAAAATAATTCTTACCTTTGTACGCAAAATACTGAAAAAGATGAAGAAGATTTTAACAATGGCTGCCAGACATCATTGCCGGCTTAGACTTCCATTTTGAAGAGTTCCATGTGGACATGATAGCCACTGACTTGTCTAGCCAGTTTATGACGCATATTACTACAGCGGTATATCTTGGCATATTGGGGACGTCACCTTATATATTATATGAGTTGTTCCACTTTATTTATTATTCTAGAACCCTATTAGAGCGAGATGAGGTTTAAATATCGCTAAAAAAACTTTAGATTTTGTCGGTCAGTCTTTAAATCTTGTCTGATAAACTAATATTTTTTGTCTGTACTATTGCAGTACAGACATTTTTTAATATCTTTGTGCTCAATAAAAACCAAAAAAAAACTATCAAATATGAAAAGAACAAAGATTTTCACATTACTGACAGTGCTGATGTGTGCTACCACAACCTGGGCACAGACCGAAGTCTCAACGGATAGCGAACTGCGTGAAGCGATAAAGACCGACGGTGCGGACATCACCGTCATTTCAGACATTAAACTCAGCAACAGCACACTTGAAATTGCTGCCGGTACGATGACTATCGACCTCGGCGGTCACACGCTGGATCGTGAGCTGACGAAGCGTGGCGAGGATGGCGGACAGGTCATCACCGTGCGTAGCGGTGCTACCTCAACCTGAAGAACGGTACGCTGAAAGGCGGCTGGGGCGGTGACGGCGGTGGTATTCTTAATGAAGCAAAAGGTACTGCGAACCTAACGAATGTCACCATCACCGGTTGTACGGGCGACGACCGTGGCGGCGGCATCTGTAACTTCGGAACGCTGACCATCGACGGCTGTACCATTACCGGCAATACGGCTATCACCCACGGTGCTGGTATATGGCAGGAAGGCAAGGTGTACATGCAGGGTAAAGTCACTATCACCGGCAACTACTGCGGAAACGACATGACAGACAATTTCTACAAAGCAAAGGATGAATGCGTCATCAATATCATTGGCAGTCTTAAGAACAGCAACATCGGCATCAGCATGCCTAAGACAGGCTACATTACCAACGGTTATACTACTTATCACGGCAAATTAGACCCTAAAGAATTATTCAGCGCTGACAGGTCTGAGATTACGAAAATAAACCTTGAAGCCGAAGAGGCGCATCTTGCCAGTTCTATCCCCGAAAACGAGACCTATTATATCGAGCGCTCATGGGACAATTACAAGGGTAAGGTGGTGTCAACCCTGAAGGTAACACCCTGAAGGTAACAGAAGGTGCGGTGGTGCTGGGCAATTCGGGTAGCATCACGCTCACTAAGAAGTTCTATGTGGTGAAAGACAACATCACGATTAACGGTAACATCTTTATCAAGCCGGAAGACGAATCGGTGGGTATCATACTCTGCGACGGTGCCGAACTGAAAACGGACTACAGCATCGTGTTTGAAGAATCGACAACGAATGCCAAGCTGCACATATACGGACAGGAGAACAACAGCGGAAAGCTGAACATGAGTGAAAACGCAAACGACAACTATAGTGTACGTATAGGCAACATGTATTACAAAGGTCACGACACCATGGGAGAAATCAACATCCATGGAGGTAACCTGGATGTGAACGGCAAATACCTGAGCGCTGCCATTGGCGCGTTTGCGGATTATCATGATGGTGGAGAAGAT
>CACZCT010000048.1 GCA_902779745.1 uncultured Prevotellaceae bacterium
ACCACCGGTAGAGCGCTTACCGTAAACGAGAGACTTCTCTGGCACGGATGCAGTAATATCCTCGAACGTGCCAATAATCTTGTGTCTTTGACCCGGAGTAACGGGTTTTAATTTACGTACTGCCATTTTTTATTTAAATATTACTATAAAAATCAATAGTATCGCCCTCCTTAAGAGTAACGATTGCTTTCTTGAACGCGTTCTTCTGACCTTTCACAAGACCAGCCTTGGTATAGCGCTGTGAGCGCTTACCAGCATAGCGAAGCGTGTTCACACTCTCTACTGTCACATTGTACTGAGCCTCTACCTCTGCCTTGATTTCCAGTTTATTGGCCTCGGGCTTTACGATGAAACCATACTTGGCATGAGCCTTCTTGGTCACCATCTCGCCTTTGTGCGCACCGGTCTTGGCCTTGAAAGTTCTGTCGACAGAAGACTTCTCAGTAATATTGTTCATTTTCTCTGAAATCAGAGGCTTGATAATAAATGCCATATCTGTGCTCCTCCTTATTTATTTAATACACTGTCGATAGCCTTCAGCGAATTCTCCGTAATCACCATCACGTCAGCATTCAATACCTTATAGGTGTTGAGCGATGCAGCGAGGATTACCTCAGAGCGCTGTAAGTTACGAGCCGACAAACATACGTTCTTATTAGTCTCCGGCATCACCAAGAGGATTTTCTTGCCATCAACTTTCAGGTTCTTTGCAACATTGACAAAGTCTTTGGTCTTCGGAGCCTCGAAGTTGAAGTCCTCAACAACGATGATAGCGTTCTCCTGAGCCTTGTAGGAGAGGGCGGACTTACGGGCAAGAACAGTTACCTTCTTGTTCAGCTTAAAGCTGTAGTCACGGGGCTTGGGACCGAATACGCGACCACCACCACGCAACAGCGGTGAGTTGATATCTCCATGACGGGCACCACCGCCACCCTTCTGACGACCAAGTTTACGAGTAGAACCAGTGTGCTCGCTTCTCTCTTTAGCCTTGGCTGTTCCCTGGCGCTGAGCAGCGAGGTAACGCTTTACGTCCAGATAAATGACGTGATCATTAGGTTCAATGCCGAAGATTGATTCGTTTAACGTAACCTTTCTTCCGGTCTCCTGACCATTGATATTCAATACGTTAATTTCCATTGCTTACTTCTGAATTAAAACAGTTGAACCATTACAACCAGCGCAGCTTCCTTTCACAAGGATCAGATTATGCTCCGGTATTACCTTTAACACTCTCAGGTTCTGCGTTGTCACGCGGTCGCCACCCATCTGGCCACCCATGCGCATACCTTTAAACACCTTGGCGGGATAAGAACAAGCACCGATAGATCCCGGCTTACGGGCGCGGTCGTCCTGACCGTGTGTGGCCTGTCCCACACCACCGAAACCGTGACGCTTCATGACACCCTGGAAACCCTTACCCTTAGAGATACCAACTACGTCTACGAAGTCAGCGTCATTGAAGAGTTCCACCGTGATGGTGTCACCGAGGTTGTGCTCCTCGTCAAACTTGAACTCGGCCAAGTGGGCCTTTGGTGTCGTACCAGCCTTCTTGAAGATTCCCTGCATGGCTTTGGTGGTGTTCTTTTCTTTCTTCTCACCAAAAGCCAACTGAAGGGCTGCGTAACCGTCCTTCTCGACGGTCTTCACCTGAGTAACAACACAAGGACCACATTCGATAACAGTGCACGGTACATTCTTACCGTCGGCACTGAAAACGGAAAACGGAAGTCATTCCGATTTTTCTTCCAATTAATCCTGGCATTTCAGTTTAAAATTTAAATAATAATAATGTGAATATATTCGTTTCTTTCTCGAGTGCCATCCGCTTTCTCGCAGTCACAAACCCACTCGAAAAGAAACGTCCACTACTTCCAAACTGAAGGTAAACCGCTCTTTCTCAAGGTATTGTTAGCTGTCAAGCCAGCGCAATACGCACTTTAGCGGCTGCAAAGGTACACATAATAAATAAGATACGCAAGACTTATTCTTATAAAAATAACATTATTTAATATTTTTTATAAGTAACCTGCTATAGAAAGTTCATCAAAGGTGCCTTCCTTGACCACTTGTCCACGAGATATGACGATGATACGGTCGCACTGGCGGATAGTCTCAGTACGATGGGCTATGGTGATGCGAGTGCAATGCATCTGTGACAGATAGTTCATCACACGTTGCTGGGTAACATTATCCAAGGCAGAGGTAGCCTCATCGAGCAGCAGGATGTCAGGACGCTGTACCAAGGCACGTGCCAGGAGGATACGCTGTCGCTGACCACCGGAGATACCGTTCCCGTCTTCCGTGATAGGTGTCATCATACCTAGGGGCATCCGCCGTACATCCTCCTCGAAGGCGACCAGCCGTGCCGCCTCCCAGGCATCCTTCTCCGTCGCCGCCGATGCCGTAAAGAGGATATTGTCCAGCAGCGTACCCTCTATCAGCCGTCCGTTCTGCATCACGGCACCCACACAGTTGCGGCGCAGACTCGACTTGTTGATATCACGCAGGTTATAGCGGTCGTAGAAAATGGCACCGTCGTCAGGCTCCTCAAAACCTAGGAGCAGACGCATCAGCGTGGTCTTTCCGCAGCCTGAGGGGCCTACAATGGCGACGTACTCGCCGGCATGGATATGCAGGTTAAGACCCTTGAAGACCCAAGGGGTTGTCTCACTATAGCGGAAGGAGACACCGTTCACCTCTATGCGCCCCTCGATATTTGTCAGCACATGCTGCCCGTGTGTCTCTTCCGTCGGAGTCTCCAGGATAGGACTGCACTGGCGCACCTCCGGCATCACGCGACCAATCTGCTTCATGATGATACCCAACTGGTTGACGGTTCCCACGGCTATCGCCAAGACCGCACAATAGGCGATATAGTCGGAGAGTCCTAACTTATAGTACCATGCCGCCCACATCGTTACCAACAGGGGGAATATTTTAATGACATTAGAGACGGAACTGACATAGAAGGACATCACCGGCTGGGAGGCACTGTTCACCTCCGTATGCATGAAGGTCTTGGTCCACTGAAAGAAGACACGCTCCTCCGCACCGTTCACCCTGACTTTCTGCATACCGCCCAGGATCTCATAGAGTAATCCGTACATCCGCGAACGGTGAGGATTCACATTCTCCTGTACCTTCTTTGTATAATAATAATTGAGCAGGATTGAGAATAACATCACTGCCAAGGCTCCGACACCAATCAACAACAACGGTCCTCCGTAGATAAAGAACTGGATGAACAGGATGCCCGTAAACAAGGTAGAGAGTACCGTCGTCAAGATATTCTCCGTCAGCATACCGCTGAAGCGCGAGAGGGAGAGGACACGGTTGGACAAATCACCTGCCGACCATGTCTTGAAGAAGGTGGCTGGCAGATGTAGCAAGCGTGTCATCAAGGCGGTCTGCAGCATGTACTCTAACTTATCCTTCACCCTGAACACCACAAGACTGCGTGTCACCTGCAGCATCAACAGACCGATGGCGGCACTGAACAACAATACAGCGACAGGCACTAACTGGGAGGCTTCACCCGAAGGAATCACCTCGCTGAATACGAGTTTGGTGACGTATGGCGTGAACATCGTCAGCAAGACCACGCTGACACAGGCAAGACAGATATAACAGAGGTCGGTGTTGCTGAGACTCCGCCAAGCAAACCGTCCCAGGTCACGCAACGTCAGCGTACCCGTCGGCAACGGCAGTGTCAGACAGAACGCCTCAGGTTTCAATATCTGATCCTTCGAAGAACGCTGGTTTACCTGATAACGACGACCGGTGACAGGATGGAGGAACGAATAACTCGCAAAGCCGGGATCAAGGATGACGGGCGCATCGTCCTCTTTCAGGAAAGCGAGGAGGCGACCGGTGGTATGCTTCCACCACTGTCCGTCCAGCGTCACCTGACGGAAGAAAACCCCTTGACTGGTGAACAACTGCTCCAGGTCATCGGCATTCAACTGACGGTCCTCGTTGTTCTTCAGTTGTCGCAGCACGTCACGGCTGACCATAGACATAAAGACATCCCCCGCCCTGCCCACGGCATGGCGGTTGCCCTCTATGCGCTGCTTCAACTGTTCATACAACGGATCCATAACTGTTCAGATGATAATAGATTCCTTCCTTGTCTGCCATCAGGCTCTCATGGGTGCCCGACTGCACAATCTCGCCATAGTCCATCACATAGATACGGTCACACTGCTGGATGGTCTCCAGACGATGAGCTATCATCAACAAGGTGACGCCCAGCCCGTATATAGACTGCATCACGCCCTCCTCCATCTTTTTGTCGAGGGCGGATGTCGCCTCGTCCATCAACAACAGCGTGGGCTCCTTCGCCAAGGCTGTCGCTATCTCTATGCGCTGCCGCTGGCCACCCGAGAAGTTATTGCCGCCCGTGGCGACGACACTCTGGTAGGCATCTGCCCTGTTGATAATCTCATCATGTATCTGTGCATTCGCCGCTGCCGTCTTGACGGCGAAATCCTCAATGGACTCGTCCCACATCCGGATATTATCCGCCACGGTACCTTCAAACAGCGTCACGTCCTGACTGACCACCCCCATGCTACCCGTCAGTGTCATCCGATTGATCTTGTTCACAGGGATGCCGTCTATCAGCACCTCACCCTCCCAAGGCTCATAGAGTCCTGCGACAAGCATCAGCACCGTACTCTTGCCACATCCCGACTTGCCCACGAAAGCGACACGCTCGCCAGGCTGGATATGTAGCGAGAGATGTCTGATCAGCGGAGGCTGCGAACGGTCATAGCCGAAGGTGACGTCCCGCAACTCTATCTCACCACGGAGTTTGACAGGAGTCTGTTCATCTGGAATCCCCGAGATATCCACCGTCTCACACTCCAGAACCTCTTCCTGGCGTTCCAATACAGAATGTGCCTTGAACACCTCCTGCATCACATTCGACATCTTCGTCACGGGATACAGCATGGACGACATAAAAGCCTGCGAGGCAAGCAGCATACCAGGTGTCAGGTCACCGTCAAGGATGAACAAGGCTCCCAGGCAGAGCACTAACGCATTGCTCAGTTGCTGTACCAAGGACGGCAGGGCCCCCATCAGGATCATCTGACGCGTCGCCGTCACACGGGCATTCAACGCATTGGCATAGATAGCATCCCACTGTTGGAAGAACCGCTGTTCGGCACCTGCCGACTTGATCGTCTCCATATCACGCAGTCCTGCCATCGTGGCACTCTGCAGGCGACGCTCGGTTGCCTCCATGCTTTTCGCCTTCCGTTTCTGGTAACTGGCACTGAGGCGGACGGAGAGGATGATGGTGGCAAGGGCAAGTATCTCGATGATGCCTAACCGCCAACTATAGAAGAACAACAGGTACGAGAAGATCAGCACGTTCAGGAGTAATATCACGGCGGGAGCCTGGTCGAACAGTTTCATGCCCGTCCTGCTGATACCCATATAGCGCGCCATCAGGTCACCGGTGGAGAAACGACTGAATGCCGACATCGGCAGGCGCAGCACATGCCACACATAGTGCGACTGGCTCACCAGACTGAAGTGCATGGACAGCGTACGGCGGTGACTATTCAGTACCAGCCATGCTATCAGCTCCAGCACGAACAAGGCGGTGAATACCAGCAGCAGCGGCTCAAACCATGTCGGGTTCTTGCCGGTGATGATGTCATCGGTGTATATCTGTTGGAAGAACGGCGGAAAGAGGTCCAAGCCTATGGTGATGGCATAGAGCAGGAAGATCAGCCACAACAGCCTGCTGCCCGCCTTCATAAAGCGGTAAAGCAGTCCCCATGTCGTCTTCCTCGTTTCCAATGCGCCCTCTAATTAAAAAGATACTCGTACATGGAACGGCGGCGGGTCTCCGTCAACACATTACAATAGGTGCCGATACTCATCTCCACCCCTTCCGAATCACCCGTCGACCAGTCGTAACGCTCCGGGTCGGCAGGATCATGGCGCAGCTCTATCACAACCTGCCACACAGGCTCATGGGTGTCGAAGAGCGGCTCTGCCATGGAAGCGCTCTTCAACTGGTTGATAATCTCCGCAGGCGGTGTGGGATAACGGTCGATATCAACAATCACGCCTCTTACATAACCAATCTTATCACGGTCGTCACCCACAGGCCATACCTGTGCCTCCATGCCTTTCTTCAGCACATGATGAATCTCCATCTTCACATAGGCGACCAGCATGGTATGTACGGAATGGTCGGGCTTATGCTCGCATACCATACTCACCAAAGGCTCCAGGGGTTCAAAGGTTTCACGGTCCTGCTTGGTATGCAGTACCGTTCCTGAGATAGCACTTCTTATCAGACTGTCCTTTCCCTGTATCTGCACACGAGCCACCACCTGGTCCACTGCCACGGAGTCACCCGTATGCACCAGCATCTTGGTGATGAGACCGCCCGACTCCAGTGCCACATCGTCCGTACCATGGTGCGGGAAGATGAGTCCGTTATACTCCACCCTGTCAGCTACGGTCCCAAAGATGCCCCATACCACGAAGGCACCCAGCAGCAACAGGATGGTGATACCGATCAGGAAGGGAGACACGGAGGTCACCCTTACATAATCCTGCACACGGTCCGGTGATTCCATCTGCCGCTGCCTGCTATGTGCTGAAAAAGGACTCTCTTTCTTCATTACTTGATCAGTATCTTCTTACCATTCATGATATAGATACCATGCTGTGTAGGCTTGTCCGTATACTTCCTGCCCTGCAGGTCATACCACACGCCATCCTTGAGGGAGGCGGGAACGGTGATGGTAATCACACGGAGGACATTATCCTCGTCGGCAATATTCATCACGATTTTCTGTAGCGTGTCAGTACCCGGCTTGCCGAGACCGTTGCCCAGGTCAATGAGGAAATAGGCATTGAAGGCATCCACCTCGTAATTCTCCACAGGTATGTGAATCTTGTCGTTCGTACCCACATAGAGGTTGGCGGCACTGCCTCCGGCAAGCAGTTCCGGGGCATAGGTACCGACGATCTGTACCTTTCCGTCACTGCTGGTCGTCCTCATTTCTGCGTCCTCCGAGGTCTTGAGGGTCACGTTCTCGAATACCGGATTGTCAATCTGACTGGCCGTCGTCGTCTTCCACTCCAGGAAATACGGTTTGCCCGGCTCTATGCTGTGAACGGGCTTGAAGTTCAGGGTCACCACCCCAGCCTCTGTATCGAAGCCGGTCGGTGCCTCATAGTCTGCCTTGTTCGTGACATCCAGTTCCCATATCTCTGCACCCTGCAGCGGTGTCGTCTCTATCGCGTCACCGATGATGTCGAAGGGTACGCACAGTGTGTTCCACATGTGGTTCTTGAAGAACGTAAACCCGTCGAGCGTCACCTTCTTGATGGTCCTGCCCTTGTACTGGCTGATGGTTGGTGTATTGTCTTCCTTGCTATAGAACAGCAGTTCGGTGATCTTCTCAGGAACATCCTGTTCACTGAGGTAGTACACCTCCTTCTTATAGGCACTGTGGTACTTCAGGTATATCTCACCCCGTGGCAGCACGACATCGGATGAAGAGTTCCTGAACACATAGAGTTCTCCCTCCTTGGCGAAGCGGTAGATGTCCTTGCCGCCCCTGACAGTACCGTCAGACACCCATAGTTTGTTGTTACCACGCACATAGGCATCGTCAGCCCTCGTCAGCGGGATATGGTGGGTGGCACCAGCCTCGTCGGAGTGTATGATAAGGACATCACCCATCGGTACCTCTTCAATCGCATTCAGGATGATATGGTCGTTCTCGTCGTCAACACCGACCACCTCATAGGAGTCTACTGTCAACAGGCCGATACCGTCGAGGTCTATCTCACTCTTCGCCTTATACGGTACAAAGTTATAGCCCTCCGGAAAGCGGAGTATCTCACAGACCTCACCTGATGACTGGATGCCCATGTACAGGCGGTAGTAGTCGGCATCGCCATAGACATAGACCTTCATGGTCACCTTGTCCTCCAGGTAGATGTCATTAGGCTTCTTCAGATTAGCCAGCGTGTCAAGCAACACACTGTCGGCAAGGTTGTTATACTCATAGAGCCGTGACTCTATCTTGTTACCCTTCGTGTCCGACATCACCAGTTTCACTTTCGTCGATGCCTTGGTGCCGTACAGCCGCATGCTGACAAAGGCCTTGCCATGTTTATAGGAGAAGCCCTCTCCCATCTGGAAGCTCACCGACAGGTACTTGTTCTCGTCAAACTCGTCCGGCACCTCGATCTGGGCAGAGAGACTGTCCAAGGGTTCTCCAGCCACCACGTTCAGTCCGCCGTTGATGGTCAGGTCGGAGACATCATAGAGCAGACAGCCTGCTCCATCAGGTTTCTGAATCGTGACCAACTCATTTTTGACGGTTGCTGTATCAGGCATCCACGTCATGTAGTTGTCACCACCGGGATAGGAGGCAGAGATGGATATGAGTCTGATATCCTCTCCGACAACAATATTGATGGAGTCATTGTCCGACTCGTAATAGAGCAGTGTGGCGACATAGTTGCCCTTCGCATCCTTCGTTGTCTTGTACTGTGTACTGGTGCTGTCGGCAATAGTCGTTTTATCCAGTGCCTCCTTGGTCGTCATGCGGTAGATGGTACCGTAGCGGGCAGGCAGCGTGAACTTGGTCCCTGCACCGACATCCGCATAGCCCTTTTGCTTGCCTCGCACATTGTCTATCCAACCATTAGTGGCATCGCACGTCATGTTCAAATCGATGTAGTTAGAGTCAAACCATGTCGGTTTTACAAAACAACATTTTTCCTGATAGTTATCGAAGCGTGCTACGCTGTCGGGCTTGTCGAAGTCCCATACCGGCATCACGGTAGCATCACCGAAGTCCGACTCGTTCAGCACATAGTTAGGAGTCATGATTACATCAGCTTTCAACGTATCCTTCACAATAAGGACGGTATCCGGGGAGTTATCCACCAGATAGGTCTTGCCGTTACTGCCCGTAAAGGACGTGGCGGTATAACCGAATGCACGCAGTTTCTCGAACTTATGACAGTAGAAGTTCGGTCCCATATAGATGATACCGTTCGCGTCGGCATATTTCACATAGGGTGTATCCTTGAAGATGAACTTGAAGGGCTCCTTGTCTGTCACCTGGAAGTAAAATTCACCAGGCAACATATTGGCCTGGTCCATAATCATCACCTGATAATAGCCCACTTTCAAGTCGTCTGCAGCAAACAGTCCCTGAATGGTAAACTCATATCCTGCATCTCCTGTAACGGGAGACGGTGTCAGCGATGATTTAGCGTATACCCTGCTATCATCTTTCACAAAGCCACCGCTACCGTCCGGCTTCACAGGAAGAGCCAAGACAAAGGGAACGAAATTGATGGAACCGGTTGTCACCTTATATTGGACATTAAAGTTGACATCCTCACGCTGTATATATTCCTTCTTCAAGTCATTACCAAGCACATCCACTTCAAATCTGCCGCTGTTGTGGACGACCGCCTGACCATTGTTCACCTCTATCCTGATATAGGAGTTGTCAACATTCTGGCAGAGGGTCCAGGCATCGTCAGCCAACGAGGTGCGGAAGTACATACGTATTTTATAATTTCCGTCAGTAACACCCGTCCACGTAAATCGGCTGTCATAACCTTTTAACTCTCCCATTAGATAGGACGATAGTCCATCACCGACAGGTACGATATCCTTGTCGCCTGCCTCATTCTCCAGACAGAGTCCTATCTGTGCCTTCAACTCAGGAAGCACGTTATTAGTACAAGAGAAATAGATGTACAGCGACAGATTCCCGTCACTGACATCCGTACCGGTTTGTTGCGTGCTTACTTTTCCCGTGGTCATCATCGGGACCTCTCCCTCCGGAGCAGGAGCGTTGGGGTATAAACCGCTGAAGAACGACTGATCCCGCGAGAATCCGTCGTTAATGACTGCACCGCCGATGCCCTGGTCGGTGGGAAGCAATGAGTTGAGACGATAAAAGCCGCCGTTGTCCAATGATTCGTCGGCAAGACCGCTCCATCCCCAATTGATATGGAAGAGGTCTTCCTTGTCGTAGCCGTCGACTACGAAGGCATGGCCGCCAGAGCTGGACATTCCTGTGAAGAGCACAGCCTTGGAGACTTTCAACTCATCGTACAGTTGCTGAACCCAGTCACCATACTCGTCGGTATTCGACTGGGAATGCACTCTGACATTCGGGAATCCCAGATAGTGATAGGCTCCATATATCATCTGTGTCGTTCCGGTTCCGGAACCGCCAGCGTATGTAGGACCGTAATACATACTTTCTGCAGCACCGCAGATATGCATCAACCTTGCTACGGCAGCCTGCTGCTCGGCAGTACCGTCGACGACAACATTCCCGTTTTCATCCTTTACTACCTTTCCATTCTCATCACGATGGGTGTATACATCTTTGAGGTTTTCCCAGTCTATCGTTGTCGAGGCAGGTATCGCCTCATCACTGAACTTGACCCAGATGGGTATCATCTGGTCGTCCACTTCCTCTGCCGACTGATACACGACATCTGTCCGTGCCGGAATGTCGTAGGCGAGTTTGGCTTCTTTCGTCTCCGGCTTGGCATACTCGTCCTTCCATAAGTAAAGCACTTGTGCCATTGCCGTGGCAGCACAGCCTGTCACCGTCTGCTCAGCCTCATGCCTAACCTTCGTCAACCCTTCGTCCAAATAAGAAATCGCCATCGGGCACTCCAAGTTAAAGGGAGCAAACTGGTCCCACTTGCTGTTCAGTGTTCTGGCGATAGGGTCGCCGGCATTGGCTGCCGTACGCCGCGGAGTCGTCAGGTTATAACGCTGCAACAGTTCTATCTCGTCGGCATAGTGCTGAAGCCATGAGCGCATATTCTCCGGCATCTGGGCCTCATCGTAATTGCCATGCTCCACATAGCCAAGAATGGCAGGCGCACAGTCGTCACCGCTGACAATCACATAGCCCCTGCCTCCTGATGCATGGACGGCATAGAGATAGGGCATGCCCATACCGTTCACTTTGTTGAATACGACCTCCGCCTGCATCTCCGAAGCCGATAGTGCCCTGTGTGAGGTACTCTTGCCACTTAGGAACTGAGCCGCTATCTGCTGAGCCTGTTGGCGGCTGACCGGAGCAGCCATGAGGGTCATCCCGCATAGCCACATCAACATGAATAAAAGAACTGTCTTTTTCATCGTTTGGAAGTTTTAGTTACTACTTGACGACAACTTTCTTTCCATTATGGATATACATGCCCTTGGCAGGAGTCTTGACAGGAATTCCACTCAAAGAGTACCATTTACCGTCTTGACGCTGCGTGGCAGCAGTCGTGTCCTTCACTTTCTTAATATCTGTTGTCGTCTCCTTGAACGTCACGGCAATGGATACAGAATTGGCAGGCATGATAAAGGCCTTAATCTCGATATCATCCTCGATGTCATCACCTCCTTCACCTTCCTCACCAGCGTCTCGACGGGCAAGCACCACATCATTCAGCGGTATGTCGTTGCCTTGGTCGTCGGTGACGGTCACAAAGTCCAGTTCATAACCGGGAGCCGGTATGGCAGAAATAGTAATCTCCGTTTCCTCGTTGGCATACTGTCTGTTGACCAGGACATCGCCATGGGCACGGTTGTAAGATGTTCTGACGTAATACTCGCCTGCTGCCCACGTAGACCAGCGAGGGTCGCCATTTTGGATGCCTGTCTCGGAATCCTTGGCCTGTGGCGATATGGTGGCAATGGCGAAATCACCGCCTACGACATCGAAGAATCCAGGGTCAAACTTGTAGGCAGTGTTCGTGAGGTCTGTCCCGTCGATGTCGCTGTCAATCCAGCCTACTTGCATCTGACCGTTGCTCCAATAGGTATTATGACCGTAGGTCACTGCGGGACCGTCAGTTGCGGCACCGCCCAGCCAGCCCTTGACTTCCTCTCCGTCCTTGGCACAATTGTAGATGATGGAGTTGGTCAGCGTCATGACGAGCGACCTGCTGCTCTGTCCTGCCAGCTTGTTGATGTCCTGCCCCTGGGAAATCTGGAACAGCGTACAATGGTCAAGGGTCATGCACTGCTTCAGCGTATTCTGTGTCGGATCCAGGTTCTTTACGCGTCCGCCGGTATGCAACACATGCCCCGAATGTCCCTTTTCCGACCAGAGCGTCGTATTGGTAATCTCCAGATTGCCAGGATATCCAGCGAAGTCGAGCAGACAGTCCTTCCCGTCCAGTTCGAACACACAGTCGCTGATGATGAAGTTTTCCACCAATGTCTTCTGCGTTTCACGGAAGAAGGTAGAGGTATTCTTCAACGTAGCCTTGATACCAGTGATGTTCACTGTCTCCACATAATGGTAGTTTTTGTCTTTGCCAACGATTTTTCCGTCTTTATCCACGACATTTGCCATGCTGTCTGTTCCCTCCAGGATTATCATCGGACCGTTGAGTCTTGTACAGTTGACCATCGTACCCTCACCTGTGATGGTGACAGAACCTGGTGCCTTGATGGTATTGGTAAGGACGTACTTGGCATTCGGAGCCAGGGTAAGGAAGATGTCACCGAGCTTGTCCACCCTCTTGATGGCGATGCCCAGCATGTCTGAGATATTCTCTGCCTTGTGCAGGTTCATCACGATATCGGCAGGCAGTGCCTTGGAGGCATCATAGTTCACCAGCCATCGGGGGTCACCGGTCTTATATCTTGCCTGCAGTGAACCCGGATGCACGTGGAAGTCGGCATGCTCAATGTCGGTGAAGGTGGGATTGGTGGTCAGGATATTATTGCTGATGTCGGTTATACTCTCCAACGGAGCCTGATCCTTCATGACGTTCGTCTTCTCGTCAGGATTGAAGTAAGTGTTCTGGGAGAAGTGCGCCTTGGCCTCGGGGACCATGTCCTTGCCGACCAGACCGATAGCGATGTCGATGCCACAGCCATACCAGATGTTGTTCTGGAAATCGTAATCCACGTAACCCACACCATTGAAAGCCTCTACCGCCCACGTTTCCGCACTGGTCGTCGGCAGCACATTGACAAAGGTATTGTTCAGGTACGTAACGGCGTGGCGGTTCTTCGTCACATCATAGCCGAAGGAATGAATATCTGCCTTTGTAGTCGTGAAACTCTTTGCATTCTTCGAGTTGTTGCCATAGACGGTAGAGTTTTTGACGGTTAAATCTTTATAGCCGCCCTTCTTGAACGCAATCAGTCCTTCTTGCTTGACAGAAGGCTCCCACTGTAACACTACGTTGTCAATCGTGAAAGCCACCACGCAGTATTTTACGCCGTGGTCGTAGAAGAGAGCATTCTTCAAGCCCTTGATGGTCACGTCCTTGACGGTCACCTCGTTGACACGGTAATAGCCACTGGTCTGACCGACGGAAGGAGAGGTGGACATCAGGATAAATGCCACATCCTTGCCCTCGTCTTCCTCATCACCATGGCCACCGCTGTTCGGTGCACTTTTCAGATTGGTAGCGTCAATCACTGCACCTTCGGCACCATTGATAATCATGTTGCCAGAGGGCACGATAGGATTACTCAACGTATAACTGCCTCCTGCGGTCAGGTTGATGGTAATACTTCTGGCAACCTTCCCCCCTGCAAGCGCATTATTCAAGGCAACTGTGATATCTCCAGAATTCGGTGATATCACGATGTCCTCTGGCGTTTGTGCAAGTGAGACCGTGACTAACATGGTCATCACCCATAAAGCGTAAATCTTCTTCATAGAATTTCAGTTATGTAATTGCAAATATACTCTATATTTTCCGTTCTTAGCCTTATACGTTCGTTAAAAAAATAAAAAGAGAGTGCAACGAAAGGTACATTTACCCTATAGAAAAATCTGTCGCAGACCCTCACGGGTTTGCGACAGGGGTGTGGTCTCAACAAGGAGACCCTTTTTCTTGTCGGACTTGCCGACCCTCACGGGCAAGTAGTCCAGTGATTAATTATAATTTAACAATTTTGACTTTCCACTTATGAAGAAAAGTCGTCGCATAGCGAGGAGTCGAACCTCTGTTTTCGCCCGCCGTCCGGGCCACCAGCGTCTTACATCATTTTATAAAACTGGGGCGCATAGGCGCTGTGCCCTGCGCCCCAGGATAATTTCTTTTTAGAGAGACTACCCGTGGATCTACTTCCTTGGATAGTCCGTTTTCTTACTCTCCGGGACCTTCATCATCCGGATCGAATGGAGGCTGCGGATCACTGCCAGCCAGCAGGGTGGCCTGATTCTGCACCTCGATTATCTCCATTTCTGGAGCCTGATAATCAATCTTTTTCATTTCCTTTTCTTTCTCTTTAACATTTATATTTATCAAGTAAGATACTTGCCCGCACCCGCGAACAGGTGCAGGCAAGTATAGAGTCTATAAGAGATTACTTAAGACAGTGTACCAACCCTCAGTGCTGAGAGCCTGCTTCTCAACATCCATTTCCATGATGCCAGTTGTACCGGTCTCAGGATCCTCGATGTAGATAATTGGAGCCTCTGAACCATTGAGCTCGATGTCAAGGTAAGCACCGGTAGGACGAGTGTAACCAGTAGCAGAGCTGTACCATGTACCGTTACTGATAGCCATGTACCACTGCTTGCCCTTTACAAACTCATCGTTATAGCCGATGATACCCTTATAGGTACCAACCAACTTGGTCTCACTGTCATCGTCAACATCCTGAGGATTATCAGAGTATTCAATCGCCTTGTCTTTGAATTCGACTTCATCCAGATTCTTGTCCTCATAGATTTGGATCAGGAACGGCTGGTTAGCCTTGATCTCACCTCCGATGAGCTTGAACTTAGCAACACCCTTACCAGAGTTATCCTTATCCAGCAACTCAATAGAGATGTATTGTTTGAACGCTCCCATTACTTCCATAACGTTAGTCTCGAAGGGCAGTACAAAGGTGTACCAGTGTCCCTTGTTCATTGTGAAGCCACCGCCAAATTTCACAGTACGTAGGAGTCAGCACGATAGTATTGCCACCGTCAACCACGATCAGGGTACCAAAGGTCGGATCCGGATTCAAGCTGTAGTTCTTGTTGCCGACTTTCAGCGCGATACCATGAGTGTATGTACCAGGATTGTCAACATCGGCAGCATCAGGATCAGCAGCAGTATCATCATAAATTTCCAATGCAGTCTTCAGGTCATCACCTTCGACGGCACCCTCAATCGTGTATGCATCCGGATTCAGATCATCGGAAGTAGCACCCTGTCTAACGGTCTGGACAGAAACGGTACCTGTGATCTCCTTAGGAGCGATGATCAGACGTGCGTTCGTGTAGTTGATGGTGTAGTTCGGAGCAACGTCACCAGAGAGAACGATAGCGTACTCACCGGCATTGGTAGCATCACCCTCGATAGTAACGGTAGGCAGACCACCAGTGAATGCAGTTTCGAAGGTATCACCATTCTTGTAACCGCTGACAGCAAAATCATCCTTAGTGATTTCACCTAAAACATATGCCTTACCATCGTAGGTCTTAGTTCTGTCGTCCTTCAGCGTAACGTTCAGCACATCATCACCGACAACAATCTCAAAGTCACCTTTTTCAAGAATAAGGTTGTAGTTGTCGAATATGACGTTATCACCCGGTATAATCTCCAATACATCGTCGTACTTACCTACTTCCTCATCAGCATTGGTACGAATGATTGTGATATTACTACGAATGGTATTCCAAATAGTATTAGTAATATACTCCGTCTCCCTAATCAAGTTATTATTTTTCCAAGTATTGTTATTGTAGTTAGGATCGTCAGCACCATAATTCTTCTTGATGAGGTAATCACCAGCAGTGTTATGGTCATTGAAGCTGATTGTCAGGTCGATAGGAGTGATAGTCAGGGTACGGGTAATCTCCTCGTTAGCAGCGAACAGATAGTTACCTGCAATAGATGTATTTGCCTTGCCTGAGAACTTAGTGGCATCTACACTTAATTCGTAAGTGCCGGCGTTTGCGCTAGCATTCACAACAGTAACAGGATTGGAAGAAACGTTAATATCTTCAGCCTTGTCATTACCCTGCAGACCGCTGTACTCGAATTCAGGTACCAGGCTGCCCAAACCGGACTGACCGTTGTAAGGTCTGCTCAGATCCTCTGCAACACTAATCTGAATAGTAGCAGGAGTTACCTCGAAGGTCTTCACGATAGAAGCAGTAGTTGCGAAGTTATTCTTACCAGTGATAGTGTAGGTGTAAGTGTTAACATTCTTAACATCCTCTGGCTGGATTTCAACTGATGGCTGCCACCAATAGGATCCAGGAATAGTAATTACTACATCGTAGTCATCCGTTGTCACAGGCTTGTTGCTTACCAATTTCACCTTAGCATCCTGAACTTCGGCGTTGTAGACAGCAGTATACTGGCCAGCCTCTGCGTCGACGATTTCAACATTGGTACCTTCCAGAATGAAGTCAGCAGCAACCAACTCAGCGGCAGCAAC